>JBBISD010000044.1:0-22575 GCA_037441485.1 Burkholderiales bacterium
TGGCCTTCGACCACGAGCACTACGACCTGTACCTGCGCTACCAGGCCGCGCGCCACTCGGGCGGCGGCATGGACAACGACAGCCGCGAGCAGTACTCGCAGTTCCTGCTGCAGACCAAGGTGAACACCCGGCTGGTGGAGTTTCGCGACCGCCTGGCGCCGCATGCGCCGGCCGACGCACTGGGCACGCTGCGCATGGTCTCGATCATCGACGTGCTCGGCGATGGGCTGTCGTCGGTCTACACGTTCTACGACCCGGACGCCACGCCGGCCAGCTACGGCACCTACAACGTGCTGTGGCAGATCACCCAGTGCCGCACGCTGTCGCTGCCCTACCTGTACCTGGGCTACTGGATCGGCGAGAGCAACAAGATGTCGTACAAGGCCCGCTTCCAGCCGGTGGAGACGCTGCAACAGGGGCGCTGGGTTCGCGGCGCACCGACGGCGGCGTGAGCGCGGCGGCGGGCTGCGCGGCCCTCTACCCGCTGGCGCGACCGCTGCTGTTCGCGCTCGATCCGGAACGCGCCCACGAACTCACGCTGGCAGGGCTGCAGCGCGCGCATGACCTGGGCGCCACGCGCCTGACGCAGTGTCCACTGGGCGGCGAACCGCTGCGCGTGATGGGCCTGGATTTTCCCAACCCGGTGGGGCTGGCCGCGGGCCTGGACAAGAACGGCGCCCATATCGATGCGCTCGGCACCATGGGCTTTGGCTTCATCGAGGTGGGCACGGTGACGCCGCGCGCCCAGCCGGGCAACCCCAAGCCGCGCATGTTCCGCCTGCCGCAGGCCGAGGCGCTGATCAACCGGCTGGGCTTCAACAACCAGGGTGTGGACCAGTTCGTCGCCAACGTGCAGCGCGCGCGCTACGGCGGCGTCCTGGGGCTCAATATCGGCAAGAACGCCGCCACGCCGATCGCCGCGGCAATGGACGACTACCGCCAGTGCCTGGCAGCGGTCTACCCCTACGCGGGCTACGTGACCATCAACATCTCCTCGCCCAATACGCAGGACCTGCGCAGCCTGCAGGGCGATGCCGCGCTCGAGTCGCTGCTGGCCGCGCTGGCGGCCGAGCGGCACAAGCTCAGCCAGCAGCACGGGCGGCGCGTGCCGCTGGCCGTGAAGATTGCGCCCGACCTGGACGATGCGGCGCTGCCGCGCCTGGCCGACACCCTGGTGGCCCATGGCATCGATGCGGTGATCGCCACCAACACCACGATCGACCGCGCAGCGGTTGCCGGACTGGCGCACGCCGGCGAAGCCGGCGGCCTGTCGGGGCGGCCGCTGCGCGAGCGTGCCACCGCCGTGGTGCGCCTGCTGGCGGCGCACCTGCAGGGCGCGCTGCCCATCATTGCCGTGGGCGGCATCCTCGATCCGCAGGACGCGGTCGAGAAGATCGCCGCGGGCGCCCGGCTGGTGCAGATCTACACCGGCCTGATCTATCGCGGCCCGGCGCTCGTCATGCAATGCCGCGCGGCGCTGGCCGCGCAGGGTCGGCACGCGCCGGCGGCCTAGCGGCGCCCCCGGCGGACACGCCACCCGGTGCCTGGCAGGTCGGTGTTCCCAGGGGCTAGCTTTTTCCGCATTGCGGTATAAACTGTATTCAAGTGAAATTTCTGGCAGTGCACCATGCGCACCGTCTCCGCCAAGCCGCCCCTTAGTGCCAGCGCCTCGACGCCCGAGGGCGCCGGCGCGGCCGCACCGGCCGCACCGGCCGCACGCAAAAGCGATCGCACTGCCATCCAGGTCATCGACCGCATGATGAGCCTGCTCGACGTGCTGGCCGAGCGTTCCGGCTCGGTAAGCCTCAAGGAACTGGCGCAGGCCACGAAGCTGCATCCGTCCACCGCGCACCGCATCCTCAACGACATGGTGGTGGGGCGCTTCGTCGACCGCGGCGAGCAGGCTGGCTCCTACCGGCTGGGCATGCGCCTGCTCGAGCTGGGCAACCTGGTCAAGGCGCGCCTGAGCGTGCGCGAGGCGGCCATCGAACCGATGCGCGAACTGCACCGGCGCACCGGCCAGACGGTGAACCTGTCGGTGCGCCAGGGCGACGAGATTGTCTATGTCGAGCGCTCCTACAGCGAGCGTTCGGGCATGCAGGTGGTGCGCGCCATCGGCGGACGCGCGATGCTGCACCTCACCTCGAGCGGCAAGCTGTTCCTGGCCCACGACGATCCGCGCATCGTGCGCTCGTATGCCACGCGCACCGGCCTGGCCGGGCACACGCGCAACAGCATCACCGACCCGGCGCGGCTTGACCGCGAACTGGCGCAGGTGCGCGCCCGCGGCTACGCGCGCGACAACGAGGAACTGGAGCCCGGCGTGCGCTGCATCGCCGCGGCGATCCGCGATGATTCGGGAATGATCGTTGCCGGACTCTCTTTGTCGGCACCCTCGGAGCGCATGCAGGACGCGTGGATCGAGGACCTGACCGCCACGGCCAACCGCATCTCCACCGGGCTGGGATACGACGGCGCGCCGGGCAAGGCGGCCGAGGCGCGCTAGGCGCCGGACAGCGCTACTGGGTACCGCCGTGCGCGGCGCCGGGCACCGGTCCGCGGGCGATCAGCCAGTCGTGGATGCGCTGCGCATCGGCAAAGCGCGAGTACTTGCCGATGGAATCGAGCAGCACCATCACCACCCGGCGCCCCTCGATCACCGTCTGCATCACCAGGCAACGGCCGGCGGCATTGATGTAGCCGGTCTTCTGCAGGCCGATCTGCCAGTCGGCGTGCGAGGTGAGCTTGTTGGTGTTGTGGTAGCGCAGCTCGTGCTTGCCAACCGGCAGCGCGTACTCGGTGCTGACGGAAAACTCGCGGATCTGCGGGTAGTCGTAGGCGGCCTTGACCATGCGCACCAGGTCGTTGGCGCTGGCGCGGTTCTGCGGCGACAGGCCGGTGGGGTCGGCAAAGCTGGAGTCGTTCATGCCCAGCGCGCGCGCCTTGGCGTTCATTGCCGCGACCGCGGCTTCCATGCCGCCCGGATAGGTGCGGCCCAGCAGCTGCGCGGCGTGGTTCTCGGAGGACATCAGCGCCAGGTGCATCGCCTGCGCGCGGGTCAGGCGGACGCCCGGACGCAGCGACGAACCATTCCACCCCGCGGCCGTGCGGTCGTCGCGCACCACCTGCAGTTGTTCGTCCAGCGGCAGGCCGGCATCGAGCGTGATCATCGCGGTCATCAGCTTGGTGATCGACGCGATCGACGAGACTTCGTCCGGATTCTTCTGCATGAGGATTTCGTTGGTGTCCTGGTCGACCACCAGCGCATAGGCCGACCTGATGGCCGGCATGTGCTCGGCAGCACTCGACAGCGACACCGCGCGGTGCACCGGCAGCATGGGCACCGGCGACTCGAGGTCGTGCGCCAGCGGCAGGTCCAGGGTTTCTTCCTCCACCGCCCGGGCCGGCACCGCGGCCAGGGCAGCGCCCAGCACCGCCAGGACGGCCAGAAGACCGCCCCGCCACTGCCCGCTCATGTTCCGTGCTGACTGCATCTGCCGCATTTCCCTTCTGCAATTGCCGACGTGTTCCCGGCGCCAGGTGCCCGCCACCGCCGCGCACACCACCGCCGCGGGCGGCTGGCCTGCACCCGCGACGGCACTTCCCAGTAGAGCAGTATCGGTCCTTCAAGGCCCGGGGCAAAGCCCGGAATGGGCCATTTGCGCCACCCAAACAGCCGAACCGGGGCCTCTGGGGGCATTGGCCGGGCCGGTGGCGCCGAGCGGCCGGTTCCGCAGTGCGCGAAACCGCCAGTCGGCAAGCGCCGCAGTGTACCGAAGCGGCCGCGCCAGCGGCAAGCCGCGGCGCGACCCGTACCGCGCCGCCGGCGCCAGGGTGTCGCGGGCCGCTAGGCCGCGTCGCGGAACTGCACGAAGTTTTCCGGCGGCTCGCGCTCGGTGACCAGAGTGTTCTCGATGCGGCTCATGTCGGCGCGCCCCAGCGACATGCCGCAGACGATGGCGTGGTCGGCGCCGATGCCCAGCCGGCTACGCAGCAGTTCGTGGAACTGCACGAAGGCCGCCTGCGGGCAGGTGTCCAGCCCGCGCGCCCGCGCGGCCACCATGATGTTCTGCAGGAACATGCCGTAGTCGAGCCAGCTGCCCTGCGCCATCACCCGGTCGATGGAGAAGATCAGTCCCACCGGAGCGTCGAAGAAGCGGTAGTTGCGCGCGTGCTGCGCGGCGATCTTGTCCTTGTCGGCACGGCCGATGCCCAGCAGGCCATACAGGTCCCAGCCCACCTTGCGGCGGCGCGCCAGGTACGGCTCGACCCACTTCTCGGGGTAGTAGGAGTAATCGTCCTTGCACTGCGCCAGTTGCGCGGGGTCGGCGTAGATGGCGAGGATCTCCGCGGACAGCGCGCGCAGCGCAGCGCCGGTGAGGACATGCACCTTCCATGGCTGGGTATTGGTGCCGCTGGGCGCGCGCGCGGCCACCCGCAGGATGTCCTCGATGGTCTGGCGCGGAATCGGGTCGGGCAGGAAGGCGCGGATCGAGCGCCGCGACGTGATGGCCGCGTCGACAACGGCGGCCGGCCCCGGCGGGCTGCGGTCGGCGGCGCTCATCGCCGGTACGCGTGCGGGCACGCGCCAGCGGTCGCGCCAGCGCCTTGGCGATGGCCTAAATGCTTGATTTTGTTGCGTCGCGGTTGCTGTCCCGGACCGGTCATGTCGGCGTCCCCAATTGTCATATAAGGTAATGATAAATATCAGTAATCTTAATTCCAAGGATGTTCATGCCAATTATCGATAGCGCACTTTTGGCTTGACTTTTGTGCAAAGCACCATACACTTGTACCCGTGCTCCAGTGGTTCGCGAGATCTCAAACCGCGGTGAAAGACCTGAGCACGACGGCGGCCGAAAGCGCCGCCGCTGACGAGAACATAGCAAACCGACCCTCTTGGAGAACCTCATGACCTCGAATATCACGGAACTGGTCGAACTGCAGAAGTCGCAGCTCGAAGCCTTCAATGCCCTCGCCCAGACCCTGTTCGGCGCGACGGAAAAGCTGGTCAACCTGAACCTGGCCGCCGCCAAGGCCGCGTTTGCCGATGCGTCGGAGTCGAGCCACGCGCTGCTGGCCGTGCGCGACCCGCAGGAATTCCTTGCGCTGGCCACCGGCGCGGCCCAGCCCTCGCTGGAAAAGCTGGTCGGCTATTCGCGCAATGCCTACGGCATCGCCAGCGGCGCCAACGCCGAACTGACCAAGATCATCGAAGCGCAGCTGAGCGACGGCAACAAGAAGGTTGCCGACTTCATCGAGTTCGCTGCCAAGAATGCGCCCAGCGGCTCGGAGCCTGCGGTGTCGATGTTCAAGACGGCGGTTGCCGCCGCCAACACCGCCTTCGACACGGCCACCAAGGCCGCGCGCCAGGCCACCGACTGGGCCGAATCGAATTTCGCGGCCGCCGCCTCGGCCACCATCAATGCCGCCTCTGCCGCCAACGACGCGGCCAAGGCAAAGGTGCGCAAAGCCGCCTGACGATTTCATGTCTCCTTGGCACCACTAGTTCGGGCGCCAGTCCGGACACTCTCCTGTCTCCTCCTTGAGTGGTGCTTTCAGAGCCTGGTCCCAGACCAGGCTCTTTTTTTGTTGGCGCCCCCCGTGGTTGATGCACAATCTCTATTAATCAATGTGTTAAACGACACCTTGCGCATTTTTCGGGGTTTTATTTTAATTATTTATTGGATATAATTATCGTAGATGTATAAAAGATAATATAGTCGCCATGGCCGAAATCTTCCGACGCCCCGAACTTGCCCGGCAAATGGCGCAGCAGTTGCTGCATCCGGGCGTGCTGGACGAGGCGCTGCGCTCGGGCCTGTTCTTCTCCGGGCTGCGCCGCACCGGCAAGACCACCTTCCTCGTGCACGACCTCATCCCGGCGCTCGAAGCCGGTGGCGCGATCGTGATCTACGTTGACCTGTGGAGCGATACGCAGGCAAGCCCGGCCTCGCTGGTACACGCCGCGATCCGCAAAGCGCTCGCCGACCTGCAAACGCCAGCCTCCACGCTGCTCGCCAAACTGCAATTGGTCAGGAAGGCCAAAGTGGAGGCGATGGGCATTGCGTTCGGGTTCGAGGTGGACAGGCTCGGCGCGGCCGGCGGCCCCACGCTCGCGCAGGCACTAACCGAAGTGGTCGACAAGGCGGCCGCCGATGTGGTCCTGATCGTCGACGAGGTCCAGCACGCGATGTCCTCGGAGGAAGGCAACCAGATGCTGGTTGCGCTCAAATCGGCCCGCGACGCGATCAACCCGCGGCCGAACACCGCCGGCCATTTCATCTTCGTCGGCACGGGTTCGCATCGGGCCATGGTCAACGAGCTCATCACGCGACGCGGCCAGGCGTTTGCCGGCGCCAGTTCGGTCAACTACCCGGTCCTGGACGCAGGCTTCGTGCAGTACCTGCTCGATCGACTGGGCGCCGAAGGTGCCGGCCCCTGGCCATCATTCGAGGTTGCCGTCGAAGCATTCCGCGCGCTCGGCCACCGGCCCGAAGAGCTGATGCGGGCACTGCGCCAGTTGCGCCACTTGCCGCCGGGAACAAGCCCGGACCCGAATGTGACGCTGCCAATAATTGCCGCGACGATGCGTAGCACCGCCGCCGAGATCGATACGGCGCGCCTGTGGGAAATGGGAGCGCTGGCGGTGTCGATCTTCGACCGCGTTGCCGCCGCAGGGGGCGATGCCCGGGGCCTGTTCTCCGCCGAGGCCGTGGGAAGCTACACCATCGCCCTGGGCCGGGAAGTCAAGGTCGAGGAGGTTCAGCCGGTGGTCAATGCGCTGGTCGCATCGAACCTCATCATGCGCCGGGGGCACGGCACCTACGTGGTGGCAGATTCGTTCGTCCAGGAGATCTGGCGCGAACAACGGCTGCTCAGACTGGGGCCGGGGCGGCAGGACGCCTGACCGAGCGCCGTGCACGTCCAGGATGCGACGGTCAGCCGGCCGCGTCGACCCGCCGTCGCCGACGCCACGCACCCAGCGCCACCAGCAGCGCAGAGCCGCTGACGGAGGCGACAAACACCGGATTGCCGGCGATCAGGGTGCCCATGCGCATCAGCGCGTGCGGACTGCACTGCTCGACGAAGCGCGCCAGCTGGAACACGTGATCTGCGCTGACGCGCGCGGCGTCGTCGAGCGAGATCGGCGCGCCGTGGAACCGCAGGCGATAGAGAAGGTGCGCGAACGCCCCGGAGGCGATGGTCACGATCGCCAGCGGGCCGACCGGCCGCAGCAGGTATTCGAGCAGTGTCGGGCGCAGCGTCGCGGGCGCCTCGTTGTACAGGCCTGCGAGCAGGTCCGGAATATTGGCAGTCGGCACTGCGGCAGCGTCGGCAGTCACTTCCCAGTTGCTGGAAGTTCCGCCGTGTTCAATCGTGGTTGGAAACATATTGGTCACGATCGCACCTCCACAAAAGCATAGAGGGTCATCCTACGTACGCTTCGTGACCGGACGCATCACGCGAACGCATGAAATCGCGTCGCGGATGGTGGCATAGCGGCATTGAGTGAGCCACGGAACTTTCGCCGTGCGGTGCATTGCTGCGAGCCCGTACCGCAATCAGTAGTGCACGGGCCACGCCGCCGACGCATGATTGCCTCTGCCAATCGTGCACGTGCCAGCGCATCGCGCCGGACCAGAGAGAGAGGACCCGATCTCATGCGAGACCACCCCCCGGACAAAAGCGGCACAACGCCCGCGCGCCGCAGCGTCCACGGTGCGCGGCAGTGCACGCTGGCATTCGCCGTTGTCCTGGCGCTCGCACCCGCCCTGGCACTGGCACAGATCGGCACGGCAGACGCCGGGTCGACCCTGTGGTCGGCTTTCCGCAGCGTGCTGTACGGCCCCTGGGGCCTGGTCGGTTCGGCCGTGGTCGTCGCCATGGGCATCTACATGTTCCTCGAGCGCGGTTTCATGCACGCGCTGGGCGTCATGGCCGCCGGCGCGTTGATCTTCTTCGTGCCGCTGATCGTCGTCTCCATGCGCAATACCGCCCAGGCCCTCGGAGGCGCGGGATGAGACCCGTACCCCACCTCATCGACAGCAACAGCCGCCTGGGCGAATACCTGATGGTGTTCATGATCCCGCTCTTCCTGCTGCGCACCGTAGACCCCATCGCCGGCCTGATATCCGCAACACTGGGCTGCGCGGCCTATATCCGGGTCACCCTGGGCAAGCCGGACGGGTACCTGATCCATCGCCTGTACCAGCTGGGTCTGCCGCTGGGCGGCCTGCTCGATCACCGGGTGAAGCGCCTCATCTCCTGAGAGCACCTGCGCCGGCATTCATCGCGCGCCGGCCGCGGTGCTCGCTCATCAGGTCGCGCTGCTTGGCAGCGCACCCGCACCTCACACGCCAGCTCCGGTTCTTATCCGTCCGCGAGGCAAGAATGCGTGATTTCACGTCGCTGAGTTCGGCCATGCAGCGCAATACGCTGCTCGCCCTCGTCACCTGCACGGCAATGCTGGCGATGACCGTCGCGAGCCTGGTCTACGCGTTTGCCGTCGCCGGCAATGCGCGGGCGCTGGAGCAGCACTTGCCCGTGCTGGTGGTGCCCGGAGCGGTAGGCGGAATCTATTCGCCCGGCATTACCGAAGAACACATTCGAGCCACGGCCCGCTACCTTGCATCGCTGGCCACCAATTTCAGCGCCGGCAGAAGCTTCCGCGACCGCTTCGACGAACTCGAATCCTTTTCGTCGCCGCAATTTCTTCCCGGGCTGCAGCGGGCGCGCGGACTGCTGCAGCGCGACGTCGACACCCAGAACCAGTCGCGCTCGTTCTTTGCCGCCTCGTCCAGCGAGCAACTGCACGAGGCCGGCGCGGGCCAGTTCGACTACCGCGTGCAGGGCGAGCGCGTGGTGTACGCCAGCGGCCTGGCCATGGACAGTCATCGCTGCGAAATTCACCTGCGCCTGCGCTGGGGCGCTCCATCGCGAACCAACCGCGCCGGCATCGTCCTCGAGGGTTTCGACGTGCGCGACATCGCCTCCACCGGCACCGCCGGCGCACCCGCCAACGCCAGCTGAGGACCGCCATGCACGCAAATCGCCGCTTTCCCTGGCAGCACCTGGCAGTCCTGCTTGCCAGCGCGTTCATCAGCGGCCTGCTGCCCGCACCGGTCGCCATTGGCGCGGCCCTGGCGGCCGACGCCGTCTGGGAAGGCAGCAATTACCTGCAGGTGCCGGTGCGCCTCGGGTCCGACACGCGCCTGGTCATGCCCGAGGCATTCGACGACTCGTGGGAGCGCGAAGGCGAAGTCGCCTGCACGCTGCTCGATGCCCATACGCTCATCATCCGGCCCCGCAGCGCCGGCATAGAACAGCGCCTCACGTTGCGCGGCCGACGCAGCGGCACCCTGTACCTGGCACGCGTCAGTTCGGCGCTGCCCTACGTACCCGTCGTCACGGTCCGCAATCTTGCCGCGCACGAGGACCCTCCATCCGGCCGGTCGCCTCCAACCGTGGTTGGCCTGCTCAAGGCAATGATGCAGGGACGGGCGCCGGCCGGATACCAGGTGCAGCGAAGCGACCGCGTGCTGTTCGACCAGCCGCCGTACCGGGTAATGGCGCAGGAAGTCTGGCGCTCACGGCACCAGACCGGAATCCTGGCGGAACTGAGCACCGGCAAGCCAATCCAGACCTTGCCGCTGGTTCCGGCAAACCTGCTGATCCGCATACCGGAGCTGGGCACGCTGCGCGCCATGGCAGCCGATGACTTCGAGCTCGATGCCAACCATGTCTCCACCCGCATCTACCTCGTCTATGCACGCTGAATCCGGCGCCCTGTCCCTGGGGCAGCGCATGCGCATCGGGGTCCGACGCGCCGGCCCGCGGTCATGGTGGTGCGCTGCCGGTGCCGGACTGGCCGCATTGGCCGCCGCGCTGCTGTTTACGCCAACCTCATCGCCGCGTGCCGCCAATCCGGCCGATGCCGGCGGCGCGCCGGCTGGTTCCTCGGATACCAGTTTCGGCACGGCCACGCCAACGGAAAAGTTCGTGCAGTCTTTCCAGCAGCAGGTCACCCAGCAGCTGCAGAGCGCGCTGGCCCAGTCCAACGAAACCCAGGAAGCCCGGCTGCGCGGCGTCGAGCAGCAGCAAAACCAGTTGGGCGACCAATTGCAGGCGCTAGGACAGTCGCTGCAAGGCAACGGTGTCCACGGCGGCGGCAATGCAAATCCCGGTGCTTTCGCAGATACCGTCGAAGCGCCGCGCGTCAATGCCCGCCAGGTGGCTGGCGCCGATCCGAACCCCGACGGCGCAACGCCGCTGGCGTCGCTGCTTCCCGCCGGCCCAGTGTTCGGCCGAGAAGCGCCACCGGGTGGTGCGGAACGCGCTGCAATCGGCGTGACGCCCGACGACCTCATGACTGAACCCGTCGTCTACCTGCCCGGCGGGCGCTCCCGCCGGGTGGACGCCAATATCGCCCCGCACGGTTTTGTCGAGGGGCGGCTGCTCAACGGCGTCGTCGCCATCCAGGGCGGCCCGGAACGCGAGAGCATCGTGGCGCTGCATGGCGACTATCAATCCGCCAACGGCTTCCTGTCGCACCTGGACGGGTGCATGGCGCTCGTCCAGGGCCGCCCGGAGATTGCCGCCGGGCGCATCGACTTCAAGCTGAGCCGCCTCACCTGCAACTTTCCCGACGGCAGTTCCCGCACCTGGGACGCGTCCGGCTGGCTCGTCGACGCCGACGGCATACGCGGCGTTCGCGCGGTAATCGTCGACAACACCGGTCGCAAGGTCGCCGTGGCCGCAGCCGGCGGTGCCGTGGGCGGCCTGGGGCAACGCCTCAGCCAGCAGCAGTACCAGATTTCCACCGGACCGGGCGCACTCGGATCCAGCACCACCTTTATAGGCAGCCCGGAATCGGACGCGCTCGGCGGTGCGGCCAGCGGCGCCGCCAATGCATTGGGGCAGTCCATTGCGGACTACTACAGCCTCTACAGCCCGTCCCTGCAGGTTGGGGGCGGCACGCCGGTAACCGTGGTGCTGGCCAACGACCTGCGCCTGCCGCCCAGCGGTCGCGATTTATCGCAAACCCACAGCGCCTACCCCTGATGCGTTCCACAATTCACTTCACACCTGGGCGCCGGTGCTGCATCGTCGCGCTGGCCGCGCTGGCAGCGGGGTGTGCCTCGCCGGCAACGGACGTCCAGGTTCCCACGATGCCCATGCACGAAGCCCTCGATCGGGCACGTGCCGAACCCCCCATCGTCACGGACCTGCGCCCAATGCTGGCGCGGGCGGACGTCGTCCGGCCGCAAAAGGAAATCCCCCAGGCCCTGCTCAGCGCGCCCCAGGTACGGCTTGCCTATCTGTACGAATGGATCGATGCGGAGGGCAACAAGCACTTCGGCGAATGGATCGCCATTCCCATCGGCGGCTACGACTGGATCATGAACGACGGCAGCCGCAGCCCCCTCGACAGCGCGCCGCACGATCCGGCCGTTGCCCCGGAGGGGCGCTGATGGGCAATGTCTTTCCCGTGCTGCATGCCGCATCGGACCTGCCCGCCAAGCGTATTGCGGACAGCGCGCTGCAACGCTGTACCAGCAGCCGGCCGCTGGTCGCCGAATTGCCCTATCTCTTCTGCGGCGAATTCAATGGCTTTGGCCCATTGCATCTGCTTGCCGACGACACCCTGGGGTATGCCTTTTCCTTCGACGTTCCCGTTGTCGACACCGTGATCGACGGCGAAGAGCAGGTTTGCGCAGCCGTCACTGCGATGCTGCATACGCTTGCGCCCGGCATGAACTGGCAATGGTTCCAGTGCTGCGACAGCAACATCGACCGGTCGTTGGAGCTTTACCGCCAGCAATCCGGCAATGACGCAGCAGCGCAGCTTTTCGGCCGGCACTTCGTGGCCCGCTGGCACGAGGCCCGGGAGCGCGGATTCTTTCCGGACGATCCTGAAATCAACTTCTTTCCGCGCTGCCAGCGCATCACGATAGCGCTGAAGTCCGCCCCCATCGGGCTGGGGCGCGCGGCGCTCCAGGACCTGGCGGCGCGAGGCGTTCCGGAACGCTGGCGGTCGGCGCTGGCGCCTCTGCTGCAACGGCTTCCCGGCGGCGACCGCACCCGCCGCAACGCAGCCGCCTTCACCGCGACGGTGCGCGACGTTGTCGCCGTTGCACAAAACCACGGCTGGACCGTGCAAGCAATGGGTGCCGCACAACTCGTCTCCTGGCTGGCCGCCATCTTGTTCCCGCAACGATCGCCGGACCGTTCGGCCGCGACGGCGACCGCCGCCAGCCTTGGGGACGATCCTGCCGGCGACATCGAATTGCGCCAGGTCGTCGCGGCCATGGGTCAAATCGACAGCATCGATGGCGGCGGATTCCGCAGCGTCGCCGCGGACCGGCCGGCGCACCACCGCATGGTCTCCATGCTGTGGCCCCCCAGAGCAGTACATGCCGGCTTGTGCAACGGATTGGCAAACCTATGGCCGCGCTGCAACGTCAGCGTTGCCGCCGCCGCACTGGCACCGACGGCCGCCCTGGTGCAACTCAAGGCGCGCGCACTTCTCAACGCCCGTTCGACGCACCGCTTCAATGAAACCGAAATGCTGGCCCGCACCGAGGCCCTGCAGGAAGTCGAGCGGCGTCTCTTTGCCGACGGCGAGCGCATCGTCGACCTGCGCCTTCAGGTTCACCTCGCGGAGCCCACCACCGACCGCGCCGATGCGGCCGCCAGCGCGGTATGCAAATACCTGCAGTCGCTGGAAATGGAAGCCGCCGTCGAGACCGATATCGGCAGCTCCCTGCTGCTGCGGGGCTGCCTGCCCTTTGCGATTTACCCGCGCACGGAACATAAGCTGCGGCGCCGGCGCCGGCTGCTGTCGCGCGACGGTGCCGACCTGCATCCCGGCGGCGGCGCCTGGACCGGAATCCACCCTGCACCGGAACCGCTCGCCTGCGAATTTCCCAGCCCCATCGTGATGTACAGCAACGCCTTGGGCGAGCCGCTTTTCATCGACCCCACCAAGGCCGACAAGAACCCGCACGCCCTGGTCATCGGCCAGTCGGGTTCGGGCAAGAGCTTCTTCGTGCACGACTACCTCCTGCACCTGTGGCGCCTTCCGGATATTCGCCTCTTTCTCATATCCATCAAGGCCGACTACCGCAAGCTGGCGCTGATGCTCGGCCGCTACGTCGACGTCCACCTGGACAGCGATATATCGCTCAACCCGTTCGCGGGCGCACCCACCCTGGAGAACCAGGCACGCTGGTTCGCCGCGCTGGCACTGATGCTGGTCGACGACAGTAGCGATTCCGCGCTCTCGCGCGAGGCCGAGGTCGTCCTGCAGGCGGCGGCATTGACATGCGCGCAGCGCAATTGGGACGCCGGAGGTCATGCGCCGCTGCAGGAGACCGTGCTGGAGCACATCTGCCAGGAACTCGAGCAGTCGGCCGGGATGCTCGGTCGCCAGTTGTCCGCGCGCCTGCACCCGTACCGCCGCGGACCTTTCCGGCGACTGTTCAATGCGCCCCGGGGCGTGCGGCCCGCCGACCGGTTCGTCTTCTTCAATTTGGGCGCCATACTGCGCCAGCCCTGCGCGGCGCTGGCCGCGTTCTGCATATTCGGCCTCATCGACGAGACCATGTCCAATCCGGACCTGCGGGCCGTACCCAAGGGCCTGATCGCCGACGAGGTATGGGCGCTGGTTCGCAATGCCCACGCCGCGGCCATTCTCGAGCGTTCGCTCAAGGCCTATCGCAGCCTCGGCGCCTTCGCGGTTCCCATCGTCCAGGACCCTCAGGACCTGGACTCTCCCAGCGGTCGCGTCATGCTGGTCAATACCGCCACCAAGATCATTCTTCCGATGGACCGCTCCGGGCACGCCGACCTGCAGCGCTATGTGCGGCTCAACGAGCGCGAGCTGCAAATCGTGCGCGACTTGCGCCTGGTAAAGCGGCGCTACAGCGAATTCTTCGTCTCCATTGACGGGCTGCGTTCCGCCAAGGGTCTGCTGATTCCCGATGCAATGCGCTACGCCGTCGCCACCACGGACCCCGTGGATGAACATCTGATCGAGCGCTTCTACCGCGCGGAGGGCAATATGCTGGCAGCAATCGAACGCTTCGCCCGGGAGATGCCCTTTGGCATTCCCCCAACCGCGCCGCCGCTGCACGCCGGGCCGGTCAGGCCCAGGGCGGGCGATACCAGCGTTGCGCCGGTACATGCGGTGGGCTCATGATCACCCGGCACGGGGCCGGCAGCGCCGGCCTGGTTTTCGCCTTGCAGCTGGTCGCCTGCGGTGCAGTGGCGCACCCGGCGGGGGCACTAACGGAACGCCAGCGCGCGCTGGACGACGCCACCGGACTGTTATGGCAGCCAGTTGGTGCGCGCGCGCCTAAGCCGCCGGCCACGTCGCCCACCCTGGCGACGCCACCCGTCCCGGCGCAAGCTCCCGCCACCGATGCCCCCTCGGCCGGTTCCCGGCAATGGCCGCCGGTGTCACCAACCGCCTCCGGCCCGCGGCCTCTGGCGTCGGGCGGCGTGGCAGCGCGGCCACCACTTGCGGCGCCCAGCCCGGGTGCCCCGCCGGTGGCGATGGCGCCCCATCGGCGCATTCCGGATGCCATTGAAGGCGACAGTCCACCGGTTCCCGGCACCGATGCGCTCGCGGGCCTGGCCATCGAGGGCCGCCTGCGCGTTCTGGACGGTCGCCAGGCGCCCTTTCGCCTGCTGGCAACGCGCATGGGCAGTGGCAGTGCACGTGCGCAACTGGTACGCCGCGGCGCCCCACCCGCGGCGGGTGGCACGGCTGCATGGTTTGAACCCGGCGACAGCCCGGCTCCCGGATGGCGCCTGGTAACCGTCGCGGGACCCGAGATCCTGCTGCTGACGCCGGACGGCAATCCGCTACGACTCAACCTCGAGGCCGGTGCCGCACCAAGGCTGCCGGATACGGCGAGGCCGGGGCACTGATACATGGCCTGCGCCTGCCCGCGCCCGGTTGGAATGGCGCATGTGCTCGCGGCCGCCGCCGCGACCGCGGCGCTGGCGGTCCGTTCCCAGGCGCAGGACCTGGTACCCGGCGCCGACACCAGCCATTGCCGGTCGGCGCTGCACATCGGGCCCGTAGCGTGTTCGCCACCAATGCCCGACCCCTTGCGCCCGGGGTCCGGGCCCCGGCCGGATTCCGACCCCATCGAGGCGCAGGTCGACGCGTTTCTCGCGCAATACGGCAAGCCGCCGCGCGAGGCCATTCGCGCGCTGCTGGATCCGTCCGACGCCAATATCCGCGCGTATCTGCGCCGGCAGCAGGAAACGCTGGCCCTGGTCAGCTTCGTTGCCGCGCGCATGAGCGCGCTGCAGGCCACCGGCGCGACTGCGGACGCCCCGCGGCCCCTGCCCGGCGAACTGTCCGCGTATCGGCAGGTTCGCGTGACCCTGGTCACCGTGCCGGCAGATCCGCAGTCCGGCGCAGCGCTGCAGGCCTTGCGCCAGTTGGCGACGCAGGTACCCGCCCTGCAGGCCGGCGTGGCACTCGCCGGGCGCTTCTCGCCGCCGCAGCTGCGACGCGAACTCGCGCGCATCGAACCGCCGCTCGTTGCCACCGCGACGGATCCGACGGCCGTCGACGCAACCATCCTGCCCCTGGTTCGGATAGAAGACCTGCGCAACCGCCGCACCGTGGCGATCGACGCCCGCGGCCTCACGCGCGACGCGCTCGCGCAGGTCATCGTCGCCATGCGCCGAGCGCCGTCATCGGTCGACCAGACCAACGCGGCGGCACAAGACGACGGGCAACGACCATGAGCAGCATTGCGGCATCGATCCTGCCGCGCAACCAGCGGCGCAAGGCCACCCGGCGCGCCGGGCTAGAGCGCGGGCGAAGCATTGCCGCAGCCATGCTGCTGGCAGTCCTGGCAGCGCTGCCAGGCACCAGCACCGCGCTTTCCGGCGCGGATGCCGGCGCGGATACCGGCGCGGATACCGGCTATAACGCGGCGGCAACGACCAGCGATGCGCGCTTTGGCGCGCAGGCCGGAGCCGGCGCGCAGTGGGAATCGCAATGGCCTGCGGCCTCGGGCCCCGGCGCTGCCGGCCAGGTCGACGTCACCTTCGGCGGCGGCGTGCGCCTGGGCTGTTCCGGCGTCGACCTCAACGGCTTCCTGCACCGCTTCGATCCGGCCGAGATCCTTGCGGAGATCCGCAATTCGCTGCTCAACGGCGCGCAGGCGGCGGCCAGCAACTACCTCATTACGCTGGCGTACGCGAACCCGACCATGTCGTCCGTGCTCGACATGATGGACAAGAAGTACACCGCGCGCTTCTCCGCCTTTGCCCAGGCCTGCGATGCACAGGCCGCGCGGGCCCGCGGGCAGGAGCGCGGCGCCCGGGCGTTGGCGCAGTCCGGGGACGAATGCTTCGACCAGGAGACGGCACGGGGCACGGCCCCATCGGAGGCCTATCGGCGATGCTCCATTTTGCATACCTTCGACGCGCGCTCCGTTCCCGCCGCGGCCGCGACCGCCGACTTCCTGCGCAACTTCACGCACGTCAACGTCACCCGCGAGATCGAAGCCCTGCTTGCCCTGCTTCCGGACGAACGGATCGACAACGGCAGCTACCAGTTCCGCCCGCCGTTGCTCACGATGGCAGCGATGTCGCAGCGCCTGCGCGACCAGACACGGCGCGCCCTCGACCGCATCGACACCGGACGGGACCCGGCGTCGATCCCGGCATGCAGCGCCGGCGCCTTTCTCGACGGCGCGTCCGCGCCGGACGGCTGCGTGCCGGCCAGCGCCGCGGCCCTGGTGTCGTCCAGCGCGTTTCGCGGCGCCCGCCTGCTCGGCGGTGCTGCGCGCACGCTCTTCAAGGACGCGTTGTCCTCGCAGATCGCCATCGGCGCGCTGTACTCCAACCTGCTGGAACTCTTCCAGCAGACCGCCCATATCGACGTGCGCGCCGGCAGCGGCGCCGACGCCGGCCAGGCCGAGGCGCGGCGGCGCCAGTTGCGCGAGTCCATCGGCGACCTGCTCGTGGAGGCCGATGCCCAGGTAAAGGCGCAGGCAGCAAGAATGCAGGTCGTGCGCCTGCAGATGCTGGCGCTCGAGCACGTGCAGACCGACCTGGAATCGCGTGCGCAACGCCAGCAGGACAGCGGCCGGCTGCCGCAGTTCGGCCTGCGCAACATCCTCTCGATCTTCACCGGGCCGCCCTGAGGTCCGGTGGCGCAGCCAGCCGTGGGCGAGCAATACATCGACCTTTTCACCGCCGGCGCCTACGCGCTGGCGGGCCGGCTGTACGCGGCTGTCGCCGACCCGTCGCTGGCGTGGATCTTCTACCTGCTGGCGACCGCCGGCATCGTGTTCGCCATCGTGCAAAGTGCCCTCGATCGGCGCCCGGAATTCTGGCTGCACCACCTTGCCGCCGTGGGGGTCGCCGCGGTGTTGACGCTGGTTCCGCAGCGCATCGACCTGTCGACCCTCACGTACGGTGCCCCGGGCCAGGTCGAAACGCTCTTCGGAACCCGCACCGGCGCCGCACCGCATGTCACGTACTGGATCGAGCGGCTCGGTGCCACGGCGGCGTCAGCGCTGCGCTCGCTCACGAGGCGCCCGGCGTACCTGGTGGTGCCCGGCGTCGCCGCACAGGTTGCCGACATCGCCTCCGATCCGGCCATCCTCAATGATCCGCAGCTCAAGGCCAACCTTGCCATCTGGCGCCGGCGCATCGTCCCGCAACTGCTGGCCCAGAGCCCCGGGCTGGCCGAGCAGGTGCGCGCGGCAGGGCTCGATGGCGCCCTGCGCAATCCGGCGCCGGACGCATCGGGGTTCATCGGCGACGATGCCGCGGCCAAGGCCCGCGCCGTGCGCCGGTTGCTGGCCGCCGACAGCACGTCGCTGGGCGCCATGGTGCGGGACCAGTCGCCCCTGCTCAACCAGCTTGCCGATGATGCCGGCGCCGAACCGTGGCGCAGCGACGAAACCGGCAATGGCATCGTCATCGGCCTGGTGCAGGCCACCGCGGTGCCCGCACCGCTTGCCGGGGCCGTCGGTGCGCAAGCCTACGGCGACGCCTTGCAGCACGCCGACGCACTCGTGCAGGCGCTGCATGCACAACTGCCGGACGGCCGTGCGCACGGGCCCATGGCGGTCCACGGCGTCGACGAGCTGTACGACCTGCTCGGGCGCTCGATACTCTACGGCGCCGGGGACCGCCTGGCACGCGATCCATCGGCCCGGGCCGCCATCGGGAGCCTTTGCCAGCGCACCAGCGACGCCCTGTGCCGGTCGGCGATGGCGCCGCTGATCGATGCGTCCACGCGGCTGACGGTGGTGGCGGCCGACCGGTACAACACCCGCAGCTGGACGACGTGGCTGGAACAGCCGATCGCGACGACCCTGCTGACGATCACGTCGCTGCTGCTTTCCACCCTGGCCAATCTCGTGGTCTCGGTATTGCCCTTTGCCCTCGGGGTCGCAAAGGCCATGGCGATACTGATATCGCTCGTCGGCGCCTGGCTGCTGCTGTGGCCGGGGCGCGCGCACGTGGCCCTGTCGTGGATGGTCGGTCCAATCTCCTTCGTGAGCCTGTGGAGCGTGCTGTTCAATCTTTGGGCCGACTTCGAATCCGCGCTGACGCAGGTGGCCTGGCTGATCGGCGCGGCCGATGAAGGTTCGTACTCCGCCCGCCGCCTGATGTCGATCGCGATATCGCTCGGCTACATGGGGCTGCCGTCCCTGGCCCTGGGCATCGTCTATGGCGAGTCCGGGCGCGCGCTGTACCACGCCAGTGCCCGTCTGGAGACCGCGCTGCAGATGGCCTGGCATACGCGCGGCTCGATCGCCGCGTTCGCGCGGCGCTGGATCGTCAATTCCCCGATGGTCCGGCGCTGGAACCAGCGCGCCTACCGTGCCGTTGGCATGGGTGCGTTGCGCGCCCCGCCATCCCGCGCCAGCAGCGCGCGCCGCAGCCGCCAGGCTGCCGCCGTTGCGCCCCCGCCTGCGGCGTCCGCACCGCCAACGGCACTTGCGCCCACGGCGCCACCGGCAGCTGGCCGGGACGCGCCGCCACCCGGGAAGCCCCGCAAGAAGCGCAACGCGCCCGATGCCACGGGCCGCGGCACCTGATTCAGGGCGCCGGACCGGTCGCGCGGCCGATGCCCGCCAGCCGCACGAACGCCGCCACATCCAGCGTCTCGGCCCGCGCCCCCGGGTCGACCTGGGCCAGCTCGATCTGCGCCTCGGTCAACTGGCGGGACAGCGCGTTGCGCAGCGTCTTGCGCCGCTGTCCGAAGGCGGCGGTGACCACGGCCGCAAAGGCATCGAGCCCGACCGCCGGCACGTCGTGCGCGGGCCACGGCGTCAGGCGCACGATGCTCGACTGCACCTTGGGCACCGGGTGGAACGAGCCGGGTGCGACGTTGAACAGGCGTTCGATCCGGTAGCGGAACTGCAGCATCACCGAAAGCCGGCCGTAGTCCTTGCTGCCGGGCGGTGCGGCCATGCGCTCGACGACTTCCCGCTGCAGCATGAAATGCTGGTCGCGCACCTGGTCGGCGACCGGCAGCAGCGCAAACAGCAGCGGCGTCGACACGTTGTAGGGCAGGTTGCCGACGATGCGCAGCGCCCCGCCCAGCGCGCTGGCCAGGGCGCTCCAGTCCAGGTCCAGCGCGTCGCCCTCGACCAGACTCAGCTGCTCCGGCCCGAAGCGCTCGCGCAGCCGCGCGGCCAGGTCGCGGTCGATCTCCACCGCCGTGATGTGCCCGGCGTGGTCGATGAGGTCGGCGGTCAGCGCGCCCAGCCCCGGACCTATCTCGACCACGGCCTGGCCCGGCCGCGGATCGATGGCCCGGACGATGCGCTCGACCACATGGCGGTCGTGCAGGAAGTTCTGGCCGAAGCGCTTGCGCGCGCGATGCCCCTGCACGTCAGGCGGCGGGCCAGCTTGCGGCCGCGGAACGCTGCGCCAGGCGGGCGGCCAGTGCCAGCGCCTCGACCATGCTGCCGGCGTCGGCCTGGCCCTTGCCGGCCAGGTCCAGTGCGGTGCCGTGATCGACCGAGGTGCGCACCAGCGGCAGGCCCAGGGTGACATTCACGCCCTTGCCGAAGCTTGCCAGCTTGAGCGGCGCCAGGCCCTGGTCGTGGTACATCGCCAGGATGGCGTCGACCTTCTGCGCCTGCTGCGGCACGAATATCGTGTCGGCCGGCCACGGTCCGCTGGCCACGATGCCGCGCGCCTGGGCCGCGGCAATGGCCGGGGCGATGCAGTCGATTTCCTCGCGCCCCAGGTGACCGCCCTCGCCGGCATGCGGATTGAGGCCCAGCACGGCGATGCGCGGAGCGGTGATGCCAAAGCGCAACTCCAGGTCGTGCTGCAGCACGTCCAGCACCGCGTCGAGCAGCCGGCGCGTGATGGCGGCGGGCACCTGGGCCAGCGCCAGGTGGGTGGTGGCCAGCGCGACGCGCAACCCACCGCCCACCAGCAGCATCACCACCTGCGCGGTGCCGGTGGCGTCCGCCAGGTATTCGGTGTGGCCGCTGAAGGGCACGCCGGCATCGTTGATCACGGCCTTGTGCACCGGGGCGGTGACCAGCGCGGCGTATTGGCCGGCCCGCCAGCCCGCCAGCGCGCGGTCGAGCAGGCGCAGCACGTAGCGGGCATTGCGCAGGTCAAGCAGGCCGGGCTGCACCGCGGCCGCCAGCGGTTCGTGCAGCACGCGCACGCCGTCGGGCAGCGGCCACGGAAGGTTGAGTGCGCGCGCGGTCGATTCGAGCAGCGCCGCGTCGCCCAGCAGGTCGCAGGGCGGACCACCCTGCGCGGCCGAGTGCACGGCCGCCTGCAGGGCAACCTCCGGCCCTATCCCGGCCGGCTCACCCGTGGTGACGACGAGGCGCTGGTCGGCCATGGCGGGCGTAGCGTCGGCCCGCCGGCGCTAGCGGTTGTCGTCGAGGCGGTACTCCACATAGGTGCGGTCGCGCAACTGGCGCAGCCACTCCTGCAGGGCCTCCTCGGACTTGCGTTCGCGAATGGCCTGGCGCGCCTCCAGGCGCTTGCGCTCGATCGAGGATTCCTCGGTGCGGCGCTCCAGCACCTGGATCAGGTGCCAGCCGAAGGGCGACTGCACGGGCTCGCTCACCTCGCCGATCGTGAGCGCGTTCATCGCGGCCTCGAAGGCGGGCACCGTGTCGTTGGGGTAGAGCCAGCCCAGGTCGCCGCCGCGCGTGCTGCTGGGGTCCACCGAATACAGGCGCGCCAGCTGGCCGAAGTCCTGCCCGCCCTTGACGACGCGCTCGCGCAGGTCGGTCAGGCGCTTCTTGACCTCGGGTTCGGGCATGGCATCGGAGACCCGCAGCAGGATATGGCGCGCATGGGTCTGGGCAATCGGCTTGTTGGAAATGCGCGCCCGCGCGCTGTCGCGCTCGCCCACGAGCTTCAGGATGTGAAAGCCCACGGGGCTGCGCAACGGCGGGGAGATCTCGCCCGGCTTGAGCTTCTTGATGGCGTCGGCGAACAGGCCGGGCAGCCGGTCGATCGAGCGCCAGCCCAGGTCGCCGCCCTGCAGCGCTTCGGGCGCGGACGAATAACCGGCCGCCAGGCGGCCGAAGTCGGCGCCCGACTGGATCTGGTGATAGATGTCCTCGGTACGGCGGTGCGCGCGTTCGACGAATTCGGGGCTGGCGATCTCCGAGACGCCGATCAGGATCTGCGCCACGTTGTATTCGGTGGTGCTGCCGGTGAGCGTGCTCTGCTCCTGCAGATAGTTGTCGATCTCGCCCTCGGAGATCTGGATCTTGGCGTCGACCTCGCGGTCGCGCAGGCGCATCATCGTGATCTCGTCGCGCATGTCTTCGCGGAACTGGCTGAAGGGAATGCCGTCGGACTCGACCTTGCTGCGCATCGCCTGCATGTTCATGCCATTGGCCTCGGCCATGCGCGAGATGGCGGCGTTGACCGTGCCGTCGTCGACCCGCACGCCGGTCTCCCGCGCCAGCTGGATCTGCGCCCGGTCGACGATCAGCCGTTCGAGCACCTGCTTGCGCAGCACGTCGCTGGGCGGCACCGCCACGCGCGAGCGCGCCAGTTGCACCTCGGCGGCACGCACGCGGTAATCGAGCTCGCCTTCGGTCAGCACGTCGTCGTTGACGACCGCCACGATGCGGTCGAGCAGATGCGGTCCGGCCGGCTTGGCGGCCGGCGTTGCCGCCGGCGCGGCGGTGGCCGGCGTATCAGCGGCAGGTGCCGGCGTGGGCGGGATGGACGGGGCGGACGGCGGCGCTGCGGGCGCACTTTCCTGTGCGTGCGCCGTGGCCAGCAGGCCCAGGCACAGCAACCCGGCGGCCACCAGGGCCGCCGCGCGGCGCGCGCGTGCCGCGCCGGCCGGACGGACCATCCGGACCGGACGGATCGGACACGAGGAAGGGGCAGGGACCTGCAGGATCGGATGCGGCATGGACAGCTCGGTCGTCGCTACTCGTAATGTTCGAAGGGCCCCCCGGGCGCCGCGAGGGGATTGATGCGCTGAAAGCCCGAGATACTACGCTGCAATTGGTCCAGGGGGCTGGTGCCCACGCTGGTCAGGCCGTTGAGCTCGATCTGGAAGAACCAGGCCGT
>JBBISD010000045.1:0-22338 GCA_037441485.1 Burkholderiales bacterium
CGGCGCGGCGCCCGGCGCCGCGGTCGCGGAGGCCGCTGCCGCGCTGGCCGCCATCTGGGCAAATTGCGCCTGCAGTGCCGCCCACCAGGCGGCCGGCTGAAATGGCGGCAACGATGCCGCCGCGCCACCCTCGGGTGCCGCGCCCGCCGGCGCCGCCGACGGGGCCACGCCGGCGGCCGCCGCGGCGCCGAACGATTGCCACGCGGCCAGCGTCGCGCGCTGCATCTCGAGCCCCTGGATGGTCGTCTGCACCAGCCCCTGGTTCAGCTGCAGCCAATGCTCGACGCTGCGCAGGTCGGCGATGCGCTTGTCAAGTTCGTTGACGTCCAGTGTCGGCATCATCGCCGCGGGAATGGGGCCGGCCGCGCGGCCGGCGCCGTCCGCATTCGCCGTCCACATCTGGTTGAACCAGCGGACCGCGTCCTGGAAGTTGCCGGCCA
The DNA here is from genome assembly GCA_037441485.1 of Burkholderiales bacterium. Lineage (GTDB taxonomy): Bacteria > Pseudomonadota > Gammaproteobacteria > Burkholderiales > Burkholderiaceae_F > GJ-E10. Next base: position 441 of record JBBISD010000045.1, read on the forward strand.
GGGCATCGGGCAGTGGCATTCCCGCAGCGGACTTCGCATCGGCCATGATCAGCTCCCGGTGGCAGGGTCGCGACAGCCGGCAGGACAGGCTGTGCCAGACTATCTTATTCCATTGATGGCGCGGCGCCACCGGCCGCGGCCCGCGAAAGTGCGCATCCATGCCTTCCCCGAACCTGCCGCGCGGCGCGCGCGCCGCCATGCCCCTGCTGCTGGTACTGGCCGTCGCCCAGGCGGCGAGCGCCCCCGAGGGCGCCGCCACGCCCGCGGCGCCGGCCGGCCCCACGCTGCCGGCCGACGTCGAGCTCGTCTACCGCACCACGGCCAGCGTGCGCCTCGGCGGCCTGCCGCTGACCCTGCACGCGCGCACGTCGACCCACTGGCATCGCGACGGCACGCGCTACGACGCCGCGATGCACACCGACACCATCGAATTCAGCCAGCAATCGCGCGGCGCACTGCAGCCCGACGGCGGCCTGGCCCCGGCGCGCTACAGCGAGAAGCGGCCGTTCCACGATGCCGAGGCAGTCGATGTCGACTGGCAGGCGGGGCAGCTGCGCTACGGCGCCGCCGCGCCCGTCGCCGCGCCGGCGCCGGGTGCCCAGGACCGGCTGAGCCTGCAGTTCCAGTTCGCGACCCGCTATCAGCGCCGTCCGGAGGAGTTCGCCGCGGGCCGGCAGCTCCACGTGCAGCTCATCGGGCCGCATGCCGTCGACGACTGGACCTTCACGTGCGTCGGCGAGGAGGCGGTGCAGACCGCGCAGGGCGCGGTGGCCACGGTGCACCTGGCGGCGCGCCGCCCGGTGCGCGACACCGAGGAGACGATGGATATCTGGCTGGACCGGCAGTCCTATCACCTGCCGGTACGCATCCGCATGGTCGACCGCAACCAGTCGGTGATCGATTCGGTGCTGCAGTCGTTCACCGTGGGTCCCGGCTGAAGCGGGCCGGCCGGCGCTGCGGCAATTTGTCGCAGGTGCCGGCGCACGCCGCCGCCGTACGATGGCGCTGGTCGCGCGGCCCGGCAATTCGTCCGGAACGGCTGCGGTTCGCGCGCCATGCAACGGAATGCCGCCGATGATCTCGATGCGACCGCGTGCCGCGCGCCCTGCCGGCAGGAGCCTGCGGGGCGTGCTGCGCCGTGCGCTGGCGATGAACGCGGCGCTGATGGCGCTGCTCGCGGCCGCGGTTCCGGCCGATGCACTGGCCTGTGCCTGCGGTTGCGGCGTCTTCGACATCGGCGCCAACAACGCCTTTCCCAACAATGCCGACTCCGGGCTGAGCGTCTACTTCCGCTACAACTACCTCGACCAGAACCGCAACTGGGAGGGCAGCGCGAGCGCGCCGGCCGCCGACAACCGGGACAAGGACATCCGCACCAGCTTCTTCACGCTGGGCGGCCAGTACATGATCGACCACGACTGGGGCGTCATGGTCGAGGTCCCGGTGTTCAGGCGGTCGTTCACCTCGACGGGCGACGGCGGCGCCTACCCGAACGGACATATCTTCACCAGCGACATGACGGACCTGGGCGACGTGATGGTCCAGGGCGTGTACACGGGGTTTTCGCCCGACATGTCGACCGGCCTGCTGTTCGGCGTGAAGCTGCCTACCGGCAACTACACTGGTCCGACGATGCCGGCGGGCCGGTCGGCCGACGGCAATCTCGACCTCATCTACGACCGGGACACGCTGCCCGGATCCGGCAGTACCGACCTGCTGGTCGGCGCGTATCACGTCGGTGACGTGAGCGCCGACGGCAACCTGGCCTATTTCACGCAGGCGCGCTACCAGGTTGCCGTGCTGGAGCGTGCCGGTGCGACCGGCACCTATCGCCCGGGCAACGAGCTGGACCTGGGCCTGGGCCTCAGCTACAACGCCGGCCCGGCCGGCCCGTTCGACAAGGTCGCGCCCGTTCTGCAGGTCATCGCCAGCGACCGCAGCGCCGATGGCGGCACGGGGTCGTCCTTCAACAGCGGCTACCGGCGCCTGCTGCTGGCGCCGGGGCTCGACCTGCGCGTGCGCCGCGTCAAGATCTATGCCGACGTCTCGTTGCCGCTCGCGCAGCACGTCAACGTCGACGTGCCCGCCGCCGGCAATGTCGGGCAGCTGGTGGCCTCGGCCATCTGGCGGCTGCAGCTGGGCTACGATCTGTGATTTTTGCGGGCCGCGGCCCGCCCGCCCCGCCCATGCTCGACTACGCGCTGGCCGCCGTCTTCCTGGCCATCGGCCTGGCGCTGCAATGGCGCCTGCACCGGCCCGGTGCCGCCGCGCGCGATGACGCGGCGCTGCTGCGCGTCGTCGGCACCTTCGCGCTGGGAGTCGGCGTCTTCCTCGCGGTATTGACCGTCATGTGCCACGGCTGAGCGCCGCGCCGCGGTGCTGCGCCTGCCACTGCTGGCGCGCGTGCGCCAGGCCGGGGCGGACCCGCTCCAGGCTGCGCAGCCTGACGTGTCCGAAGCCGCGGATCTCTTCGGGGAAGCGCGCCAGCTGCAGCGCCAGCGGCCGGTTGCCGGCATCGAGCCCGGCGAGGAGCTCCTCGATCACCGCTTCGTATTCCTGCAGCAGCGCCCGCTCGGCCTTGCGTTCGCGCGTGTGGCCGAACGGATCGAGGCGCGTGCCCCGCAGGCGGCGCAGCGGCGCCAGCAGCGCGAAGACCGTACCCATCCAGGGACCGAAGGTGGACTTGCGCGGCAGCCCCGTCACCGGATCGCGCCGCGCCAGCAGCGGCGGCGCCAGGTGGTATTGCAGGCGGTAGTTGCCGGTGAACTGCGCGGCGATGGCGCCGCGGAACGCCGGATCGCGGTGCAGGCGGGCGACCTCGTACTCGTCCTTCACGGCCAGCAGCCGGAGGTAGTTCTGCGCCACGGCCATGGCCAGCGGACCGTCGCCCGTGGCGGCGCTTCCGCCCAGCGCCTGCTCGGCCTGCTGCACGCGATCCACCAGGCGGGTGTAGCGCGCCGCCAGCGCGGGGCCCTGGTATTGCGTGAGGAAATCCGCCCGCAACTGCCGGACCTGCGCCAGCGAGGCCGCTGCCGCGGCAGCCGGCCGGTCGCCGCCCGCCGTGAGCAGCAGCACCGCTGCCAGGTCGTGTGCCGCGGCGCGGCCCCAGTCGAAGGCGCGCAGGTTCGCCTCGATCGCCACGCCGTTGAGCTCGATCGCCCGGCGCAGGCTGTCCAGCCGCAGCGGAATCCAGCCCTTCTGCCAGGCGGCACCCAGCATCATCGGATTGGCGTAGATCGCATCGCCCAGCAGTTCGGCGGCCAATGCCTGCGCGTCCAGCAGCACGCAATCGTCGTCGTGCGCCAGTCCCTCGCGCACCTGGCGCACCAGGCCGGCGGCCGGAAAGCGCCAGTCGCGCTCGCGCAGCATCGCGGCCGTCGGGGCCTCGGCGGTATTGAGCACGGCGCGCGTGCGGCCCTGCTGGAACTTGCCCAGGATCTCCGCGCCGGTGCTGACGACGAGGTCGCAGCCGAGCAGCAGGTCGGCCTCGCCCATCGCGATGCGCGTCGCGTACAGCGCTTCGGGCGTGGTCGCGATCTGGATGTGGGAGTGGACGGCTCCGCCCTTCTGGGCGAGGCCCGCCATGTCCAGCACCGACACGCCGCGCCCCTCGAGGTGCCCCGCCATCCCCAGCAGCTGCCCGATCGTCACGACCCCGGTTCCGCCGATGCCGGCCACCAGGATGCTGAAGTTGCGGTCGGCGGCGAGCGGGTGCGGCCGCGGCGGCGGCACCGCGGGGGCGGCCGCGCGGCCGCGCGCCGGCGCCCGCAGCTGGCCGCCCAGCACCGTCACGAAGCTCGGGCAGAAGCCGTCGACGCAGGACATGTCCTTGTTGCAGCTCGACTGGTTGATGCGCCGCTTGCGTCCCAGCGGCGTATCGACGGGTTCGACCGATAGGCAGTTGGAGGCGACGCTGCAGTCGCCGCAGCCCTCGCAGACCTGTTCGTTGATGATGACGCGGCGCTGCGGGTCGGGGATGCGCCCGCGCTTGCGGCGCCGGCGCAACTCGGCTGCGCAGGTCTGATCGAAGATCAGCGCCGAGACGCCGGGAAATTCGCGCAACTCGAGCTGCACGGCGTCGAGGCGGGAGCGCGGTTCGACCCGAACGCCCGGCGCGAACGCGTCCGCGGCAGCGTAGTGCCGAGGTTCCTGCGCCACCACGACAATGCGCTGCACGCCCTCTGCGGCCAGCTGCCGCGTGATCTGCGGCACGCTGAGCGTGCCGTCGACCGGCTGGCCGCCCGTCATCGCGACGGCGTCGTTGTACAGGATCTTGTAGGTAATCGGCGCGCCCGCCGCCACCGCGGCGCGGATTGCCAGGCTGCCCGAATGAAAATACGTGCCGTCGCCCAGGTTGGCGAAGACATGGCGCTCGTCGGTGAACGGCGCCTGGCCCAGCCAGGGCACGCCCTCGCCGCCCATCTGGCTGAAGGTCGCGGTACGCCGGTCCATCCACGTGACCATGTAGTGGCAGCCGATGCCGGCCAGCGCGCGCGAGCCTTCGGGGACCCGCGTCGAGGTGTTGTGCGGACAGCCCGAGCAGAAGTACGGCACCCGCTCGGTCACGATGCGCGGCGCCGCCAGCGCGTGCTCCTTGGCCTCGATGACGGCGATGCGCGCGTCGATGCGCGCGCGCACGTCGGCCGGCAGCTCGAGCTTGCCGATGCGCGCCGCGATCGCCTTGGCGACGATCGCGGGCGAGAACTCGTAGTGCGCGGGCAGGATCCAGTTGCCCTGCGGAACCGCCCATTCGCCGCCGTCCTTTTCGTCGAACTTGCCGATGACGCGCGGAATCCGCTTGCCGCTGCCCAGCCACTGGAACAGCTCTTCCTTCAGCTGGTACTCGATGACCTGGCGCTTTTCCTCGACCACCAGGATCTCGGTCAGCCCCTCGGCGAAGGCGCCGATGGCGTGCGGCTCCAGCGGCCAGGGCATGCCGCACTTGAAGACGCGGATGCCGACGGCGCGGCACGTCGCCTCGTCCAGCCCCAGGTCGTTGAGCGCCTGGCGCGTATCCAGGTAGGCCTTGCCGCTGGCGACCAGGCCGAAGCGCGCATGGGGCGGGTCGATCACGGTCTCGTTGAGCCGGTTGCGGCGGCAGTAGGCCAGCACCGCGTACAGCTTGTAGTCGAGCAGGCGTGCTTCCATTTCCAGCGGCGTGTCGGGCCAGCGGATGTTCAGCCCGCCGGCGGGCAGCGCGAAGTCCTCGGGCAGTTGGATGTCGACCCGGTCCGGGTCGACGATGACCGACGACGCCGCCTCGACGACCTCGGTAACGCACTTGAACCCGACCCAGACGCCGGCATAGCGGCTCATGGCGAAGGCGTGCAGACCCAGGTCGAGGTATTCCTGCACCGAGGCCGGGAACAGCATCGGGATCATGCAGGCCTTGAGCAGGTGGTCGGACTGGTGCGGCAGGGTCGAGCTCTTGGCGCCGTGGTCGTCGCCGCAGGCCGCGATCACGCCGCCCAGCGGGCTCGTGCCGGCGGCGTTGGCATGCTTGAACACGTCGCCGCAGCGGTCGGCGCCGGGCCCCTTGCCGTACCACATGCCGAACACGCCCTGGTAGCGCGCCCCGGCATGCATATTGACCTGCTGCGTGCCCCAGACCGCGGTGGCCGCAAGGTCCTCGTTGACCCCGGGCTGGAAATGGACATGGTGGCGTTCGAGGTGGCGCTTCGCACCCCAGGCCGTCTGGTCGACGGTGCCCAGCGGCGAGCCGCGGTAGCCGGACAGGAAGCCGGCGGTGTTGTGGCCGGCGAGCAGGTCGCGCTGGCGCTGCAGCATCAGCAGGCGCACCAGTGCCTGCGTGCCGTTCATGTAGACGCGGCCCCGCTCGAGGGTCCACTTGTCGTCGAGCGACGCGTTGGCGAGCGGATGCAGTACCGCGTCCGGCAATGGTGCATTCATCGGTTTACCCTGGACCAAAAATCGTGTTTTTGGAAACGCGCGCCGCGACGATGGCCCCGGCACGCGCAACGGTGAGCCTGCGGCGCCCTCTCGTGAAGGGCGCTGCGGTGCTGCTTTTGCGCGGCGCTCAGGATACTCCGGCGCCGGCGCCGGGCGTCAACCCGCGCGGCCGTCGTCGCCGGCCGGGTCCAGGCGCCGCCAGACGCTGGCCAGCCAGGGCTGCTGCTCGCGCGGCAGTCCGGTGGGGCGGTAGTAGTGCTCCAGTTCGGCAAACCCGGCGGTCGCCAGAAAGCGCCGCCAGCCGGTCAGGTCGTGGTACACGCCGTAGCGCCCCTGGTTCCAGCCCTCCTCGTTGTCCCCGCGAGGATTCACGCTGAACAGGACGCCGTCGCGGCGCAGCGTGCGGTGCAGCTGCCCGAGCACGCGCGGCAGGTGCGCGCTGGGCACGTGGAACAGCGCCGCGTTGGCGAAGACCCCGTCGAAGGCTGCCGGCGGCAGGTCCAGCGCCAGGAAGTCCTGCTCCCACACCGTACAGCCGGAATCGGCGCGCGCCATCGCGGCGAACGCCGGCAGGCCTTCCAGGCCGATGGCCGTGTGTCCCAGCGCCGTGAACGCGCGCAGGTCGCGGCCGGGGCCGCAACCGAAGTCGAGCAGGGTATACGGCGCGGGCGCGCGGATGTGGCGCAGCAGGGCGGCGATGTTCTGGCTGACATCGTGATCCCGGGTGCCGGCACGGAATGCCTCGGCGCGCTGCGCGTAATGCTCCAGGGTCCGGCGCGCGATCTCGGCCGGGTCGGGTCCGTCGGCGGGCGCCGCCGGCGTCACCGCAGTTGTCCGGGCGCCCGCGCCGGCAGCGCCAGCATCGCACGCAGCAGCGCGAAGACCGAACCGGCGGCGATGCCAGCCAGGCGCAGCGGCAGCAGCAGCAGCCAGAGGACCGGCCAGGCCAGCAGGGCGAGCAGCGCGACCGGCCAGCACAGCACGAAGAGCAGGCACCACAGCAGGAATACGGCGAATGGTTTCATGGACGTGGCCCCGTGTGCCGGCCGGCGGCGCTGCGCGCTCAGCGGGCCAGCTGGTTGATCTCGATGATGGGCATCAGCACCGCCAGCACGATCGTCATCACCACGAAACCCATGGTCAGGATGAGCGCCGGCTCGAGCAGGCTGGTGAGCAGCATCGCGCGGCGCTCGGCCTCGCGCGAGTGCATGTCGGCCGCGCGGCCGAGCATCTCCGGCAGCTTGCCGGTGGCCTCCCCGGAGGCGATCAGGTGGATGAGCACCGGCGGAAAGAGCCGCACGCGTCCGGCCGGCGCGCGCTCGCCGTCCTCGGCACGCAGCGCCCGCGACAGCGATGCGCCTTCGCGCACGCGCTGCGCCGCATCGGTCACGCGGGCCCGCAGCGCCAGGTTGCCGACCGTCTCGCCGGCCGCCTGCAGGGCGCGCAGCATCGGCACGCCCGATCCGACCAGGATGGCCAGCGTGCTGGCGAAGCGGGCGGTATTGAAGGCGCGCGTCAGCGGACCGACGACCGGCAGGCGCAGCAGCCGGCGGTGCCACTGCAGGCGCACCGCCGGCACCTGCAGCGCCCGGCGCGCGCCCCAGACGGCGGCGGCCACAACCAGCAGCACCACCCAGCCGTAGCTGCGCAGGAACGCCGATACGCCGATCATCACGTGGGTGATCAACGGCAGCTGCTGGCGCGTCTGCGCGAAGACCTGCACGACCTGCGGAATGACGTAGGTCAGCAGGAACACGATCACCAGCAGGGCCACGGCGGTCAGGATGATCGGGTAGACGAAGGCCAGCGTGATCTTCTGCTGCAGCCGGGCGCGCTCCTCGATGAAATCCGCCAGGCTGCCCAGCACCGAGCCGAGCTTGCCCGATTCCTCGCCGGCGGCGATCAGCGCCCGGTACATCGCCGGGAACTGGCGCGGATGGCGCGCCAGCGCGCTCGACAGCGGCATGCCGCCGCGCACCTCGCCGCGGATCGCGGCCATCATCTCGCGCATGCCCTGCTGCTCGCTTTGCTCGACCATCACGGTCAGGGCATCGGCGATCGGCAGCGCGGCCGCCAGCAGGCTGGCGAACTGCCGCGTGAGCACCGCCAGTTCGGTCTGGGACAGCCGGCGCCCGCGCGCGGCGCCGGGGCCGCGCCGCGCCGCATCGGACTCCACCGCCTCGACGGCCAGCGGCACCAGGCCCTGGTTGCGCAGCATCTGGCGCGCCAGGCGCGCGCTGTCGGCCTCGATGACGCCGACCTGGTCCCTGCCCAGCTGGTCGGCAGCGCTGAAGCGAAAGGCGGTCACGTGCGGCGCTCGGACGGTCGGCGGCGGTGATCGGGCGGCGGCACCGCGGTCAATCCCGCGTCACGCGCAGGATCTCCTCGGCCGAGGTCACGCCGGCGGCCAGCCAGCGCTGGGCGTCGGCGCGCAGCGGCAGCATGCCGGCGGCTTCGGCCACGCGGCGAATCTCCTGGTCGTTGGCGGCGGCGTGGATGCGTTCGCGGATGGCATCGTCCACCGGCAGCAGCTCGTAGATGCCGGTGCGGCCGGCATACCCGGTGTGGTTGCACTGGGCGCAGCCCACTGGCTGCCAGCCGCTGCCGCCGGCGGCCGGCTTCTTGCAGTGCGGGCAAAGCTTGCGCACCAGGCGTTGCGCCAGCACGCCCAGCAGCGAGGACGACAGCAGGAACGGCTCGATCCCCATGTCGATCAGCCGCGTCACGGCGCTGGCGGCGTCGTTGGTGTGCAGCGTGGCCAGCACCAGGTGGCCGGTCAGCGATGCCTGCACGGCGATCTGCGCCGTCTCCAGGTCGCGGATCTCCCCGATCATGATGACGTCCGGGTCCTGGCGCAGGATCGAGCGCAGCGCGCGGGCGAAGCTCATCTCGATCTTCGGATTGACCTGCGTCTGGCCGATGCCGGGCAGGTCGTATTCGATCGGGTCCTCGACCGTCATGATGTTGGTGGTCGTGTGGTCGAGCCGGCGCATCGCCGCATACAGCGTCGTCGACTTGCCGGAACCGGTCGGGCCGGTCACCAGCAGGATGCCGTGCGGCTGGTGGAACAGCGCGTCGAAGGCCGCCAGCGTGGCGTCCGCCATCCCCAGCCGCGTGAGGTCGATCCGCGACAGGTCCTTTTCCAGCAGGCGCAGCACCACGCGTTCGCCGTGCCCGGTGGGCAGCGTCGAGACGCGCACGTCGATCGCCCGCCCGCCGACGCGCAGCGTGATGCGGCCGTCCTGCGGCAGGCGCTTCTCGGCGATGTCCATCGCCGCCATGATCTTGATGCGCGACACCAGCGCGGCGTGCAGCGCGCGCTTGGGCCGCACGATGTCGCGCAGCGTGCCGTCGACCCGGAAGCGCACCAGCGAGGACTGCTCGAAAGCCTCCAGGTGGATGTCCGAGGCGCCGTCGCGCGCCGCATGCGTGAGCAGCGCGTTGATCATGCGGATGATCGGCGCGTCGTCCTCGGTCTCGAGCAGGTCCTCGATGTCCGGCACGTCCTGCATCATCCGGGTGATGTCGATCTCGCCCTCGATGTCGCCGACGATCTGCTGCGCCGAGTCCTCGGGGCGGGAGTAGGTCTGGGCGATGGCCTCGGCCAGGGTCTGCGCGTCGACGACGCTGGGCCGCACCCGTCCGGGGAATGCCCGCATCACCTCGTGGAGCGCTTCCATGCCGGTGGTCTCGGTGATCCAGACCTCGGCCTCGCGCTCGCTGTGCAGCTTGAGCAGGATGCCGTTGTCGCGCGCGAACGCGTAGGGAACGTACTGCTGGGCGCTGCTCATGGGCTGGCGGGCGGTGCCGCCGCCGCCGGCGGCGGCGGCACGTCAGGCAGCGGCGGCAGGTTCAACGGCATGTCGGACAGCACCGGGTGCCACGGCGGGGCGCTCTGCCCCAGTTCGTTGCGGATGTAGTCGTAGCGGTCGGCGGTCAGCGCGCGCGAGGCGGCCTCGTCGCGCACCACGGAGGGCCGCAGGAACACCAGCGTCTGCGTCTTGGCGTGTTCGCGGGTGTCGTAGCGGAACAGGTAGCCCAGCAGGGGGAGGTCGCCCAGCAGCGGCACCTTGTACTGGTTCTCGTTGACCTGGTCCTGGATCATGCCGCTGATGACGACGAAGTTGCCGTCCTCGACGATGACGCTCGTCTCGAAGCTGCGCTTGTTCAGCGTGGCGCCCGACACGGCGTTGTTGGACACCACTGAGGAGTCCTCGATGTAGATCGCCAGGCGCACGGTGCCGCCTTCGGAGATCTGCGGCTTGACCCGCAGCTGCAGGCCGACGTCATGGCGCTCGAAGGTCTGGAAGGGCGACACCGTCGCGGTCGTGCCGGTCTGCGAATACGAGCCCGTCAGCAGCGGCACGTTCTGCCCGACCAGGAACTTGCCCTCCTCGTTGTCCAGCGTCTGGATGTTCGGTCGCGACAGGATGTTGGCGTTGACCTTGGTTTCCAGCGCCCGCGCCAGCACCCCGATGTTGGTGACCGACCCCAGGCCGGGGATGTTGATCGTCCCCTTGACCACGCCGATGTTGAGCCCCTGGCCGAGCGAGGCGACATTGCTGGCCGAGCTGATGATGTTCTGGCCGGTGCCGCCGAAATTGGTGCCGCCGATGACCGAGCTGGTGCTGTTGTTCAGCCCGTCGAGCGACTGCCACTGGATGCCGAATTCCTGCGACTTGTCCGCGCTGATCTCGACGACCAGCGACTCGATCAGCACCTGGGCCGGGCGCACGTCCAGCTTGTCGACGATCGCGCGGATATTGCGGTACAGCGTCTCGGGCGCCGAGATGATCAGCGAATTGGTGGCCGGATCGGCCTGGATCATTCCGGCCAGGCCGCTGCGGTCGTTGCCGCCGCCGCTGGCCGGCGTGCCGCCGCCCGGTGCGGCCGTGGCCGCCGCGCTGCCGCCCGGCGCGCCGCCGAAACTGGTGCCAAAGCTGCTGCCCGAGCCGGTGCTGGTGCCGCTGGCGCCCTGGCCGCCCATGCCCATGGCGCCGCCGCTGCTGCCGGGCGACAGGCCCGTCGTGCCGCCGGCCTGGGCGACGAAGGTCGGATCGGCAGCCAGCACGGCCCGCAGCAGCGGCGCGAGCTTGGTGGCCTGGGCATTGCGCAGGTAGATGACGTTGATGTTGCCGGGCGTGGCGCTGGGCTGGTCGAAGCGGTCGATCAGCGCCCGGGCCTGGTCCAGGCGCGCACGGCTCGCGGCGCGCAGTATCAGGCTGTTGCTGCGCGATTCGGCCTGCACCAGCACCCGCTGCCCGGAATCGACGCCCTGGCCGCTGGAGCGCGTGCCTTCGTCGAGCACGCGGTTGAGTATCTGGGCGATATCGGCCGCGAGGCCGTACTTGACCGGGACCACGACGACTTCGGAGGTCGCGGGCGAGTCGATGTCCCCGATGATGCGGGCCAGGCGCCGCAGGTTGTCGGCGTAGTCCGTGATGACCAGCGTGTTGTTGGCCGGGTAGGCGGCGATCGTGTTGTTCGGGGCGATCAGCGGACGCAGCACCGGCACGAGATTGCTGGCCGATTCGTATTGCAGCCGGAACACCTGGGTGACCACCTGGTCGCCCCGCGGACTTGCCGTCGACGGGAAGACCCGCCCGCCCTGCAGCTTGGCGTCCGCCTCGAGCAGCACGCGGGCGACGCCTCCAGCGTCGGGCGATTCGACCAGGGTGAAGCCCTGCAGGCGCAGCGCCGAGAGCAGCTCCTCGTAGGCCTGGCGGCGGGTCACCGGACGTTCGGTCACCAGCGTCAGCGTGCCCTTGACGCGCGGGTCGATGACGAAGGTCCGCCCGGTGTACTGCCCGATCGCCCGCACCACGGCCTCGATGTCGGCATTGACGAAATTGAGCGTGACCGGTTCTTCGGTCATGCGCGCGCCGCCGGCCGCGGCCGCGGGCGGCGCCGCCGCCGGGGCATCGCGGGTATCGGCGTCGGCGGCCAGTACCGCCGATGTGGCCGCCACGGCCAGGGCCGCGCCCGCGAGGATGCCGGCGCTCCGCCGCCGGAAAACGGCACGCACTGTCCTCATGTCACGTCCCGAAATTCAAGATGGCGCCGGCGCCGTCGCGCCGGCCGAGCAGGGAGATGAGTCCCGAGAGTTGGGTGGCGGTCGCCGCGTCGGTGCCCGCCTGTATGCGCGCCGCGCCCTGGAAGCGCAGGTGCCTGCCGTCCGCGATTGTGCCATTACCGATCATTTCCATGGGACCGGATATCGTTTCCAGTTGCAGCGTCGCGCCGTCGAAGACGCCGTCGGCGCTCAGCCGGTAATGGCCGAACGGCGCGACCGGGCTCAGGCCGCTCGACGCGCCGACCCACTCGACGCGCAGTCCGCCGCGCACGCTGTCGCGACTTGCGTGCAGAGTATCCCATTCCAGCTGCAGCTCGCCGCCCGGCCGGATCGTGTTCCAGGGTGCGCCCAGCCCCTGCAGCACGGCCGCCGGCAGGCGCAGGCGGCCCGGATCGATCCGGCCGCTGCGGGTGCGGTCCAGCCGCAGTACGAGCGGGGCGTCGAGAATGGCCGGGTCGCTGAGCGTCACGTCGATGGCGCCGAGCAGCAGCGGCCAGGCGCGCAGGTGCCAGGCCAGGCGTCCCGGCAGGCGCGTGCGCCCGGCCAGTACGCCGCGCTCGGCGGTTGCGGCCGGATCGCCGGCGCCCGCCGCGCCCGCCGCCAGGACGACGTCGGCCGTGCCGTCCCACACGGTTCCGGCCGCATCGCCCAGGCCGATGCGCCCGTCGCTGGCCACGCGCACCGCGGTCGCGGCCAGGCTCGCCGGTGCCAGCGCGAGCAGCACGACCAGCGCACCGGCCAGCGCGGCAGCGGCAATGGCGAGCACTCGCGCGATGGACGGCGGCATGGCGTGCGCCGCGCTAGGCGCGCGGCAGGCGCAGCGTCAGGTCGATGTCGGTATTGCCCGGCGTCGCCGTCGCCTTGACGGTGACCGCGAGCGCGTGCACGCCGAGCGTGTGCTCGGACTGCGCGAGCCAGCTCGTCCAGCGGCCGTACGGCACGTCGGTGAAGCTCAGGCGCAGGTCGCCGCCGGCCAGCGGCTGGATGCGTGCCGCGGCCAGTCCTGCGTCCTGCAGCGAACGGCTGATGGCGGCGCGCGCGTCGGCCGCGCCCGGCGCCGCTGCCGGCGGCAGGCTGCGCAGGCGCTTGGCCTCGGCCGCCAGCGCGTCGAGCTCCGCCGCCTGTGCGCGCGCCTGCGGTAGCAGGCGCTGCAGGCGCGCGATGCCGCTGGCGGCCGGGTCGATCAGCAGCAGGTAGGCGGCCATCAGCGCGAGAAAGAGCGCACCGAGCGCCAGCAGCCGGCGTTCGCGCGGAGCGCGCGCGGACCAGGCGTGGCGCAGTGCTTGCAGGGTATCCATCGGCTAGCTCCCGGGCGGCGTCAGGCGGGCCGAGCCGTCGGCGTCGAACTGCACCGCCAGGCCCTGCGCCGGCGCGCGGGCCTGCAGCAAATTGCGCATGGCCGGATCGTCGAGGCCGCCGGGCTTGAAGCGCACCCGATAGACGCTGTCGGCGTAATCGATGCCGCTGACGATCCCCACCGGCGCCGTTGCCAGCCATTGCAGCGCCTGGGCGTTGAGCACGGAGAAGTCGCCTGCCGAGGCGCGCCCGGCCCGCGCCCGCAGCGCGGCGACCGAACGCCGCGCCTGCTCGAGCAGATAGGCGTCCGATTCGTTCGGAAAGCCGTCGCGGAACGTGCGGTGCATCGCGGCACGCAGGTCCTGGAAGCGGCCGTCCAGCTGCAGCCAGTACGCATTGAGCCCGCCGACGGCGATGAGCGCGCACGCGCCCAGCCAGGCGGCCGGCGCCCGCCACGCGCCATTGCGCGTGAGACGCGTCAGCAGGCGTCCGGAAATCCCGAAGTTGCCGCTCGGGACGTAGGCACCCTGCAGCAGGTTGACGGCCTCGGCGAGGCCCGCGGCGTCCACCGGCTCGGCGGCATACGCGGCCTCGACGCCGACGGCCTTCACCAGGTCGGCGATCGCGTCGCTCGGCGGGCCGTAGACCAGCAGGCGCGCGATCCCCAGCTGGCGTACGGCCAGCGCCAGTGCGCCGCTGCCGCCCTCGTCCAGCTCGATCCGGCAGCCCTGGTCGCGGCCGGTGCGCAGGAAGGCGCCGCCGGCGCTGACGCGCAGCCCGAAGCGGCCGTCGCGGGGCGGCGGCAGCGTGTAGAGCTCGCTGTACGCGGCGCGCGGCGCCAGCTGTGCCTGGCTGCAGGCCTCGAGCACGCGCGTCAGCGTGGCCCGCTCGATGGCAGCCACCGACAGCGGCGCGCCTTCGGCCGGCGTGCCGCCCATGGCGAAGTGGCAATCGGCCGGATCGGCCAGCATGCGCTCCTCCAGCAGGTTGGGCAGTGCCTGGCGCATGCGCGCCTCGCCCAGGGCCGGTGCCGTGATGCTGGCGCTGAAGACATCGAGGGAATCGAACACGAGATCGAGCTGGCGTGCCCGCGGCAGCGCCCCGAGCGGTGCCGCGCCGCGCACGCCGCCGCCGTCGCTGTCGAGCGCCACGTAGGGCAGGGCGCTCGTCACGCTTAAGGTGCCGCGCGCGCCGCCCGGCCAGCTGCGCCGTGGCGGCACGAAGACCAGCAGGCGGGCGGCCGGCCGGGCCGCGCCGTTGGCGGACCGGATGCTCATGGCGCCACCGGCACGGCGCGCGCCGCCGCTGTCTGCGCCGCCGGCGGGCGGCCCGCCGCGTCTGCCCGCATCCCGTATCGGTTGCCCGTCATTGTTCGCGTTCCCATAAAACGTCGACTCCGCCTTGCGCGCCAGTGCCCGATCGCCGTACCAGCGCCTGCATGCGGGTGGCGGCCTGGTCCAGGCGCACCGTGCCGTGGACGATGAAGTATTGCGAATTGGTCGCGATCCCGGCCACGGAGAACATGCCGCCGCGGCCGCGCAGGCGGTTCTGGACGTCGCCGACGTTGACGAAATACGCGCGGTTGCGGTCGGCGGCCAGCGCATTGGCATCGCTGATCGAGAGTTCGGGAATGCTGGCCGCCATGAGTTCCGGTCCCGCTGTGTTGAAATTGACCGTGGTGTTGGTCTGGTCCAGCAGTATGACGAACTGCGCCAGGATCTGCGCGGTGCCCGCATCGATGCCGGGAATGGCGGCCAGGTCTTCGGGGAAGACCGGCGGTACCGGGCGGCTGCCGCCGGCCAGCGGGGCGAAGCCGATGCTGCCAACCGGCGCCGCCGTGCTGCCGGGGGCGAAAGAGCCCGGCGAGCCTGGCGGCGGCGTGCCCTTGTAGGCCTGCGCCACGTAGAGCGCGATCAGCCGCGCGGTTCCGGCGGGCGCCCCGAGCAGCGAGGCGAGCTTGTCGAACGCTTGCAGCTGCACCGGATTGATGGCACCGGCACCATCGACGAGATTGCGCAGGTTGAAACGCGCCTGGGCGTCCTCTATCCCGCCCTCGAGGGTGGCCTGCGCGGCCAGCGGGGAGGTCTCGCCCAGCTGGTCCAGGCGCGTCTGTGCCAGCGGCTGCGCCCACGGATCGCTGAGCGCGTCGTACGATGGATGCGACTGGTCCTGCAGGATCGCCCGCGCCCAGTCCTGCGCCGCGTGCAGCAGCAGCCGCGCCTGGGCGCTGGCCTGCTGGTTCTCGACGGTCCGGAACAGCACGAACTGGCGCCAGAAGAGCTCCGTGACGATGACCGTGGCGATGGCCACGACGAACAGCGCGATCAGCACCGCCACGCCGCGCTGGCGCGCCGGCCGCCGCCGCAAAGGCACCCGGGTGCGCCGGCGCACCGCGTCAGCCCACCGCAAACACGCGCCGCAGGATCCGGCCGTCGTGGCGCAGCAGCCGGATCTCGACGCCGGGCGCGCCGGCCGTGTCGTTGTCGCCGGCCGGGGCGATCCAGCCCACCCCGTTGCGCCAGACCCGCACCTGCATGTCGTCGACGCCGGGCACCAGCATCACGCTGGTGCCGTCGATCGGCCCGTCGGGCAGGTAAATATGCTGCGCGACGCCGCCCAGGCGCTGCAGCGCGCCGTCGGCCACGCGGTAGACCACCGCCTGCAGCGCCGCCGCGCGGCTGCCGTCGGGCGACTCGGCGCTGCGCAGGATCATCAGGTTCACCCGTCCGTCGATGCTGCGCACGCGCACTGCGGTCACCGGCAGGGCGAACAGCCGCGCGCTCAGCGGCGCCTGCGCGAGGTCCTCCTGCAGCTGGCCAAACCCGGCAAGCACCGCACGCACGTCCTCGCCCTGCGGCTCCAGGCGCTCCCGCGTCGCGGTCAGCGAGGACAGGCCGCGCCAGGACATCACGGCGATGAGCGCCAGGATGGTGACGGCCACGAGCAGCTCGAGCAGGGTGAAGCCCGCCGGGGCGCTGGAACGGACGCGGCGCGGGCCCATGTCAGTTGACGGGCAGCAGCCCCATGAGGTCGGCGTACTCGCGGCCCCCGTCGGCCGCGACGGCAACGTGCACCTCGACGCGCCGGAAGAACGGATTGGGCGTCGCCGTGACGCTTTGCGTGCACAGGAACACGATGCCGCCCTGCTCGCAGTCGAATTGCGATTCGCCCACGCTTACCTGTGCGCGCCCGAAGCGCAGTTCCAGCAGCTGGTTCTCGGCGGTGAGCACGGCGTACAGCTTAAGGTCGGCGTCGTGCGCATTGCTCGTCAGGGCCATGGCGCCGCGCAGCGCCGCCATCAGCGCCACGGCGATGATGGTCAGCGCCACCAGCACCTCGAGCAGCGTGAAGGCCCGCTGGGCGGCCGCGGCGCTGCGGTGCCGCTGGCTAGCGGACGACGCTGGCATGGCCGTTGGCATCGAATTCCACCGCCACGCCGGCCAGCTCGTTGCGCAGCTCGAGGCGCCACGGCGGCTGCACCCATTCGTGCGCGGCGGCCACGCGCAATGGCGGCGCGTCGGTGTTCACCAGCGTGCGGGTCGTGCCGCTGGCCAGGTCGACGATCGCCAGGCGCGTGAGCGGCGTGGCCCAGCGGCGCTCGCGCAGCAGGTCGTCGTTGGGGAAGCCGGTGGCGTCGTCGGCAGCGCCCATCGTGAAGCGGTAGCCGCGCAGGTCGGCCTCCCAGTCCACCGGCAGGCGCCGCATGCGCGACTCATCGGCGGCGATGCCCATGAGCAGTCCGATGCGCTGGGCCTCCTGCGCCAGCGCCTGGCGCGGATCCGGGCGTGTCGAAATCGTCACCACGCTGCTCAGGATCGCCAGCAGCACGATGACCAGCAGCAATTCGAGCAGCGTGAACCCGCGCCGCGGGCAGGCGCCCCGACCGGGCCGCGTCCGCGCCGGGGCAGCGCCCGGCAACCGGGACGTCGCTAGAGCGACCACGAGCCGATGTCGGCGTCGGGGCCGTCGCCGCCCGCCTGCCCGTCGCGCCCGAAGCTCAGAACGTCGATCTCCCCGTGCAGCCCAGGGTTGAGATACTGGTAGGGCTGTCCCCACGGGTCCTTGCGTACGCTCGGCGAATCCAGGTAGCCGCCCTGCTTCCAGTTTCCGGGCACGGGTTCGACGGTGGGCTTTTCAACCAGTGCCTGCAGTCCCTGGTCGGCCGTCGGATAACGGCCGTTGTCCAGGCGGTAGAGCTTGAGCGCCTGCATCAGCGTCGCGATATCCTGCTTGGCGGCGGCGACCCGGGCGTCGTCGGTGCGGCCGACGATGCGCGGCACGATGAGCGCGGCCATGATCCCCAGGATGGTGACCACGACGATGAGCTCGATGAGCGTGAAACCGCGCATCCGGCCGCGCGGCATGCCGCGTGCCGGCGCCGCGGCGGTGCCGGGCGCTACGGCGCTGTGGGCGCTGCAATTCTCCATGCAGGCGATAATATCAGCGGCGCCGGTCGTGCCGGTCGCGGCGGCGCGATGGGCTGCGGGCCTGGCGCCGCCGGCATCCGCGGCGCCGCAAACCCGGCGCTGTCCGCCGGCAATGGCCGGCAGGCGATCACGGAGAACTTTCGGCGGCATGTCCGCGCCCGACACGCTATGACGACGCGGCAAACCCCCTTGCTGGTGCACCTGGTCGGCGCGGCCATGGCCAGCGCGGCAGCTGCCTTCTGGATCCTGCGCCTGCTGACACCGGCTCCCGCGGCAGCGCCCGCGCCTGCCGTGGCGCCGCTGGCCAGCGCACCCGATCCCGTGCTGGCCGCGCGGATCTTCGGCGACGTGAACACCGGGCCGGCGCTGGCGGTGCGCAACATCCAGGTCCTCGGGGTGTTCGCGGCGGGCCGCTCCTCCTCGGCCGTCATTGCGGTCGATGGCCGCCCGGCCCGCGCCGTGCTGCTGGGCCAGGACGCGGCCGCCGGGCTGCGCCTGGTCGAGGTGCAGCCCGACGGCGTCACGCTCGAGTCCGACGGCAGTCGCACGCACTATGCGGTTGCGGCCGTCAACATCGCCCGGGCGACGGCGCCCAGCGCGCTGTTTCGCCGCGACGGCAACACCCTCACCGCGCCGTCGCTCGACGCGGCGCCGGCCGGGCGGCCAGTGGTGCCGCCACCGGTGGTGCGGCCTGGCGGCGCCAGCCCTGGCCCCGGGATGCTGCAGCCGCCGGGCCAGCGCGGCGAACGCGCCGACGGCGGCGGACCGCGCCCGGGCGCCGGTGGGTTCGGCGGCGTGCCACCGCCACCCGGCAACTGAGCGCGGTCCGCCGCCGCCGGCCCGGCATCCGCACTGCCCGGGGCCCGCTCCCGGACGCCGTCGCACGCTTCGGCCGCCGGAATCCGCATTTCGTCGCAAAGACCTCGTGGGCCGGCCGGGCGCCATCGTAGAGTTGCCGCTGACGGCGCCGGGCGCCGACCGCTTCGGGCGCAACGCAGCACACGGAAAGCGAATTCATGGAAACACCGGATGACATCGGCGGCAACGCCGCAAAGGGTGCAGGCCCGGGCAACGGCACGCCGCGGGCTGCCGCACCGGACGAGGCGCTGGACGTGCCCACCCGAACCGCCACGGGGTCGTTCGCCGCCGCGTGGCGCCGCAGCACTCCCTGGCTGCGCGACGCCGGCGCCGCCTTTGGCGACTGGCTGGCGTCCATCGGTTGGGGGAAATTCTTTCTTCTGTCAATATTGCTGCTTATCTTCTCCAATCTTCTTTCTTCGATATTTTTCTCGACCAGCAAGTCCGCGAGCAAGATGTTCGATCAAGGTTCGATAGAAGTGGATGTCCATGTCGTGCCGCTGGCCGATGGCCGCTTGCTGGTCGGGTCGGCGGCGCCCAAGGGCAAACTGGCCGGCGCCCCGACGGCTCCATCGGTACCGGCCAAGCCCGGCGCAACCGCGGCGGACCGCGACGCCGGCGTGATCCTGCAGATCGATGGCGATGGCACGGCCGATGACCCGGCCGTGCGCATCGACAAGCAGGGCGTGCGCGTGCTGGCCGATGACGATGGCCAAAAGGTTTCCGTCGTGATCGACCACAACGGCGTCCGGGTGGAAAAGCAGGCGCCGATCCCGCCGCCGGCTCCGGTCGCGCCGCCGGCGCCCGGGGCGGCACACGCCCCGCCGGCGGGCGCGGCCGGGCCGCGCGGCGCGCACGCGTCGCCGCTGCTCGTGCCGCTGGTTGACGCCGACCCGCAGCGCATTGCCAGCGCCGTGGAAGCCGCGCGCGGCCAGATTGAAAGCATCCTGCAGGACCAGGTCGACGGCAAGCTGCAGGCGCTGCATCACCGGGAAAGCGTCGAACGCGAGAACTGGGTCGTGGTGCTCACGACCATGGCCATCGTCGCGCTGATTGCGCTCAAGGTCGTGCTGGGTTCCAAGAGCCGCGCCGAGTACCAGGCGCGCAAGGCCAGCGCCACCGCCGCCCAGGAAGGGCTCAAGCGCCAGCTGGCCGAGGCCCAGCTCAAGATGATGCAGGCCCAGGTCGAACCGCACTTTCTCTTCAACACGCTGGCCTCGGTCGATTACCTCATCGAGACCGACCCGGCGCGCGCCTCGCGCATGCAGAAGAACCTGATCCAGTACCTGCGCGCTGCGCTGCCCCAGATGCGCGAGGGCACGTCGACGCTGGAACGCGAGATCCTCCAGTGCCGCTCTTATCTCGAGATCCTCAAGGTGCGCATGGACGAGCGCCTGCAGTTCTCGATCAACGTGCCCCAGGGCCTGCTGTCCGCGGCATTCCCGCCGATGATGCTGCTGACGCTGGTGGAGAACGCCATCAAGCACGGCCTGGAACCCAAGCCCGACGGCGGCACGCTGTCGGTGAGCGCGGTCGTGGCCGACGGCCGGCTGCGCGTGGCGGTGGCCGACAGCGGCCTGGGATTCGGCGTCGCGCAGCGCGGCGGCACCGGCGTCGGACTGGCCAACGTGCGGGAACGGCTGACGGCGCTGTACGGTGCGGATGCCAGCCTGAGCATCGACGCCAATTCCGACGGCGGAACCATCGCCACCATCCTGGTGCCGTACCGCGTCGACGGGCGTGCCGCGCCGGCGCCCGGCGGTATCCCGAAGCCGGCGCCGGCCGTATGATCCTGCGCACGCCCCGGGCGGCCGCGCCGCTGCGGGCCGCCCGGGGGGACGCGGCCAGCCGCCCCCGATCCAGGAGAGCAGCATGAGCGGTGTACTGATTTTGGTCATCGGGGCCGTGGTCAAGGGCATCACGGTGCTCGCCCTGGTTGGCGGGGGGCTGCTGGCCGGGGCACTGGCCGTGGCGATCGCGCTGGGCCTGGCGGCCCTGGGCGTGCTGCTGGGCGTGGCGGCCGGTGCCATCGGCCTGCTGCTGGCGGTGGGCTTGGTGCTGGGCATCGCGACCCTGCCGCTGGCGGTGCCGGTGCTGCTGGTGTACCTGCTGTGGCGCGCGCGCCCGGTCGGCGCGGCGCGCCCGGCACCCGGGCCGCGGTGACCCGACGATGCCGCCGCGCGCCATCATCGCCGACGACGAACGCCTGATGCGCGAGCAGCTGCGCACGCGGCTGGGCCAGGCCTGGCCCGAACTGCAGATCGTCGCCGAGGCCAGGAACGGCGAGGAGGCGGTCGAGCTCGTGGCCAGTGAACGTCCCGACCTGGCGTTCCTGGACATCCAGATGCCCGGCCTGACGGGCATCGAGGCGGCGCGGGCGATCGGCGCGGCGTGCCACGTGGTGTTCGTCACCGCGTTCAGCGAATTCGCGATCGAGGCGTTCGAGGAGGGCGCGGTCGACTATGTCCTCAAGCCGGCCGAGCCCGAGCGCCTGCAGCGCACCGTCACCCGCCTGAAGGAGCGCGTCAATGGGCAGCCGCGCGACCTGGCGGTGCTGCTCGAAGGGCTCACCGCCCGGCTGGGTGCGCCCTCCGGCGCGGCGTCCGGACGCCTGCAGTGGATCCAGGCCTCGATGGGCCAGCAGCTGCGCCTGATCCCGGTGGCCGAGGTGCTGTTCTTCACCGCGGACGAGAAATACACCCGCGTGCAGACCGAGACCTTCGAGGCGCTGATCCGCAAGCCGATCAAGGAGCTGATTGAGGAGCTGGACCCCGCGCACTTCTGGCAGGTGCACCGCGCGACCATCGTCAACATCAAGGCGGTCGCCGGCGTCGTCCGCGACCTGCGCGGCCGCCAGCTGGTCCAGTTCCGCAACTTCCCGGAAAAGCTCGAGATCAGCCGCAATTTCACCCATCTTTTCAAGCAGATGTAGCGCTTTTCGGCAGCCGGCGGACCCTTGCCGGCCCGCTGCGCCGCCGCAATCGCCCGCCCTTCGGCCGGCCCGCCCCGAGGCAATTTGACAGTTTTTGCCGCGGCAACGATAATTTGCGGTTCCCTCGGAGGGGTGCCCGAGTGGCTAAAGGGGGCAGACTGTAAATCTGCTGGCCTCGCGCCTACGTTGGTTCGAATCCAACCTCCTCCACCATCCTGCTACGCGCGTTGCGCTCCGCAGGACGGGTCCTGCCGAGCGCGAAGCAGGATGTCCTCCGTAGCCCGAAGGGCGAAGGAGGACGGTCGGCAGTTGTTGAGTGACGGGGAATGCAGAAGGAGCAGGTGACGGGCGGGTGTAGCTCAATGGTAGAGCAGAAGCCTTCCAAGCTTATGACGAGGGTTC
>JBBISD010000046.1:0-22051 GCA_037441485.1 Burkholderiales bacterium
GGACCTGCGGATTATGATTCCGTCGCTCTAACCGGCTGAGCTAATCCGCCAAGCCCCAAATTATGACGGGTAAGGACGCATCCCGTCAAACAAAAGCCCGCCGCACTGGGCAGGTGGGGCGGGCTCGGCGCCGTGTCTGGCGCCACCGGACGCGATCAATTCTTGAAGATGTCGACGTCCTTGGTTTCCTTGATGAAGAACAGGCACACCACGAACGAGAACGCGGCCACGCCGATCGGGTACCACAGGCCGTAGTAGATATCGCCCTTGATCGCCACCAGCGAGAAGGCGATCGTCGGCAGGAAGCCGCCCAGCCAGCCATTGCCGATGTGATACGGCAGCGACATCGAGGTGTAGCGGATGCGCGTCGGGAACATCTCGACCAGCGCGGCGGCGATCGGGCCGTAGACCATGGTCACGTAGATCACCAGGATCGTGAGCAGCGCGCCGACGGCCAGCTTGTTCATCTGCGCCTCTTCGGCCTTGGCCGGATAGCCGGCGGCCTTGATCTCGGCGCCCAGCGCCTTGGTGAAATCGCCGAACTTGGTCTTGAACGTGGCCACGTCGACCGGACCGCCCTCGAAGCTCTCGATGACCTTGTCGCCGACCTTCACCGTCGCCACCGTGCCCGCGGGTGCCGGCGTGATCGTGTACGACACCGACGCCTTGGCCAGGAAGCCCGTTGCGATGTCGCACGAATCGCTGTACGTGGGCTTGCCGGGCTTGGCGAAGGCCTCGAACTGGAAGTGGCAGCTGTCCGGATCGGCCACCACCACCACCGGCGACTTGGCCTGCGCGGCCTCGAGCGCCGGGTTGGCGAAGTGGGTGATGCCCTGGAAGATCGGGAAATAGGTCACGGCGGCCAGGAAGAAGCCGGCCATCATCACCGGCTTGCGGCCGATGCGGTCGGACAGCGAGCCGAAGATCAGAAAGAACGGCGTCGCCAGCACCAGCGCCACCGCCACCAGCAGGTTGGCGTTGAGCATGTCGACCTTGAGGGTGTTGGTGAGGAAGAACAGCGCGTAGAACTGGCCGCAGTACCACACCACCGCCTCGCCGGCCGTCAGGCCCAGCAGCGCAAGGATGACCAGCTTGAGATTGCCCCAGCGGGCGAAGGACTCGGTCAGCGGGGCCTTGGACGTGCGGCCCTCGTCCTTCATGCGCTGGAAGGCGGGCGACTCGGACAGCGACAGGCGGATCCACACCGAGATGGCCAGCAGGAAGATCGAGACCAGGAACGGAATGCGCCAGCCCCACTTGGCGAAGTCGGCCTCGCCCAGCGCGGTGCGGGTGCCCAGGATGACCACCAGCGACAGCAGCAGGCCGACGGTGGCGGTGGTCTGGATCCAGCTGGTGAAGGCGCCGCGCTTGCCCTGCGGGGCGTGCTCGGCCACGTAGGTGGCCGCACCGCCGTACTCGCCGCCGAGCGCCAGGCCCTGCAGCAGGCGCAGGCCGATCAGGATCACCGGGGCGGCCATTCCCACGGTGTCGTAGTTGGGCAGCAGGCCGACCAGGAAGGTCGAGAAACCCATGAACAGGATGGTGATCAGGAAGGTGTACTTGCGGCCGATGATGTCGCCCAGCCGCCCGAATACCAGCGCACCCAGCGGCCGGACCGCGAAGCCGGCGGCGAAGGCGAGCAGGGCGAAGATGAACTGCGAGGTCTCGTTGAGCGCCGTGAAGAACTGCTTGCCGATGATGGCCGCCAGGGCACCGTAGAGGTAGAAGTCGTACCACTCAAAAACCGTGCCCAGCGACGAGGCGAAAATGACCTTGCGCTCTTCCCGGGTCATGCCTCCGGACCCTGAATTGGGTTGGCGCGAGGCAGCAGGCATGCCTCCGGCGACAGAACTCATAGCTGATCTCCTTGGTGACATCGCGCAATTGCGCGACTACAGGGCGCTACTTGCGAGCGCTCCCATGGGAAAAGGTCAAGCATGCGCAGGCTAGCTTACACCGACCTTGCGGACGGCTGAATGACACCCGGTACCGCGCGGAAGCGCAATCGAAACCACGCGCCCGGGCCGGCCAGGCCCGGCGCGATGCCGGCCGGCAGGGTGCGCGGCCCCGCCTCGGAGAGCTCGATCGTCGCGCCGTGCTGGGCGACGATCTGCCGCACGATGGCCAGTCCGAGGCCGCTGCCGTCCTGCGGGCTGCCCAGCACGCGGTAGAAGCGCTCGAACACCTGCGCCCGTTCCGCGGGCGCGATGCCGGGGCCGCTGTCCTCGACCTCGAGTACCACGGCATCCGGTTCGCGGCGCACGCGCACCGTCACCCAGCCCAGCGGTCCGCCATCGTCGCCGCCGGCCACCGTGATCGCCGCCGGGGCCGTATAGCGCAGGGCATTGTCGATGAGATTGTTGAGCGCTTCGCGCAGCGCCGCGGCGGCGCCGCGGATCTGGCAGGGCAGGGCGCCGGCGTCCGGGGCTTCGTAGCCCAGGTCGATGCGCTGCGCCAGCGCCGGCGCGACCCACTCGCGCACCACGCTGCGCGCCAGCGCGTCCAGGTCGAGCACCGGCAGCGCCGCCGGGGAGCCGGCATCGTGCTCGGCGCGGGCCAGCGCCAGCATCTGGTTGACCAGCCGGGTGGCGCGCTCGGTCGAGGCGGCAATCTGGCGCAGGCTGCGCTGCAGCTCCTGGGTGTCGCCGCCGCGCTGGGCCAGCTCGGCCTGGGTGCGCAGCCCGGCCAGCGGTGTCTTCATCTGGTGGGCCGCATCGGCGATGAAGCGCCGCTGCACGGCCAGGTTGTGCGTCATGCGCGCCAGCAGGTCGTTGAACGAGGACAGTAGCGGCGTGAGTTCCTCGGGCGCGCTGTCGGCGCGGATCGGCGACAGGTCGTCGGGTGGCCGGTTGCGGATGGTCTGCTGCAGGCGCGACAGCGGCGCCAGGCCGCGCGTGAGACCGAACCAGACCAGCAGCAGCGCCAGCGGCAGCACGACGAACTGCGGCAGGATCACGCCCCGGACGATTTCATTGGCCAGTTCGGTGCGTTCCGTCGGCGCCTCGGCGACCGCCACCAGCACCGGGGCACTGCCGCTGGCCGCCGGCGCTGCGACCCACGAGTAGGCCACGCGCACCGGGTGGCCGCGCAGCGTCTCGTCGGCCAGCGCGAACCCCTCGCCGGCGGCGGATGCCGGCTCGTGCCGGCCGCGCCCGGCCCCGGCGCCACGCGGCGGCCGCGGCAGGTCCCGATCGCCGGCCAGCACCCCGCCGGCACTGTCGGCCACCAGGTAGGTGTTGCCCTCGCCGGTGCCGTTGCCGTAGATGTCGAGCAGGCCGGGCGAGAGGTCGAAGCGGGCGCCGCCCGCCTCGAAGCGCACGTGCGCGGCCAGCGCCTCGCCGCGTTCGACCAGCGCGCGGTCGTAGGGGCTGCTGGCGATCGACTGGGCCACCAGGTAGGTCAGCGTGACGCTCATCGGCCACAGCAGCAGCAGCGGCGCGAACATCCAGTCGAGGATCTCGCCGAACAGCGACCGGGCCCCGCTGCTGCGCGCGGGCGCAGGCGAATCAGCCGGACTTGGCGGCATGAACGCCGTTGTGCGGCACGGCCTGCGCCTCCGGCAGGCGCTCCAGGCAGTAGCCCAGGCCGCGCACCGTGGCGATGCGCACGCCGCCGGGCTCGAGCTTCTTGCGCAGGCGGTGCACGTAGACCTCGATGGCGTTGTTGCTAACCTCGTCGCCCCATTCACACAGGTTGTCGACCAGCTGCTCCTTGCTCACCAGGCGGCCGGCGCGCTGCAGAAGTGTCTCGAGCAGGCCGAGTTCGCGCCCGGAGAGGTCGAGCGCGACCTCGTCGATGGCGGCCACGCGCCCCACCGGATCGAGCGACAGCTTGCCGTGCCGCAGCAGGTTCTGCCCGTTGCCCAGCGCGCGGCGCGTCAGTGCGCGCACCCGCGCTTCGAGCTCCGACAGGGCAAAGGGCTTGGCCATGTAGTCGTCGGCGCCCAGGTCCAGGCCGCGCACCCGCTGGTCGACGCTGTCGCCGGCCGTGAGGATGAGCACCGGCACGCGGTTGCGCCGCTCGCGCAGGCGCCGCAGCACCTCCAGGCCCGGCACCCGCGGCAGTCCCAGGTCGAGGATAACGAGGTTGTAGGGCTGGGCGAGCAGTGCGCTCTCGGCGTCGTCGCCGGCGCCAACCACGTCGACCGCATAGCCGCCGGCCCGCAGCGAGCGCGACAGGCCATCGGCCAGCACCCGGTCGTCCTCGGCGATCAGGATGCGCACGGCAGCGCCTTGCTATTCTTGCCGCTCACGGGTTCTCCTTGGGTGCGCCATGCCTGCGTGGGCATGGCGTCGCGGACCAGTCTAGTCGCGGCGGGTCGGCCGGGGCAACAACGCCCTCATCGACGGCACGCTCCCCTCGCCCGCGAAGCGGGAGAAGGCCGGGGGTGACGGAACCGAAATACTGCATCTGGTCTTGACGCCGGGGCTGAATAAATCTACAGTGACACTGTTTATTCTTTCAGTATGTGGTTATTCCCAGTTGCGCTGCCCGTTACCCGCTTCCGCGGGCGCAGGGCGGTGCATACCACCCAGCAAGCCCAGCGCAGGAGACAGCAATGGATGACGGAAGGAGCGCCTTCGTGGCGGACAGCAAGGAACGGCAGAAGGCACTCTCGGCGGCACTGGCGCAAATCGAGAAGCAGTTTGGCAAGGGTTCGGTCATGCGGCTGGCCGAAGGCGCCGTGGTCGAAGACATCCAGGTCGTCTCCACCGGTTCGCTCGGCCTCGACATTGCGCTGGGCGTCGGCGGCCTGCCCCGCGGCCGCGTCGTCGAGATCTACGGCCCCGAATCGTCCGGCAAGACCACGCTGACCCTCCAGGTCATCGCCGAAATGCAGAAAATCGGCGGCACCTGCGCCTTCATCGACGCCGAGCACGCGCTCGACGCCCAATACGCGCAGAAACTGGGCGTCAACCTGCAGGATCTGCTCATCTCCCAGCCCGACACCGGCGAGCAGGCCCTCGAAATCGTCGATGCCCTGGTGCGCTCCGGCTCGGTCGAGCTCATCGTCGTCGACTCCGTCGCGGCGCTGACCCCCAAGGCCGAAATCGAAGGCGAAATGGGCGATTCCCTGCCCGGCCTGCAGGCCCGCCTCATGAGTCAGGCGCTGCGCAAGCTCACCGCCTCCATCAAGCGCACCAACACGCTGGTCATCTTCATCAACCAGATCCGCATGAAGATCGGCGTCATGTTCGGCAACCCCGAGACCACCACCGGCGGCAATGCGCTCAAGTTCTACGCCTCGGTGCGCCTGGACATCCGCCGGGTGGGCTCCATCAAGAAGGCCGAGGAAGTCATCGGCTCCGAGACCAAGGTCAAGGTCGTCAAGAACAAGGTGGCGCCGCCGTTCCGCCAGGCCGACTTCGACATCCTCTATGGCGAAGGCATCTCGCGCGAGGGCGAAATCCTCGATCTCGGCAGCCAGCACAACGTGGTGGAGAAGTCCGGCGCCTGGTACAGCTATGGCGGCGAGCGCATCGGCCAGGGCAAGGACAACGCGCGCGAGTTCCTGCGTGCCAATCCGGCCATGGCCATCGAAATCGAAAACAAGATCCGCGAAGTCCTCGGCGTGAACGCGCGTCCCGACGCGGCCCCGGCAGACTGAACGGCGGGCTTTCCCAGGCCGTCCGGCACATGGACGCGACGCCATTGGCCGCCGGCCTGGGGGAGGGCGCCAAGCGCCTTCTCAAGCTCGCCGTGGCGGCACTCGCGCGGCGCGAACACAGCCGCACGGAACTCGAGCGCAAGCTGCTGCGCCACTTGCATGAGGGCGAAGCCGCCGCCGACATCTCCCAGGCCCTCGACCGCCTGCGCGACCGCGGCCTGCTGAGCGACCAGCGCATGGCCGTCGCGCTGGCGCGCACGCGCGGGCTGCGCTACGGCAGGCTGCGCATCCAGCACGAGTTGCAGCGGCGCGGCGTCGATCGCGACACCATTGCCGCCGCGCTGCCGCCCCCCGAAGACGAATCGGCCACCGCACTGGCGCTGTGGCAGCGCAAGTTCGGCCGCCCCCCCGCCAATGCCCACGAGCGCGCCCGCCAGGGCCGCTTTCTGGCCGCCCGCGGCTTCGCCCCGGCCATCATCGCCCGCATTCTTGCCACCAGCGACGACTCCTAGCCCCGCGCCGGCTAGTACCGGCAGCCCCGGATCACCTCCGCCCGCCCGCGCCAGCCGGAGAGGGGCCGGGGGTGAGGGCCCGCACCCACCCGTGAGAAAAAACAACACTCGCCCCGTAATTGACTGCGGTCAGGCGTTTTTGCCCGCCAATGCGCTGTAATTTGCCCCGGCAGTCGCCGCACCACCGCGGGGGCCGCCCCGGCTGCCAGTAATCGCTTGTTATAAGATCGACGGTCACGCGCGCTGCCCGGCGGGGCCCAACCGGGTGCCGGCGCGTCCCTCCGCAGTACCTCTCGGCGCCCCGTTGCGGCACGCCGAACCGAGCCACCATGACCTCTGCCACCCGCCAGCTCGTTCATTCCCGATCGATCCACGTCGACGTCTATCGGCGCGACGATGCGCTCTGGGACCTGGTCGCCACCTTGCGCGACGTGAAGACCCGCGACCTGGAGCTGGACGACGGCATGCGCCCCGCAGGCGAGCCTCTGCACGACATGGAACTGGCGCTCACCATCGATGGCCGCATGCAGGTCATGGCCGTGTCCGCCACGACGCACGCCGCGCCGTTCACCGGCACCTGTGAACTGGTGCCGCCGGTCTACCAGGCGCTGGTCGGCCTGAACCTGCTCCAGGGGTTCCGCGCCGCCGTGCGCGAGCGCGTCGGCGGCAACCGCGGCTGCACGCACATCACCGAACTGGCGGCCGTACTGCCGACCGTTGCCATCCAGGCCTTTGCCGGCCATGTGCGCCGCCCCGACCGCCCGGATGACGACACGATGCCGCCGCACCTGGACCGGTGCCGCGCGCTGCGGCTCGACGGTCCCGTGGTGCGCAAGCACTACCCGCGCTGGTTCGCCGCGACGCCCGAATTACCAAAAATGAACCAAGGAGACGGCAAATGAAGATCCATGAATACCAGGGCAAGGAAATCCTGCGCCGCTACGGCGTTCCGGTGCCGCGCGGCGAAGCCGCCTTTTCGGTCGACGAGGCCATGGCGGTGGCCGCGCGCCTGGGCGGCCCGGTCTGGGTGGTCAAGGCGCAGATCCACGCGGGCGGCCGCGGCAAGGGCGGGGGCGTGAAGCTGGCGCGCTCGATGGACGAGGTGCGCAGCCACGCGCAGTCCATCCTGGGCATGCAGCTGATCACCCACCAGACGTCCGAGCACGGCCAGAAAGTGCGCCGGCTGCTGATAGAAGAGGGCGCCGACATCCGCAAGGAGCTGTACATCGGCATGGTGGTCGACCGCGCGACGCAGAAGGTCTGCCTGATGGCCTCCAGCGAAGGCGGCATGGACATCGAAGAGGTCGCCGCGCACACGCCCGAGAAGATCCACCGCGTCGCCATCGACCCGGTCGCGGGGCTCACGGCGGCCGAGGCCGACCAGGTGGCGCTGGCGATCGGCATCCCGCAGGCCTCGCTGCCGCAGGCCCGCGCCGCGCTGCAGGGGCTGTACCAGGCGTTCTGGGACACCGACGCCTCGCTGGCCGAGATCAACCCCCTGGTGCTCACCGGCGACGGGCGCATCGTCGCGCTCGATGCCAAGTTCAACTTCGACTCCAATGCGCTGTTCCGCCACCCCGAGATCGTCGCCCTGCGCGACCTGGACGAGGAGGATCCGTCCGAGATCGAGGCGTCGAAGTTCGACCTGGCATACATCCAGCTCGACGGCAACATCGGTTGCCTGGTCAACGGCGCGGGCCTGGCCATGTCCACGATGGACACGATCAAGCTCTACGGCGGCAGCCCGGCCAACTTCCTGGACGTCGGCGGCGGCGCCACGGCCGAGAAGGTCACCGAGGCCTTCAAGATCATGCTGCGCAGCGCGCACCTCAAGGCCATCCTGGTGAACATCTTCGGCGGCATCATGAAGTGCGACACCATCGCCGAGGGCGTGATCACCGCCTCGCGCGCGGTCAAGCTGTCGGTGCCGCTGGTGGTGCGCATGAAGGGCACCAACGAGGCGCTGGGCCGCAAGCTGCTGGCCGACTCCGGCCTGCCGATCATCTCGGCCGAAACCATGGCCGAGGCCGCCGAGCGCGTGGTGGCGTCCACCCGCGCCGCCGCCCACTGAGGTCAGCCACGGTCAACCGAGGCGGCAATTCGCGCCGCCGCCGTCCCCCACAACGCGCAATATCCCTCACTCGAGGAACGCCACAATGAGCATCCTGATCGACAAGAACACCCGCGTGGTCACGCAGGGCATCACCGGCAAGACCGGCCAGTTCCATACCCGCGGCTGCCGCGACTACGCGCTGGGACGCCAGTGCTTCGTGGCCGGCGTGAACCCCAAGAAGGCCGGCGAGGACTTCGAGGGCATTCCGATCTTCGCCTCGGTGCGCGATGCCAGGCGCCAGACCGGCGCCAATGTCTCGGTGATCTACGTGCCGCCGGCCGGCGCGGCCGAGGCAATCTGGGAGGCCGTGGACGCCGAGCTCGACCTCGTGATCTGCATCACCGAGGGCATCCCCGTGCGCGACATGATCGTGGTGCGCGACCGCATGCGCAAGGCCGGCTCCAGGACCGTGCTGCTCGGGCCCAACTGCCCGGGCCTGATCACGCCCGACGAGATCAAGATCGGCATCATGCCCGGCCACATCCACCGCAAGGGCCGCATCGGCGTGGTCTCGCGCTCCGGAACGCTCACCTACGAAGCCGTGGGGCAGCTCACCGAGATCGGCCTGGGCCAGTCCACCGCGGTGGGCATCGGCGGCGACCCGGTCAATGGCCTCAAGCACATCGACGTGCTGCGCCTGTTCAACGACGACCCCGAGACCGATGCCGTGATCATGATCGGCGAGATCGGCGGCGGCGACGAGGAGATCGCCGCGGCCTGGGCCAGGGACAACATGAAGAAGCCGGTCGTCGGCTTCATCGCGGGCGTCACCGCGCCCCCGGGCAAGCGCATGGGCCACGCCGGCGCGATCATCTCCGGCGGCAAGGGTACGGCGCAGGAAAAGCTCGATGCCATGGAGGCGGCCGGCATCCGCACGACCAAGAATCCGTCGGAACTGGGCAAGCTGCTCAAGAGCGTGCTATAGCTCGCCCCGCCGCAACTCCACGGTTAGCAATCGCCCCCGCTCCATGTCCGCACCGGAACTCGCACTGCGCTTTGCCCTGAAAAGCCACCCCGGCTCGGTGCGCCCCCTCAACGAGGACGCCGTGGGCGCGGACCCGAACATCGGGCTCTTCGTGCTGGCAGACGGACTGGGCGGGTACAACGCGGGCGAGGTAGCCTCGACCATGGCCGTGAGCAGCCTGCTCAGCGGCCTGGGCGCGGACCTGCAGCGGGCCCACGGCACCGAGGACGGCAACTTCGATCCGGCGCGGGCGCTGCACGACGCGCTGGTGGCGATGAACGAGGAGATTTTCCGCGCGGCGCTCAACAGCACCATCTACGAAGGCATGGCCACGACGGCAGTCGTGGCCTGGTTCCTGGGCGGGCGTCTCTGGGTGGCACATGCGGGTGACTCGCGGCTGTATCGCTACCGTGATGGTGCGTTGCATCAAATTACCCGGGATCATTCCTTTTCCCAGGAGCTGCTCGATGCCGGGATGATCAGCGAGGACGAGGCCCGCGTGCTGCCGGCCAAGAACCTGGTGACCCGGGCGGTGGGCGCCTCGCCCAGCCTCGAGCCCGAGGTGCACGACTACGACCTGGCACCCGGCGACATCGTCCTGCTGTGTTCGGACGGACTCACCGAGATGGTGAGCGAGGCCGACATCCGTGCGATGGTCGGCTCCAACGAGCACGACATCGCCCAGGCGGCCCGCCGCCTGGTCGACACCGCCAATGCCGCCGGCGGACGCGACAACTGCTCGGTGATACTGGTGCGCGTGGACGGTGCCAGCGGCGTGGCCGTCAAGACGCTGGGCGACATCACCGGCGCGAGCGACAGCGAGTTCTTCGCGCCGGCCGCCAGTGCTGCCGAGGCCGCCGGCGCAGCGCGCGCCGACGCGACGCCGGACGCCATCGGTCCGAGCCCGGATGCGGGATCGAGCGCGGATGCGGTATAGCCGATAAACCGCTGTGCCACGCCGTCCGTCTGGCCGGCGCCCGTTGCTGCGCGCAATGTTGGCAAGCACCTTAAGGTACTGGCAGAATGCGGCATCGGCCGTGCCGCTTGCGCGGCGCCGGCCTTCACGCACGAGCAGACAGGGGCGCGTAGATGTTGGTGGAAGGGGCAGCCATGCCGAGACTGGTCTTGAGTTTGGACGGCGTAGTGTTGCGCGAGGTCACCCTCAGCAAGGATCGCACGACGATCGGCCGCCGTTCGCACAATGACGTGGTCATCGACAACCTGGCCGTCAGCGGCGAGCACGCCGTGATGATCGCCAACGGCGACGACACCTACCTCGAGGACCTGGGCTCCACCAACGGCACCACGGTCAACGGCCAGCCCATCAAGAAGCACCTGCTGCAAAGCGGCGATACCGTCGAGATCGGCAAGTACCGCCTGCGCTATCAGGTCGAAGGCGCCAGCAACGACGAAAATGGCGTGGACATCGACACTTCGCAGCCGCTGCGCCGCGAGTTCTACGGCCCCGGCCCTACCACCATCCAGGTGCGCCAGCCGGGTTCGCCCGACCCGGCCGTCGCTGGCGCTTCTATCAAGATCCTCACCGGCGCCAATGCCGGCCGCGAACTGGCCCTCGTCAAGGCACTGACCACCGTGGGCCGGCCCGGCCACCAGGTGGCCGTCATCACCCGGCGCCCGACGGGCTACTTCGTGGCGCACGTCGAGGGCGAAGTATTCCCGATGGTCAACGGCCAGAACCTGGGTTCGGCCGCGCACCCGCTGCATCACGGCGACGTGATCGAACTGGCCGGCGTGCAGATGGAGTTCTCCCATCCGGAGCAGGCCGGCTAGCACCGACCACCAGGCGGGAATGAAATACTGGCCAAATTCGGCCGACCGACCTGCCGCGCCGCGTCACCCCGGTGCCAAAAAACGTCACTTCTGACGACCGGTTGCCGCGAAGCGTCGGTTTTTGTCCGACATATCAACCGATATCACCTGGCACAGATCTTGTGTACTAGAAGGCATCGGGTCGACGAGTGATGCCTTTACGTGGTTTGACGCCGATACCACCAACCTCTTATTGGAGCTTTCACATGAAACGTCAAATCCAGGCAACACAGCGTGGTTTCACGCTGATCGAGTTGATGATCGTCGTTGCGATCATCGGCATTCTGGCCGCTATCGCCATTCCGCAATATCAGAGCTACACGATTCGCGCGCGGGTCACGGAAGGCCTGTCGCTGGCTGACGCGGCAAAGCTGAATGTTGCTGACGTGCTGTCCGGCGGCAATCCGCAGGGGTCCGCGCTGGGTTATTCGCTCGGCTATGCTCAGCCCGCCGCGACCACGAACGTGACGTCTGTCGTTATCACCCCGGCCGATGGCATCATCACCATCCTGTACACCGCCGCTGCCAGTGGCGGAACGTTGACGATGACGCCGTATACCGGTGGCTTGGCCGCTCCGGCTGCGTTGCCCGTCGGTACCGCGGCCTTTATCCCGCCCGTCGACGCCGTTTCGTGGCAGTGCCGTGCGGCCAATTCTGCGCTCATCGCTCCCGGAAGCACGGCCGGCACGCTGCAAGCGCAATACGCACCGGCGTCCTGCCGCTAAGCGCCTCATCGCGCGTTTCCCGGATCCCGCGTACGCGGTTCCGGGCGTGCAAAAGGAAAGACCGCCCTACGGCGGTCTTTCTTTTTGCACGCGCGATTCCCTCTGTTTTAGTTACGGTCGGTTGACGAACGATTGCAATCGGACAATAAATATATAACGCAAACGTGGCACGATTTCTGCTATCTTTTTTGTATCCATGTACCAAATATTTGGCATGGGTGTGACGGTTGATAGCGAAAAGAGGTCAGTCATGTCTGCGAATGCGCAAGCAATTCCAAACCGCGCGATACCGCGGGGGTTCACGCTTATCGAGCTGATGATTGTCGTGGCAATCATCGGCATCCTCGCGGCCATCGCGATCCCGCAGTATGAGAACTACACCGTTCGCGCCCGCGTTTCAGGCGGGCTCACGCTGGCGTCGGGTGCCAAGGACAACGTCTGGGACATTGTCTCGGACGGCAATCCTTCCAATGCGCCGGCGGGCTACGCCTTCGGCTACACGTCGCCCTTGCCAAACGAAAACGTCATGTCGATCGTCATTGCGCCGGCAACTGGCATGGTCACTATCAATTACACGGCGGCGGCCGGGGGTGGCAGCCTTACCCTCACTCCATACACGGGCGGGCTTGCATTGCCCACGGCGCTCCCGGTCGGCACCGCGGCGTTCATTCCGCCGGCCGACGCCGTTTCGTGGCAATGCCGTGCGGCTGGGTCGGCGCTAGTCGCCCCCGGCAGCGTGGCCGGCACCACGCTGGCCGCGCAGGCGCCCGCGACCTGTAGATAGGGCGCCAATGGCGGCGCCGGCGCCTCGCGGGTTGCCGCGGACTTCGCGCTGGCACGGACCCGATACCGTTGGGCGCAAGAGTCGCTACAGTTGACCCATGCGGCGATTTTCCGAAAAGACGCTTGGTCGCACCAGGGCTGCCGGCGTCCACCTTTGCGCCAATCTGGCCGTCGCGCTGGCGCTGATGCTCGTGGTTACCCAGGTCTGGTATCCGGCGCCGCTTTTCGACCTCGCCAAAGGCCGCGAAATCTTCCTGCTGCTGATCGCCTGCGACGTCGTTCTTGGACCGGTCATGACCGCGATCGTCTTCGATATCACCAAGCCACGGTCCGGGCTCGTGCGCGATGTCGCCATCATTGCGGTGATCCAGCTCGCGGCGCTGGGCTACGGTCTGGACACGCTTGTCAGCGCCAGGCCTGCGTACGTGGTCTATAACGCCGGCCAGTTCAACGTGCCTCTTGCCAACGAACTGATCTCGTCCGTGACCGATAAAACACCGAGGCCAGTTCCGGCGCCCTGGTGGGGCCCCAGGCTCGTCGGCTCCCGCATGCCAGAGGACCACGAGGAGCGTACCCGGCTGATGTTCAGTTCGGTGCTGGGCCAGGGCGATGTCTATCAAATCCCGCGGTATTTCGTTGCCTACGATGACGTCAGGGCCGACGTCATAGGACATGCGCGGGACCTGGACCAAATAGCGCGGGAATTGCGCGTCGATCCCGCCAGGGTCCGGCGCGCGATGACGCCCTTCGATAAAAGTGCCGCGACGTATGGAATCCTCCCGCTGGTGATTCGCAATACAACCGGGCTTGCGGTCGTCGACCGCAAGTCAGGGGACCTGCTGGCCATTCTTGCTTTGCCTCCCGCGATCTAGCCACTTTGCGTTGAGCCCGGCATTCACGGTCTGCACGAAAATATTGTGTTGGTCGCGTCGCGACCCCGCCGATTCATCCAGATATCCCTCCACGCCATTGCGGGATA
The DNA here is from genome assembly GCA_037441485.1 of Burkholderiales bacterium. Taxonomy (GTDB): domain Bacteria; phylum Pseudomonadota; class Gammaproteobacteria; order Burkholderiales; family Burkholderiaceae_F; genus GJ-E10. The sequence goes on from JBBISD010000046.1 coordinate 13,515, forward strand.
ACCTGGCTCTAGCCCCCATCGCCAATTGGCCCTATCCTTTTGATTCATGGGGATACGCCATCCCGTTTTGATGGAACCTAAATGGCCGTGGCTCGCGTGGACGTCTCCAGTGCACCATCGTTGGGAAGACTGCCGTCCGCGTTCATTCGCCCACCGGTACTGCCCAGAACCCTCGCGGCAACGTCGCGCCCGCCGGCAGGTCCGGCCGACGCCGTGTGTGCAACCAGCCGCCGTTCCGCCGCCGACGTCCGCCTCCCCTGCATGCTGTATGCCGCCGTCGGCATCCTGCCGCGCCAGGGCCTGGCCGGATTGGACGTGGCCGTTGCCGACTGCCGCAAGGCCCCGGGCGTTGTGCAGATCGTCTCGTACCCCGGTCTGGTCTGCGACCAGACCTTGCTGGCGCGTACCGAAATCGCCGTCGTGGCCCGCGGCTACTGGCTGGCCCGCCAGGCCCTCGATCGCCTGATGGCCCAGTGCGGCGCGCCGGCACTGCTGCAGCGGTCGTCCGGGCCGGACGCCGGCGTCGCGCGGGCCGTCTGCGGCAACGCCCAGCTGGTGGACGGTTGCCTGCGTCTGTGGGTCTCGACCGCCGACATGGAGCGCAGCCGCGCGCTGGCCGCGCGCCTGTCCGGAATCGCCGAGGAATACGTCGACCTGCGCGTCATCGGCAGCACGCCTGCCGACGCATCGCCGGAGGTCCTGACGGCTGCCATCGCCCTGGCCCGCGAGATGCAGCCGGTGCCGGTGCAGGTGATCCTGGCCCCGGCCTTCGGCATCCCGGCGCTGAGCCTCGCGGCCATCGACACCGTGGCCGGCCCCGAATCGCTGCCCACCCTGCCGGCGTCGGTCCCCCTGGCCGCCTGAGCGCGTACCGCCGCAATTGCGGCTAATCTTCGCGGACCCGTACGCCAGAGTCCGTCCGCGATGCCCACGTCCTTCACCCTCAACGGCGCTGCCGTCGCCCTCACCGTCGATCCGGCCACGCCGCTGCTCTGGGTCCTGCGCGACCACCTCGATCTCACCGGTACCAAGTACGGCTGCGGCGTCGCCGCCTGCGGCGCCTGCACGGTCGTCGTCGATGGCCAGGCGCGGCGCTCCTGCGTGACGCCGCTGGAGGCGGTGCAGGGGCACAAGGTCACGACCATCGAGGGCCTGGGCGCCGAGCACCTGCACGCGTTGCAGCAGGCGTGGATCGACCACCAGGTGCCGCAGTGCGGCTACTGCCAGAGCGGCATGCTGATGGCGGCCGCAGGCCTGCTCAACGAATTGCCGCACCCGACCGACGCGCAGATCGACGCGGCCATCGACAACATCTGCCGCTGCGGCACCTATCCGCGGGTGCGCCGCGCCATCCACGCCGCGGCGCAGGCCCTGCGGCCCGGCGCCTAGGAACGGCGCACGCATGCGCCGCCGCACTTTTCTCGTTGCCGGCCTGGTTGCCGGCGCCGGCGGCACCGCGCTGCTGGTGGGCGCCGGGCGGCTGGTCGGCGATCGCATCGGCGGCCCGGACGACCTGCCGCCGCTGGAGGCGACGGTGCCGCTCAATGGCTGGGTGCGCATCGGCTCCGACGGCAGCGTCACCGTGGTAATGGCGGCCGTCGAAATGGGGCAGGGCGTGGCTACCGCGCTGCCGATGCTGGTGGCCGAGGAACTCGACGTGCCGCTGTCGCTGGTGCGCACCGAGCGGGCCGGCACGGCGCGCCGCTACGGCAACCGCGAGGTGTTCGCCGCCTCGGCCTGGTTCCACCCCGACCATGAAAACAGCTGGCTGGCCCGGCGGCTCAAGGCGCTGGGGCTGGCCAGCGGCGCGCTGCTGGGGGTGCAGATCACCGGCGGCAGCACCAGCGTGCGCGACGCCTTCGAGCCGCTGCGCCGCGCCGGCGCCGCGGCGCGCGCGATGCTGGTCGGGGCGGCCGCGCAGCGCTGGGGGGTCGACGAGGGCGACTGCACCACGGCCGGCGGCGCGGTGCTGCATGCGGCCAGCGGCCGGCGCCTGGGCTATGGCGAACTCGCGCAGGACGCCGCGCACCGCCCGGTACCCGGCCGGGTGATCCCCAAGCCGCGCGCGCTGCATGCCCTGGTGGGCACGTCGCCGCCGCGCCGCGACGTGCCGGCCAAGGTGACCGGGGCGGCCCGCTACGGCGCCGATATCCGCCTGCCGGGAATGCTGTTTGCCGCGGTGCGCGGCTGTCCGGTGCCGGGTGCGCCGCTCAAGGCGGTGGACCTCTCGGCGGTCGGCGCGATGCCGGGGGTGGTGCGCGCCCTGCAGTACGAGGGGGCGGCCGGCTGCGCGCCGGGCATCGGCGTGGTGGCGGCAAATTCCTGGCAGGCGCAGCTGGCGGTGTCGGCGGCCCACCTCGAATGGTCGGCGCCCGACCCGCTGCGCGGCACCGCCGACACCGCGGCCCTGCTGCGCGGCATGCGCCAGATGCTCGAGGGCGAATCGGGCGGCTTCGTCTTTCACCAGCGCGGTGACGGCGCCGGCGCGCTGGAACACGCCGTGCGCGTGCTGCGTGCCGACTACAGTGCCCCCTGGCTGGCGCACGCCACCATGGAACCGATGAACTGCACCGCCCAGTGGATCGAGGGCACGGGCTCGGCGCCGCGGCTCAGGCTCTGGGTGCCTACCCAGGCACCCGGCTTCGCCCGCGCCACCGCGGCGCGGGTCGCGGGCCTGCCCGACGATCAGATCGACCTCGAGATCACCGAACTGGGCGGGGGCTTCGGGCGCCGCCTCGAAACCGATTACCTGGTACCCGCCATCGCGCTGGCGCGGGCCGTGCAGCCCGCGCCGGTGCAGGTGCAGTGGTCGCGCGAAGAGGACATGACCCATGACTTTTATCGCCCGGCCGCGCTGTGCCGGCTGCAGGCGGCCCTGGGCGAGGATGGCCGCCCGACCGCCTGGGTCACGCGCAGCCTGTCGGACGCGATCACGCCGCAGTTCCTGGCGCGCAATTTTCCGCTGATGGGCGCGGGCGGCGGACTGCTGCCCGACCGCACGCAGGCCGAGGGGCTGTGGGACCAGGCCTACGAGATCGCCAACCGCCACTGCACCCACGTCACCTTCGACACGCCGGTGCCCATCGGCAACTGGCGCTCCGTCGGCCATTCGCACATGGCCTTCTTCGGCGAGTGCTTCCTCGACGAACTGGCCGCGGCCGCCAGGGCCGATCCGCTGCAATACCGCCGCCAGCTGCTGGCGGAGCACCCGCGCCACCGCGCCGTGCTCGACCTGGCGGCGCAAAAGGCCGGCTGGGGCGAACCGCTGGCGGCCGGGCGGGCGCGCGGCATCGCGCTGCACGAGTCCTTCGGCACGATCGTCGCGCAGGTGGCCGAGGTGTCGCTCGAGGCCGGACGCCCGCGCGTGCACCGCGTGGTGTGCGCGCTCGACTGCGGCAGCGTGGTCCATCCGGACATCATTGCGCAGCAGGTCGAAGGTTCGGTGATCTTCGCGCTTACGGCCTGCCTGCACGGCGAGATCGTGTTTCGCGACGGCCGCGTCGAGCAGCGCAACTTCCCCGACTACGAGATGGTGCGGTTGCGCGAGGCGCCGCTGGTCGAGACCTTCATCGTGCCCAGCGATGCGCCGCCGGGCGGCGTGGGCGAGCCGGCCACGCCGCCGCTGGCGCCGGCGGTGGGCAACGCGCTGTTCGCGCTGACGGGCAAGCGCCTGCGGGCGCTGCCGTTTCGACTGGCGGAGGGCTAGAGAGCCCTCGCCCCGGTGCGCGCAATCACGCCCCCCCCCAGGCAAACCTCCCCGTCATACAGCACCGCCGACTGCCCCGGCGTCGCCGCCCACTGCGGCTCGTCGAAGCGCAACGCGAAACCTGCCGGGCCGCCATCGGGGGCCAGCGCAACGACGCACGCCGAATCCTGCTGGCGGTACCGCGTCTTGGCTCCCAGGCGCGTTCCGATCGCCGGCGCCACGCCGGCCACCCAGCTGGCGTCGGCCGCCTGCAGCTGCGTGCTCAGCAGCCATGGATGGTCATGCCCCTGCACGATCCACAACGTATTGGTCGCCAGGTCCTTGCGCGCCACGAACCACGCCGCGCCGCTGCCGTCGCGCATGCCGCCCACGCCGATGCCCTTGCGCTGTCCCAGCGTGTAGAAGCTCAGGCCCACGTGCTCGCCGACCACGCGGCCCTCGGGCGTGCGGATGGGCCCGGGCCGGGTCGGCAGGTAGCGGTTGAGAAACGCGCGGAACGGCCGCTCGCCGATGAAGCAGATGCCGGTGGAATCGCGCTTGGCGGCGTTGGGCAGGCCGATGCGCCGGGCGATGGCGCGCACCTCGGACTTGTGCAGGTGCCCGACCGGAAACAGCGTGCGCGCCAGCTGCGCCTGGTTGAGCCGGTGCAGGAAATAGCTCTGGTCCTTGCCCGGATCGAGGCCGCGCAGCAGCTGCGTGCGGCCATCGACCGCGCGCACGCGCGCATAGTGGCCGGTGGCGATGCGTTTGGCGCCCCGCGCCTGCGCGTGGTCGAGGAAGGCCTTGAACTTGATCTCCGCGTTGCACAGCACGTCCGGATTGGGCGTGCGGCCCGCGGCGTATTCGCGCAGGAACTCGGCGAACACGCGGTCGCGGTACTCGGCGGCGAAGTTGACGGCGTCGAGCTCGATGCCCAGCACGTCGGCGGCCGCGGCCGCGTCGAGCCAGTCCTGGCGGGTCGAGCAGTACTCGTCGTCGTCGTCGTCTTCCCAGTTCTTCATGAAGATGCCGGTCACGGCATAGCCCTGCTCCTTGAGCAGGTAGGCAGTGACCGACGAGTCGACGCCGCCGGAGAGACCGACGACGATGGGTTCGCCTTTGGCGGGAGTCATTGCCGGTGCTCCCTCACCCCGGCCTACTCTGGCGACGCATATGCCACCAGTTCCAGGTTCCCCCGCCGCCCCGCCAGGAAATCATCCACGCAACGCAGCACCAGCGGGCTGCGCAATATTTCGCGCCGCGCCGCGATCTCCTCGCGCGTGAGCCAGACCGTGCGCACGATGTCCGGATCGAGCGCGCGCTCGGGGTGATGGGCAATGAGTTCGCCGGCGAACGCAACCCGCAGATAGGTCGTGTCGGTCGGCAGCGGCCCGGTCGGCAGCAGGTACAGGCCCAGCAGCGCCGTGGGCCGGAAGTCGTAGGCGCTTTCCTCCAGCGCCTCGCGCACCACGGCGGCCTGCAGCGATTCGCCGGGCTCCAGGTGGCCGGCCGGCTGGTTGATGCGCAGCCCCTGCGGGGTGTGCTCCTCGACGAGCAGGAAGCGGCCGTCGCGGGCGACGACGGCGGCGACGGTGACGTTGGGCTTCCAGGGATCAACCATGGCGGGGCGGATAGTTGCCAGAGCGAAGGCGGCCGGGCGGGCGCGAATGGGGGAGCTGTCACCGGCGTCGCCGGCACAAAAATCTGAGGAAATCCGAAGGGTTACGGCACTGTCGCGTACGCCACACGGCGACCGGAACCTGACGGGGGTCATTTCCTAGAAACCCCGTAATGCAGTAAATTCTACTGTTCATCACGCCCCGGCGCCCTGCCGGGACGACATACAAAAAGACGCATCAACGTCAGGAGTGGATCCCATGCGAATTGGAGTTCCGGCGGAAACGCGGCCGGGCGAGACGCGTGTTGCCGCGACGGCCGAAACGGTCAAGAAGCTGGTGACGCAAAAGCACCAGGTGCTGGTGCAGTCGGGCGCCGGTCTGGCGGCCAGCCAGACCGATGCGGCCTACGCCGCCGCTGGCGCCACCATCGTCTCCGCCGCCGAGGCGCTGGGCGCCGAGCTCGTGCTCAAGGTGCGCCTGCCCACGGCCGAAGACCTGGGCCAGATGAAGTCCGGGGCGGTGCTGCTGGGCATGCTCGAGCCGTTCAACACCGCCGGGATCGCGGCGATGAACGCCACCGGCCTCACGGCCTTCGCCCTGGAAGCGGCGCCCCGCACCACGCGCGCGCAGAGCATGGACGTGCTGTCGTCGCAGGCCAATATCGCCGGCTACAAGGCCGTGCTGATGGCCGCCAACGCCTACCAGCGGCTGATGCCCATGATGATGACGGCGGCCGGCACGATCAAGGCCGCGCGGGTCGTCATCCTGGGCGCCGGCGTGGCCGGCCTGCAGGCGATCGCCACGGCCAAGCGCCTGGGCGCGGTGATCGAGGCCTCCGACGTGCGGCCGGCAGTCAAGGAGCAGATCGAATCGCTGGGCGCCAGGTTCATCGACGTGCCCTTCGAGACCGACGAGGAACGCGAGGCGGCCAAGGGCGTCGGCGGCTACGCGCGCCCCATGCCGCAAAGTTGGCTCGACCGGCAGAAGGCCGAGGTCGCCAAGCGCATCGCCCAGGCCGACATCGTCGTCACCACTGCGCTCATCCCCGGGCGCAAGGCCCCGGTGCTGGTCACCGCCGAGATGGTGCAGTCGATGAAGGCCGGCTCGGTGATCGTCGACATGGCGGCCGAACAGGGCGGCAACTGCGCGCTCACCGAACCGGGCAAGACCGCGGTCCACCACAACGTGCAGATCATCGGCCAGCCCAACATCCCGGCGCTGGTCGCGGCCGACAGCTCGGCCCTGTACGCGCGCAACCTGATCGATTTCCTCAAGCTGGTGATCGACAAGGACGGGACGTTCGCGATCAACAAGGACGACGACATCGTTGCCGCCTGCCTGATGTGCCACGGCGGCGAGGTCCTGCGCAAGTCCTGACCCGCGCACCGCCCACCACCGCCCGCAAACGCCCGCGCCAACGCCGCCGCCCGGCACAGGAACGCCCTCGAAAGGTCGCCATGGAAGTCGTCAACCACACGGTAATCAACCTGATCATCTTCGTGCTCGCCATCTACGTGGGCTACCACGTGGTGTGGAACGTCACGCCCGCATTGCACACGCCGCTGATGTCGGTGACCAACGCCATCTCGGCGATCATCATCGTCGGCGCCATGCTCGCCGCGGCGCTTACCGAAACCACCCTGGGCCGCACCATGGGCGTGCTGGCCGTGGCGCTGGCGGCGGTCAACGTCTTCGGCGGCTTCCTCGTCACCCGGCGCATGCTCGAGATGTTCCGCAAAAAGGAACCGAAGGCCGCCGCGGCAGGCACCGAGAAACACTAAGGCGGGAATCGCAATGACTATCAGCTTGAATCTCGTCGTCCTGCTGTACCTGGTCGCCTCGATCTGCTTCATCCAGGCGCTCAAGGGACTTTCGCATCCGTCCACCTCGCGCGCCGGCAATGCCTTCGGCATGAGCGGCATGGCAATCGCCGCGGTCACCACCGTGCTGCTGATCTTCAAGCTGCGTCCCGAGGAGGTCGCCGCCGGCGCCGCCGTCGTCGGCCTGACCTGGGTGCTGGCCGGCCTGGTGGTCGGCGGCGGCATCGGCGCGACCATCGCGCACCGCGTGCCGATGACCAAGATGCCCGAAATGGTCGCGTTCATGCACTCGATGATCGGCCTGGCCGCGGTGTTCATCGCCGTGGCGGCCGTGGCCGAACCGGGCGCCTTCGGCATCGTCGCGCGCGGCGAACCCATCCCCACCGGCAACCGCGTCGAGCTGTTCATCGGCGCCTTCGTCGGCGCGATCACCTTTTCGGGCAGCGTGATCGCCTTCGGCAAGCTGTCCGGCCGCTACCAGCTGCGCATCTTCCGCGGCGCCCCGGTCGTGTTCCAGGGACAGCACCTGCTCAACCTGCTGCTGGGCATCGCCATGATCGGCGCCGGCGTGGTGTTCGTCGCCAACCAGCAATGGGCGCCGTTCCTGGTAATGCTGGCGATCGCCTTCGTGCTGGGTGTGCTCATCATCATCCCGATCGGCGGCGCCGACATGCCGGTGGTGGTGTCGATGCTCAACAGCTACTCGGGCTGGGCGGCCGCCGGCATCGGCTTCTCGCTCAACAACCCCATGCTCATCATCGCCGGCAGCCTGGTGGGCTCCAGCGGCGCCATCCTCTCGTACATCATGTGCAAGGCGATGAACCGCTCGTTCTTCAACGTCATCCTGGGCGGCTTCGGCAGCGAGGCATCGGTGGGCGGCGCGGCCGAGCAGGCCCAGCGCCCGGTCAAGTCCGGCTCGGCCGACGACGCCGCGTTCCTGCTGGGCAATGCCGAGACCGTCATCATCGTGCCGGGCTACGGCCTGGCGGTGGCGCGCGCGCAGCATCCGCTCAAGGAACTGGCCGACAAGCTCATCAAGAAGGGCGTGCAGGTGCGCTACGCCATCCATCCGGTGGCCGGGCGCATGCCGGGCCACATGAACGTGCTGCTGGCCGAGGCCGAGGTGCCCTACGATCTCGTGCACGAGATGGAAGACATCAACTCCGACTTCAGCGAGACCGACGTCGTGCTGGTACTCGGCGCCAATGACGTCGTCAACCCGGCCGCCAAGGACCCGAAGTCGCCCATCGCCGGCATGCCCATCCTCGAGGCATACAAGGCGCGCCAGATCATCGTCAACAAGCGCTCGATGGCGTCCGGCTATGCCGGCCTCGACAATGACCTGTTCTACATGGACAAGACCCTGATGGTGTTCGGCGACGCCAAGAAGGTGATCGAGGATATGGTCAAGGC
>JBBISD010000047.1:0-22017 GCA_037441485.1 Burkholderiales bacterium
GGTGGCTAAGGGCGGAATCGCCCTTGCATCGATCTTGTCTCGCTGACGCTCGGAAAATCGATGGTGGCCAAGGGCGGAATCGAACCACCGACACAAGGATTTTCAGTCCTCTGCTCTACCGACTGAGCTACTTGGCCAAACCTGCATTTACGCGACGCACGAAAAGCCGGCAATTATATCCATAACTCCGGCCAAACCGGGGCCCGGCGCCGTGGCCTTTAGAATGCCGGGGATGGAGTCGAATTTCGATGTGGTCATCGTGGGCACCGGCCTGGCGGGCCTGTCCACCGCATTGCGCCTGGCGGACCAGCGCCGGATCCTGCTGGTCGACAAGCAGTCGCTCGGGGCCGGGGCCAGCGACTGGGCCCAGGGCGGCATCGCCGCGGTGGTGGACCCCCAGGACAGCGTCGATGCCCACGTGCACGACACCCTGGTCGCCGGCGCCGGCCTGTGCGACGAGGCGGCCACCCGTTTCATCATCGGCCACGGCGCCGAGGCGGTGCAATGGCTGATCGGCGAGGGCGTCGCCTTCACGCCGGACAGCGCCAGCGGGGTGGGCTTTCACCTCACCCGCGAGGGCGGCCACAGCACCCGGCGCATCTTCCACGCGGCCGACTCCACCGGCCACGAAATCCAGCAGACGCTGCGCCAGAAGGTGCGCACCCACCGCAATATCACGCTGCTCGAGCAGCACATGGCGGTGGACCTCATCATCCAGGGCGGCCGCTGCGTGGGGCTGTACCTGCAGTCGGTGCAGAACGGTCCGGTCACCGCCGTGGCGGCCCGCCAGGTGGTGCTGGCCAATGGCGGCGCCGGCAAGGTCTATCTCTATACGACCAATCCGGACTGCGCCACCGGCGACGGCGTGGCGATGGCGTGGCGCGCCGGCTGCCGCATCGCCAACATGGAATTCATCCAGTTCCATCCCACCTGCCTGTACCACCCGTATGCCAAGTCCTTCCTGATCAGCGAGGCGGTGCGCGGCGAGGGCGGCGTGCTCAAGCTGCCGCCATCGGCCGGCGCGGAGGCCGGCCGGCGCTTCATGACGGACCATGACCCGCGCGCGGAACTGGCGCCGCGCGACATCGTGGCGCGCAGCATCGACTACGAGATGAAGCGCCTGGGCATCGACTACGTCCATCTCGACGTCACCCATCTGGGTGCCGATTTCCTGCGCGAACACTTCCCGACCATCAGCGCGCGCTGCCGCGAGTTCGGCATCGACATCACCCGCGAGCCGATCCCGGTCGTGCCGGCCGCGCATTACACCTGCGGGGGCATCGTGGTGGACACGGCCGGGCGCACCGACGTTCCCGGCCTGTATGCCGCCGGCGAGGTCGCCTGCACGGGCCTGCACGGCGCCAACCGCCTGGCGTCCAATTCGCTGCTCGAATGCGTGGTGCTGGGCCGGGCCGCGGCCGACGACATCCTGGGGCGGCCGCTGCCGGACATCGTGCCGGTGACCCCGTGGGACGACAGCCGGGTGCGCGACAGCGACGAGGACGTGGTGATCGCCCACAACTGGGACGAATTGCGCCGCTGCATGTGGAACTACGTCGGCGTGGTGCGCACCACCAAGCGCCTGGAGCGTGCCCGGCGGCGCATCGAGCTGCTGCGCGAGGAGATCAACGAGTACTACGCCAGCTTCCACGTCACGCGCGACCTGCTCGAACTGCGCAATCTCGTCGATGTCGCCGCATTGATCGTCGCCAGCGCGCTGTCGCGCCACGAGAGCCGCGGACTGCACTATTCGCTCGACTGGCCCGCGACGCTGCCGACGGCGCGCCCGACCGTCATCGCGCCGCGCGGGCTGCCGGGGACGGTGATGCATCGGCCGCAGGTTTTGGTGTCCGCGGCGTAGCCGATACCCTCACTCCGGCCCGCAAATCACCCGCAACGAATAATCGGCCGCCCGCACGTCCTTCGTCAGGCTGCCGATCGATATCCGGTCGACGCCCGTCGCCGCAATGTCCCGCACGGTGTCCAGATGGACGCCTCCCGAGGCTTCCAGGACCGCGCGGCCGGCAGTGCGCTGCACGGCCGCGCGCAGCCGTTCCAGCGGGAAATTGTCCAGCAGCACCGACACCGCACCGGCGGCCAGCGCCTGGTCGAGCTGTTCGAGCGATTCCACCTCGATCTGCACGGGCACGCCGCCGTCCTGCGCGGCGCGCAGCGCCGCCGCCACCCCGCCGGCCGCCGCGATGTGGTTCTCCTTGATGAGGATCGCGTCGTAGAGACCCATCCGGTGGTTGGTGCCGCCGCCGACGCGCACGGCGTATTTCTGCGCCAGGCGCAGGCCCGGCAGGGTCTTGCGGGTGTCGAGGATGCGGGCCCGGCTGCCCGGCACGCCGGCCACGGCATCGACGAAGCGCCGTGTCGCGGTGGCCACCCCCGAGAGCAGTTGCAGGAAGTTCATCGCGCCGCGTTCGGCGGTGAGTACGCCGCGGGCCGGCCCGTCGAGTTCGCACACCACGGCGTCGGCCTGCAGCAGGGCGCCTTCGCGGGCCAGCCAGTCGACGCGGATGCGCGGATCCACGCGGTGCATGACGCCTTCGAACCAGGGACTGCCGCACAGCACGGTCGGCTCGCGCACGATCAGCCGCGCGCGCACCATGGCGTCGGGCCGCAGCAAGGTGCCGGTTCGATCGCCGCTGCCGACATCCTCCGCCAGGGCCGCCGTGATGTTGGCCTCGAGGGCGGCGTTGAGCGCCCGGTCGTGCGCCGCGGCCAGCGGATCGGTCGCCTCGTGCGCCAGGCCCCAGCGGGCCGGCCCCGCCGGCCGGTTCACGCCGGCCCCAGGCCCTGCGAGCCGTGGCTGGCGAACGGCGCCGGCGCGGCCTTGCGCGCCGCGGCGAAGGCCAGCATGCGGTCGATGGGCAGGCGCGCCCGCAGCCCCAGTTCGGGGTCGACGTGGATGTCCTGCGCCGTGCTGCCCGCCAGCGCCGCCTCCAGGGTGCCGGCCAGGCGTTCGAGGTCGTTCATCGCCATCCATGGACAATGCGCGCAGCTCTTGCAGGTGGCGCCGGTTCCCGAGGTCGGCGCCTCGAGGAAGAGCTTGCCTGGCTGCGCCTGGCGCATCTTGTGCAGGATGCCGTTGTCGGTGGCGACGATGAACTCGCGCGCCGGGCTCTGTTCGGCGGCCCGCAGCAGCTGCGTGGTGGAGCCCACCACGTCGGCCTGGGCGATGACCGCGGCCGGCGATTCCGGGTGCACCAGTACCCGGGCGTCCGGATGTTCCTGGCGCAGCAGCTCGAGCTCCACGGCCTTGAATTCGTCGTGGACGATGCAGCTGCCGTTCCACAGCAGCATGTCCGCCCCCGTCCGGGCCTGCAGGTAGCGTCCCAGGTGGATGTCCGGCGCCCACAGGACCTTGTGCCCCTGCTCGTGCAGGTGGCGCACGATGTCCAGGCCGGTGCTGGAGGTCGCCACCCAGTCGGCGCGCGCCTTCACGGCGGCGCTGGTATTGGCATAGACCACGACCGTGCGGTCCGGATGCGCGTTGCACAACGCGTCGAACTTGTCGATCGGGCAGCCGAGGTCCAGCGAACAGGTCGCCTCCAGCGTGGGCATCAGTACGCGTTTGTCGGGGCTGAGGATCTTGGCGGTCTCGCCCATGAAGCGCACGCCCGCCACTACCAGCGTGCGGGCCGGGTGGTCGCGACCGAAGCGCGCCATCTCCAGCGAATCGCCCACGCAGCCGCCGGTGGCGTCGGCCAGGTCCTGCAGGCCGCCGTCGACGTAATAGTGCGCCACCAGCACCGCATCCAGCGCACGCAATTCGGCCTGCACCCGTTCGACCGTTGCGGTCCTGGCGGGCGTGGCAGCGTGCGCGGTGGCCAGGCTCATGAAAAAAAGTCTATCACGCGCACCTTCTATAATCAGCGCTCCGATCCTGCCCGGTGCTCCGCCTGGTGCGCTGCGCGGACGAGCGCAGGAGCCGACATGCCCAGCAAGTCCCCCGCCACTCCCGCCGGCGTTCCGGCATCGGCGGCGTCCGCCGGCGCGGCGTCGGCCGCACAGGTCGTCGTCGTCGGCACGGGCGTCGTCGGACTCAGCGCGGCGCTGGGCTGCGCCCAGCGCGGGCTGTCCGTCGCCCTGGTCGGACCGGTCCCGTCGGTGGCGGCGTCCGCCGACCCCGGCCGCTGGGACGCACGCATCTACGCGCTGGCGCCGGCCGCCATCGAGCTGCTCGCGCAGCAGCGCGCCTGGTCCGAAGTCGACGGCGCGCGCATCGCCGCCGTCGAGCGCATGGACGTCTTCGGCGACGCGGGCGGCCAGCTCACCTTCGACGCGCTGGCCGTCGGGGTTCCGCGCCTGGCCACCATCTGCGAAGAGGGGCAGTTGCTGCGCGCGCTCTGGCTGGCCTGCCGCCTGCTGCCCAACCTGCACCACGTCGCACAGGGTTTCACGTCGGCCGCCTTTGCCGCCACCGCGGGCGCGCGCCCGGCCGTCACCGTGCATCTGGCCAACGGGGCCACCATCGCCGCGGACCTGCTGCTCGGCGCCGACGGCCGCCAGTCGGCCGTGCGCGCCGCGGCCGGCATCGGCGCGCAGGTGGGTTCGTATGGCCAGACCGCCATCGTCGCCAACTTCGCCAGCGAGCGTCCGCACGACGGCGTCGCCCGGCAGTGGTTCACCGACGAGGGCGTCGTCGCACTGCTGCCGCTGGCGGGTGCGCGCGTATCGCTGGTGTGGTCCGCCCCGCAGCACCTGGTGCCGCAACTGCAGGCGCTCGACGATGCCGACTTCGCCGCGCGCGTGGCGCAGCGCTGTGCCGGGGCCCTGGGCACGCTGACGCTGCTGGGGCCGCGCCAGGCCTTCCCGCTGCATCGCGTCGTCGTCGATCGCGTCGTGCGCGCCGGCGCCGCGCTGCTGGGCGACGCCGCCCATGTGGTGCATCCGCTCGCCGGGCAGGGACTGAACCTTGGGCTCCAGGACGTGTCCGAGTTCCTGCGGCTGCTCGACGCCCGCGAGGCCTGGCGGGCATTGGGCGATCCGGTCTGGCTGCGGCGCTACGAGCGGGCGCGGGCCGAGCCGGTGCGGCTGATGCGCGCCGCCGTCGACGGTCTGGGCGGATTGTTCCGCACACCCGACCGGCGCGCCCGCCAGCTGCGCAATGCCGGCATGTCGCTGGTCAACGCGCTGGTGCCGCTGAAGAACGCCCTCGTGCGCCACGCGATGGGCTAGGCTTCGGGTTCGCCGCCGCGCCGGCGGGCGTTCGGGCCGCGGGGCGCGGTCCATCCATCAAGGGGAAGTCTGTGCTGAAGAACCTGTCGTACCGCCTGCTGCTGGGCCTTGCCATCGCCGCGGCCGCGCCGCTCGCCGTGGCGCAGGAGTCCGCGCCGCCCCGGCCGGCGTCCGCCGGCAAAGCGGCCGCGCCCGGCGCACCGGCTGCAACACCGGCACCGGCTGCCGCACTGCAGCCCTGCCCCAAAGGCGATGACACTGCCGCGCTGCCGCCGACGCCCGCCGGGCTGGCGCGGATGATCCAGGAGCGCGTGCACCGGCGCGTCGGCGGCGAGGTGACGTCGGTCTGCCGCATGCCGTTCGGCCTGTTCGAGGTCGTCGTCGACGCCGAGATCGTCTACGTCGACGAGCGCGTCTCCTATCTCATCGCCGGCAATGCCTTCGATCTGCGCACCCAGGAAAACCTCACCGCGCGGCACAAGGACGAGCTGCTGCGCGTCGATTTCACGTCGCTGCCGCTGCAGATGGCGGTCAAGACGGTGCGCGGCGACGGCTCGCGCGTGATCGCCGTCTTCGAGGACCCGAACTGCCCGTACTGCAAGCGCTTCGAGCGCGACATCGCCACGCTGACCAACACGACGATCTACACGTTCCTCTATCCGATACTCTCGCGCGACGTCGCGGTCGCCGACGACTCGTATCCCAAGGCGCGCGCCATCTGGTGCGCGCCCGACCGTACGGCGGCCTGGTCGCAGGTGATGCTCGAGGGCCGCCACCTGGATCCGGCGCCGGCCAGCTGCAAGCATCCGCTCGAAGACGTCCTGGCGCTCGGCCAGAAGCTGCACGTCACCGGCACGCCCACCATCGTGTTCACCGACGGGCGCCGTGCCCCGGGCGCCATTCCGCTGGCGCGTGTCGAGGAGATGATGGCCGCGGCCAGCGCTGCCGCGCCCGTCGCGCCTGGCCGCTAGCAGCTAGCCGCCGGCGGCCGGCAGCAGGCTGGCCGGCGCCACGCCGCGCGGCACCAGCAACTGCACGGTGCCGCTGTCATGCTGGCGCCCGGCCCGTTCGCCGGCGCCCGCGCCCAGGCCCCAGAACCAGTCCACGCGCAGCGGGCCGCGGATCGCCGCGCCCGTGTCCTGGGCCAGCGCCAGCCGCGTCAACGGCTCGCCGCTGCCCGGCATCCGGGTATCGATGAGCAGCGGCGCCCCCAGCGGCACGAAGCGCGGATCCACGGCCACCGAATAGCCGGGTGTCAGCGGCACGCCGAGCGACCCGATCGGGCCGACGGTCGCGTCGCCCGCCGGCAGCTCCCGGAAGAAGACGACGCGCGGGTTCTGCTCGAGCAGCGCCCGCACGCGCTCGGGGTGCGCCCGCGTCCAGTCGCGGATGCTGGCCTGCGAGACCTGCCCCGCAACGAGCTCGCCCTGCTCGACCAGCCAGCGTCCGATCGAGCGGTAGGCCTGGCCATTGCTGGCGGCATAGGCCACCCGCACCCAGGTCCCGTCGCGCAGATGGATCCGGCCGGAACCCTGCACCTCCAGGAAGAAGGCGTCGACCGGGTCCTGCACCCAGAGCAGTTCCAGTCCCTGCAGCCGCCCGTCGGCCGCCAGCATCGCGCGCGGCGCGGTTTGCGCCGCTGGCGGGGCGCGGTACAAGGCCACCGGAAATTCCGCGCTGCGGGTGCGGCTGCCCTCGAGCACCGGCTCGTAATAGCCGGTCATCAGGCCCGCGTCGCGCTCGACCGCCGCCGGGGGCCCGCCGTGCGGCGCGCCAGGCTCGCGCGCGATCACCGTATAGCGGTCCATGTGGCGGGCGAAGAACTCGCGCACCTCGGCGCCGCTGCGCGGTTGCAGGAATATCGAGGCGGTGCAGACGTCTTCCCAGGCGGCACGCTGCGGGTTGTGTTGCGCGGCCAGCGCATGGCACGACGCCAGCCACGCCGGCCACGCCGCCAGCCAGTCGGCATCGGCGATGCCCAGCGCGCCGGGCCCGCTTTCCGGACGAAAGCGCACCGCCTCCGGCGGCAGCCGTGGGGCGTCCTCGGTGGTCGGAACCGCGCTGGCGGCGCGCCGCGCGCCCGGCGCCAGGGGTTCGCCCTGGCAGGCGGCCAGCGCCGCGGCGACCAGGACGATGCCGGCCCGGCCGATGCCGTGGCGCCTGCCCGCGCCGGTGGCGGTGCTCAATGCAGGACGCGGGGCACCGTCAGCACGAACTCGGCGATCGGTACCTCGAACGCGACGCCGTCGACGCCCACGCACTGGTAGCTGCCCTTCATGGTGCCGTAGGGCGTGTTGAGCGGACAGCCGCTGGTGTATTCGAAGGACTCGCCCGGCGCCAGGCGGGGTTGTTCGCCGACCACGCCCGGTCCGCGCACTTCCTCGACCTTGCCATTGCCGTCGGTGATGATCCAGTGGCGCGACAGCAGTTGCGCGCCGACGCTGCCGGTGTTTTCCACACGGATCGTATAGGCAAACAGGTACAGCTCGGCGGCCGGGTCGGACTGCTCCGCGACAAAGCGCACGCGGACCGTGACGGAGAATTCGTGCTGGTTCATTTCACTGTGCTTCCTGCCGGGTCCGCGCCGGATTCTGTCGCTTTCATCACCGCTGGCGGCCTGTCTCCGCTTTGCGGTGTTGGCGGCTGCGCCTAAAATGCCCGCTGGCCGCTCCTGCATGGCCGCGAAGGGTTGATCCCATGGATTCTAGCTTCCGCATTGCGCCGTCCATCCTGTCCGCAGACTTCTCCCGCCTGGGCGAGGAGGTGCGGGCGGTCATCGCTGCCGGGGCCGACTGGATCCACTTCGATGTGATGGACAATCATTATGTTCCCAATTTGACCATCGGTCCGCTGGTCTGCGAGGCCATCCGCCCGCATGTCACCGCGCCGATCGACGTCCACCTCATGGTCGAGCCGGTCGACGCGCTGGTGCCGATGTTCGCCAAGGCCGGCGCAAATCTCATTTCCTTCCATCCCGAGGCCACGCGGCACATCGACCGCACGCTGTCGATGATTCGCGATCACGGCTGCCAGGCCGGCCTGGTGTTCAATCCGGCGACGCCGCTGGACTATCTCAACCACGTCATGGACAAGGTCGATCTGGTGCTGCTCATGTCGGTGAACCCGGGTTTCGGCGGCCAGAGCTTCATACCCGAAACGCTCAACAAGCTGCGCGCCGCGCGGGCCCTGATCGACCAGCACGCCAGGGCCGCCGGGCGGCAGATCATCCTCGAGATCGATGGCGGCGTGAAGGTCGACAACATCGGCGCCATCGCCAGGGCGGGTGCCGACACCTTCGTCGCCGGCTCGGCGATCTTCGGCGCCAAGGACTATCAGGCCACGATCGCCGCCATGCGGCGCGAGATCGCCGCCGCGGTCGCGGCGCGCTAGGGCAGCCAGCATGCCTGGCCACCGACCGCGCGCCGTCCTCGTCGACCTCGACGGCACCCTGCTCGATACCGCACCCGACCTCGCCTATGCCGCCAACCGCGTGCGGGCCGAGTTCGGCCACGCCGACCTGCCGGTGCGGCGCATCGCGCAGTTCGTCGGCAAGGGCACCGACATGCTGGTGCACCGTTCGCTCACCGACGACCTGAACGGCCGCGCCGCCGAGGGCGATTTCCAGCGCGCCAAGGCCTCGTTCGAGGAACACTACCGGTACATCAACGGGACGCATTCCCAGGTATTCGACCAGGTGACCGACGGCCTGGTGCTGTTGCGCGCCGCCGGCATCGGCCTGGCCTGCGTCACCAACAAGCCGCGCCAGTTCACTATCCCGCTGCTGGAGCGGGCGGGGCTCCTGTCCCTGTTGGACGTCGTCGTCGCCGGCGACGAGGTTGCGCGGCGCAAGCCCCATCCGGACCTCGTGCTGGCCGCCTGCGAGCGGCTGCGGGTGGGGCCCGATGCCACGATTCTGATCGGCGACTCGGCCAACGATGCCCAGGCGGCGCACGCCGCCGGGTCCTCGAGCGTGCTGGTGGAGACCGGCTACAACGAGGGCGAATCGGTGCACGACCTGGCCGGTGCCGCGGGGGTGGGTGGTATATTTCCCAGCCTCTTCCAAGCGGCCCAATGGGTATTGCGCCTGTCGCCCGCCCACGTCTGACCGCCGCGCTCCCATGACCGAACTCGAATTCCAGGCCCTGGCCGCCCAGGGATACAACCGCATTGCGCTCATCGCCGAGACCTTTGCCGACCTGGACACGCCGCTCTCGCTGTATCTGAAGCTGGTCCGCAGCCAGTCCGACAGCGCCAATTCCTTCCTGCTCGAGTCCGTCGTGGGCGGCGAGCGTTTCGGGCGCTATTCGTTCATCGGCCTGCCGGCGCGCACCTTGCTGCGCAGCGTGATCAAGCCCGGCGGCGCCAGCCGCACCGAGGTGGTTACCGACGGCCGCGTCGTGCAGGTCGACGAGGGTGACCCGCTGCGCTTCATCGAGCACTTTGCCGCGCAGTTCCGCGTCGCCCTGCGCACCGGCCTGCCGCGCTTTTGCGGCGGCCTGGCCGGATATTTCGGCTACGACACGGTGCGCCTGTTCGAGCACCGGCTCACCAGGGTGCCGCCCGACGACCTGGGCATGCCCGACATCCAGCTGCTGCTCACCGAGGAACTGGCGGTGGTGGACAACCTCAGCGGGCGGGTCTACCTGATCGTCTACGCCGACCCCGGCCAGCCCGAGGGCTACCAGCGCGGCCGGGCGCGCCTGCGGGAGCTCAAATCGCGGCTGCTCAAGCACGTGGAGCCGCCGCACACGCGCGCCAGCGTGCGCCGCCCCGAGCAGCGCGACTTCGCCAAGGACGACTACCTCAGGGCCGTCGCCCGGGCCAAGGAATACATCGTCGCCGGCGACGTCTTCCAGGTCCAGATCGGCCAGCGGATCCGCAAGCAATTTGCCGATTCGCCGCTGTCACTTTACCGGGCTTTGCGCACGCTCAACCCGTCGCCCTACATGTATTACTACGATTTCGGCGACACCCAGATCGTGGGCGCGTCGCCGGAAATCCTGGTGCGTTCCGAGATGCGCGGCGCGGACCGCACCATCGCGATCCGCCCGCTGGCCGGCACCCGGCCGCGCGGCGGCAGCCCCGAACAGGATGCCCAGCTGGCCGCCGAACTGCTGGCCGATCCGAAGGAGCGCGCGGAACACCTGATGCTGATCGACCTGGCACGCAACGACATCGGCCGTATCGCCCGTATCGGCAGCGTGCATGTCAGCGAACAGATGGTCGTCGAGCGGTACTCGCATGTCATGCACCTCGTCAGCCACGTGGAGGGCACGCTGCAGCCGGGCCTCACCAACTTCGACGTCCTGCGGGCCACCTTTCCCGCCGGCACCCTGTCGGGCGCCCCGAAGGTGCGGGCGATGGAGATCATCGACGAGCTCGAACCGGTCAAGCGCGGCGTCTACGGCGGGGCAGTGGGGTACGTCAGCTTCGCCGGCGACATGGACCTGGCCATCGCCATCCGCACCGGCATCGTCAAGGAAAACGTGCTGTACGTCCAGGCAGCGGCCGGCATCGTCGCCGATTCCTTGCCGGAGATGGAATGGAAGGAAACCGAGGCCAAGGCCCGCGCCGTGCTGCGTGCGGCCGAACAGGTGGAGGACGGTTTCGACATCGACTAGGCATTACCCCCTCTCTTTCCGGGAGAGGGCTGGGGTGAGGGAGCAAAGCACATCATGAACCCACCAGCAAACGCCAATCCCGCCGCCAGCACCTTCGGCGCCAGACTCCTGGCCCGCACCTGGAAATCCCACCCCCGGCTCACCGGCATCGCATTGGGTGCCGTCGCGCTGGCCGTGCTGCTGCTGCTGTTCCTGCGCTTTGCGCTGCCGGGCATAGCCATCGCGCAGGCCGAGCGCCTGGTCGACGAAAAGCTGCATCGCCACCTGGTCATCGAGCGCATCGAGATCCACCCGCTGGCCCTGGCGGTTTCGATCCAGGGCGCGCGCCTGCTCGAGGCCGACAACAAGAGCGTGTTTGCCCAGGTCGAGCGCCTGGATCTGCGCGTGTCGGCCGCGTCGCTGACGCACCTGGCTCCCGTGGTGCGCGAACTGCGGCTCGTCAAGCCCTACATCCACGTCACGCGCGTCGCGCCGCATCGGTTCAGCACCGACGACATCGTCGCCGCCCTCAACAGCGGCCCGCCATCGCCTCCCCGCCCCCCGGATGCGCCGCTGCCGCGCTTTTCGGTGAACAACATCCAGATCGACGGCGGACATTTCGTCTACGATGACACCCCGCGCAGCACCCATCACGAGATATCCGCCTTCACGCTGGGACTGCCGTTCGTTTCCACCTTCGCCGCCGACGAAGAGGTCTTCGTCGATCCGCATCTGAGCGCGACGGTGGACGGGGCGGCGCTGCACGTGCTGGCGCAGGCACGGCCGTTTGCCCCGACGCGCGAAGCCGCGGTCGACCTGGACGTCGACGGACTCGATCTCACCCGCTACGACGATTACCTGCCCGAACCGCTGCCCGTGCAGATTGCCAGTGCGCGGCTCGACCTGCATCTCAAGCTCAAGGTGACGCTGGCCCGGGACCATCCGCCGGCGCTTGCCGTGGCCGGACAACTGCGCCTGCACGACCTGGACCTGCGCTCGCCGCGCGGCCAGCCGATGCTCAAGCTGGCAGCGGTGGACCTGGCGATCGACAAGGCCAATGTCCCATCCGGCCCGCTGGCCGCCGTGCTGACCGTCAACCAGAAGGGCCGCATCGCCGTCGACGGCGAGACCGCGCTGTCGCCGCTGCACGCCCGGCTCGCCGTGCAGGTCGACAACCTCGACCTGCTGCCGCTGCAGCCGCTGTTCTCCGATCGGGTGAACCTGCGCGTGACCCGCGCCGGCCTGGATGCCAAAGCCGACCTGCAGCTCGACCAGGACGCGGGCGGCCCCCTGCGCGGCATGGTCGCCGGCAATGCCGCGCTCAAGCGGCTGGCAACCATCGACTCGGTCAACACCAACGACTTCGTCAGTTGGGAAAACCTCGCGCTGCGCGGCGTCCGTGTCCAGCTGGCGCCGCTCGCGCTGCGGGTGGACCAGCTGGCGCTGGACAAGCTCTATGCCCGGGTGATCATCGCGCCGAACGGGCGCATCAACCTGCAGGACATCGTCAAGCAAGGCGCCGCCGCCAAGGTCAGCCTTACCGAGGCTCCGGCGGCCCCCGCGGCGCCGGTCGAGGCTCCGGCGGCCGCGCCGCCGGCACCGGCCGGACCGGCGGGGCCGCCGATGTCGATCGGCAAGGTGCTGCTCACCGGCGGCCACGTGCGCTTCAGCGACAATTTCATCAAGCCGCGCTACAGCGCCGACCTGCTGGACCTGCACGGCAGCATCGAGGGCCTGTCCTCCGACCCCGCTTCCACCGCCAGCGTCGATGTGCACGGCATCGTCAACGACGCGCCGCTGCTCATCGGCGGCCGCGTCAATCCGCTGGCGCGCGACCTCGCGCTCGACATCAAGGCCAGCGTGCACGACATGGAGCTCGCGCCACTGAGCCCGTATTCGGGAAAGTACGTCGGATACCGCATCGAGCGCGGCAAGCTGTCCTTCGACGTCGCCTACCAGCTGGCCAGCCGCCAGCTGCAGGCGCAGAACAAGCTGGTGCTCGACCAGCTCACCTTCGGCGACCGGGTCGAGAGTGCCAGTGCGACCACGCTGCCGGTGCAGCTGGCCGTGGCACTGCTCAGGGACCGCAACGGCGTCATCGACATCGACCTGCCGATCGGCGGCTCGCTGGACGACCCGCAATTCTCCATCGGCGGGGTGATCGTCAAGGTGCTGATCAACCTGATCACCAAGGCGGTCACCGCACCGTTCGCGCTGCTCGGAAACCTGTTCGGCGGCGGCAGCGAGCAGATGAGTTCGCTGGCTTTCGATCCCGGCCTGGCCACGATTCCCGAGGCGCGCGAACCGGGGCTCAAGGCACTGGCCAAGGCGATGGCCGAACGGCCCGGGCTCAAGCTGGACATCACCGGATGGGTCGACAGCACCGTCGACCGCGACGCCCTGCGGCGCCTGCGTGTCGATGCTCGCCTGCGCGCCCTCAAGCGCGCCGACCTGGCCGCGCGCGGGGCGCTCGTCACGAACAGCGAAGTCGCCGTCGCCCCGGCGGAGTATCCGGACCTGCTCAAGCGCCTGTACCAGCGGGACGTCGTGGCGGCGGCGACCAGGGACGGGGCGGCCAGGACGGCCGCCGGCGCCGCGGCACCGACCCCCGGCGAGATGGAGCAGGCGCTGCGCGCTGCCCAGCAGATCAGCGATGACGACCTGCGCGCGCTGGGCAACCGGCGCGCCCAGGCCGCCAAGGACTGGCTGCGCACCATCGGCCTCGTTCCCGAGGACCGCCTGTCACTGGTTGCCGCGAAGATCGTCGAGCCGGCCGGCCCCCAGGACGCGGCCGCTCCTGCGCCCGCCGCTGCACCCGTCCCCGCAGCGGTGCCCGCGCCGGCAACCGCATCGACATCACGCGTCGAATTCGGCCTGCGCTAGACGTCGGGTTGCCGGACGCTGCGTCCGCTTGCGGGCGCAGCGCTCAGCGTGCCCGACCCAGGCGCGTGCGCACCAGCATGCCCAGCAGCCCCAGGAATACCATCATCAGCACCACCGACCACGACTCGTACCAGGGTGCGTCGGCCACGCGCGGCCAGGCGATGTTCACGGCCTCGAAGACCGTCCACGCCGCGGCCGCCAGGATCACCGGTGCGCTCAGGCGCCCCAGCGAGAACGGCGTCGCCGTCCAGCGCCCGCGCAGCAGCGTCCAGGCGCTGGCGAGCACCGGGAAGGCGAATGCCAGATAGAAGCCGGCGGTCGTGAACGCGACCAGGATGGCATAGAGGTGCGTGGCCGCGAGCGCGTAGATCGACGTTGCCAGCAGGCCCGACAGCACGACGGCACGCTGCGGCACGCGGTCCCTGCCGCTGAGCGGCGCCAGCAGGCGCGCGCCGGGGAGTTCGCCGTCGCGCGCGAAGGCCCAGATCACGCGCGATGCCGAGGCCTGCACGCCGACCAGGCAGGCGATGAAGCCGATCACGAACAGCACCAGCAGCAGCCGGAACAGGGTCGGGCCGAAATGCGCGAGCAGCGTGTCGACGACCGGATCGGCGCCGCGCGCGGCCAGCGCCGCGGACAGGTCGGGAATGGCCAGCAGCAGGGCCAGCCCCGAGAACGACACCATGCCCGCGACCAGCAGCAGCGAACCGACCATGGCCCGCGGTGCGGTGCGCCCCACGTCGATCACCTCCTCGGCGACCGACCCGGCGCTCTCGAAGCCGACGAACGCCCAGCCGCAGATCGCCACCGCCGCGGCGGCCTTGGAATCGAAGAATCCCAGCCAGCCGCCGCTGCCTGCCAGGAAGTCGGGCGTCGACAGCACGATGCTGAACGGGTGCACGCGACCGGTCGCCAGCAGCCAGGCGCCGACGCCGACCGAGCCGATCAGTTCGGCCAGCACGCAGAGCGCCACCACCGCACCGAGTACCCGGCGCCCCCGGGTATTGCCCCAGGTGCCGAACAGCAGCAGGCCCATGGCCAGCGGCCGCAGGACCCGCGGGTCCGCCGGGTCCAGTCCCAGCAGCTGGGCAAGGAAGGCGGCGCCGCCGAAGGACACCGCGGCCATCGTGATAACCAGCGTCCAGATGTAGGTCCAGCCGGCGAACCAGCCGTAGCGCGCGCCGACGAGTTGCCGCGACCACTGGTATACGCCGCCCTCGAGCGGATAGCGCGAAACCAGCATCGCGAACACCAGGGCGACCAGCAGCTGGCCGGCCAGCGCCGCCGGAAAGCCCAGCCAGAATCCTGGCCCGGAACTGGCGATCCCGAGCGCGAAGATCGTGTACAGCGCCACGATCGGGGAAATGAAGGCGAACGCCAGCGAAAAGACCGTCCGGAACGAAAACCCGCGCACCAGCGCGCGCGCATCGGTGTCGGCCGGGCCCGTGCCGGCGCCGGGCCCGTCGCCCGCGCCGTGGGCTGCGCCGGGCGGCTTCAGCGTGCCCGTCCCGCCACGGCCGCGGCCAGTGCCTCGAGCAGGATGCGCACGCCCAGGCGCGCGGTGATGCCCGGGTGGTCCCAGGGCGGCGCGACTTCGGCCACGTCGATCATGCGCAGCGGTATGCCGGAAAAGCACGCGAGGATACGGTTGATCTCGCGCGGCGTCATGCCGCAGGTCGTCGGCACGCCGGTTCCAGGGGCATAGGCCGCGTCCATGACGTCGATGTCCACGGTGAGGTAGACCGCGTCGGTGCCGGCCGAGGCCAGTTGCGCCGCGCGCTGGCCGACTTCGGCCGCGCCCAGTTCCCAAACCTGCTCGAGCGTGAACAGGTTGATGCCCTTGCGCTTGACGTAGTCGAGTTCACTGCGCGGATTCATCCAGCCGCTCGGGCCGATGGTGACGATGTTTTTCGGATCGAAACCCGCGTCGACGGCGCGCGCGATCGGGCAGCAGTGGTTGAGCGTTTCGCCGCCGACCTGCTCCGCGGTATCGAGGTGGGTGTCGAAGTGGATCATGCCGCAGCGCTTGAAATGCTTTGCGAACGCGCGCGCCGGCCCGATCGTGATCGAGTGGTCGCCGCCGCCGATCACCGGCAGTACGCCGGCCGCCAGAAGCTCGGCCACCAGCGCCTCGGCGCGCTCCTGCGTGCTGATGGAATTGCCCGGCACGATGGGCACGTCGCCGCAGTCGACCAGGTTGAAATGCTCGCCCAGATCCATGCCGGTGTTGGCGTTGTACATCAGGAACTGTTCGCTCGCCTCGCGCAGGCCGCGCGGCCCGAAATTGGTGCCCGTCCGGCTGACGCAGGTGCCGTCCCAGGGGAAACCCAGAAAGGCCGCGGTGGCACCGGCCTGCGCCAGCGCGGCGCGCGTCGGCGCCACGCGTGGCCGGCCCAGGAAAGTACCCGGCACGTTGACGTGCAGGTTCCCGGTCCACATGGTGTTGTCGGTCTTGCTTGCGGCTTCCATGGTGCGGCGTCCTCCTCGACGATGTCGCGCGCGGTGGCGCGCGCAAACCATCATTAGGCCGGTGCTTGCGATTCCCCGCAAGGTCACCCGCCGGTGACCGGGCGCCGACGCCGGCCGCGCCCGGAATGGGATAATTGCTGCAGCAGTCCCGGGCGCGTGCCGGCGCGACCGCGATTGCCTTTATTAATCAAGTACCTGGGTAGACGGATCCATGCTGCTGATGATCGACAATTACGACAGCTTCACCTTCAATCTCGTGCAGTACTTCGGCGAGCTCGGCGAAGAGGTGCGCGTCTTCCGCAATGACGAGATCACGCTCGACGCCATCGCGGCCCTCGCGCCGCAGCGGATCTGCATCTCGCCCGGTCCGTGCACGCCCAACGAGGCGGGCATCACGCTGGCGCTGATCGAGCGCTTCGGCGGCCAGCTGCCGATCCTCGGCGTCTGCCTCGGACACCAGGCCATCGGCCAGGCCTTCGGCGGCAGGGTGATCCGCGCCAAGGAACTGATGCACGGCAAGACCTCGCGCATCGAACACAGCGGGCAGGGCGTCTTCACGGGCCTGCCCCGCGCGCTGGTGGCAACGCGCTATCACTCGCTGGCCGTCGAGCGCCCCGGACTTCCCGACTGCCTCGAAGTCACCGCGTGGACCCCCGATGGCGAAATCATGGGCCTGCGCCACCGTACGCTGCCGGTCGAGGGCGTGCAGTTCCACCCGGAATCCATCGCCACCGAATACGGCCACGAGATGCTGCGCAACTTCCTTACCCGGCACTGACCGGGCGAACGATGGATATCAGTCCCAGCGAGGCCCTCGGCCGCTGCATCGACCACCGCGAGATCTTCCACGACGAGATGCTCTCGCTGTGGCGCCGCCTGATGCGTGGCGAACTGACGCCGGTGCAGATGGCCGGCCTGCTGGTCGGCCTGCGCGTGAAGAAGGAGACCATCGGCGAGATCGCCGCCGCGGCGCAGATCATGCGCGAGTTCTCCACCCGGGTCGCGGTCGACGACACGCGGCACCTGGTCGATATCGTGGGCACCGGCGGGGACGGCATCCGCACCTTCAACATCTCGACCGCGGCCATGTTCGTCGCCGCGGCCGCCGGTGCGCGCATCGCCAAGCACGGCAATCGCAGCGTCTCGTCCAGCTCCGGCAGTGCCGACGTTCTCGAGGCGCTGGGCGCCAACATCGCGCTGGCGCCCGAGCAGGTCGCCGCCTGCCTGGCGCAGACCGGCATCGGCTTCATGTTCGCGCCCCAGCACCACGCGGCCATGCGCCATGCCGCCGCGGTGCGCAAGGAACTGGGCGTGCGCACCATCTTCAACATCCTGGGGCCGTTGACCAACCCGGCGGGCGCGCCCAACCAGGTCATGGGCGTCTTCCATCCGGACCTGGTCGGCATCCAGGTGCGCGTGCTCCAGCAGCTGGGCAGCCGCCACGTGCTGGTCGTGCATGGCAAGGACGGCATGGACGAAGTGTCGCTGGGCGCTGCCACCCTGGTGGGCGAGCTGCGCGACGGCGTGGTGCGCGAGTACGAGATCCACCCCGAGGACTTCGGCATGGCCATGGTGTCGCACCGCAGCCTGACGGTGGCCAACGCCGCGGAGTCGCGCGCCATGCTGCTGCAGGCGCTGGCGGGCAAGCCCGGCGCGGCGCTGGAAATCGTCGTGCTCAACGCCGGCGTGGCACTCTATGCCGCCGACTGCGCCGCCTCGATCGCCGAGGGCATCGCGCAGGCGCGCGGGGCCGTAGCCAGCGGCGCGGCGCGCCAGCGCCTCGATCGCTTCGTGGCCTGCACGCACGCGCTGTCCCAGCCTGGTGCCCTGCCGTGACGTTGCGGCAGCCGGTATCCGGTTCGTGCCCGGGCGCCCCGTGCGCTCCCGGGATCGCGCCTGCCGACAGCCCCCGCCCCCTCTCCTGCGCGCGGGAGCGGGGAGCGCCTGGCGCTCACCGCCCACGACTCGTGTCCGGTGGAAGTAGCGTCCGGCAATTGGCCACCTAGCCCGATGGAGTCCCCGGTGGCCGACATCCTGGCGAGGATTCTCGCCGTCAAGGCGGACGAGATCGCGCGCGCCCGGGCGCACGAGTCGCTGGCGGCGCTGCGCCTGCGCGCCGAACAGCGCGCCGACACACGCGATTTTGCCGGCGCGCTCGAGCGTACCATCGCCGCCGGCCGGGCCGGCGTGATCGCCGAGGTGAAGAAAGCGTCGCCGTCCAAGGGCGTGTTGCGGCCGTCGTTCGACCCGCCGGCGATCGCCCGCAGCTATGCGCAGCACGGCGCCGCGTGCCTGTCGGTGCTGACCGACGTGCAGTTCTTCCAGGGCGAACTGGCGTACCTCGAGCGGGCCCGTGCGGCGGTCGCGCTGCCGGTCCTGCGCAAGGACTTCGTGATCGACGAATACCAGGTCTACGAGGCCCGCGCGGCCGGCGCCGACTGCATTTTGCTGATCGTGGCGGCGCTCGACGACGCGCGCCTGCAGGCGCTGGAGCAATGCGCCCAGTCACTGGGCATGGCCGTGCTGATCGAAGTGCACGATGCGCCCGAGCTCGACCGTGCGCTGCGCCTGCGCTCGCCGCTGATCGGCATCAACAACCGCAACCTGCGCACCTTCGCGGTTTCGCTGCAGACCACGCTCGATCTGCTGCCGCGGGTGGGCGCGGGCCGGCGCGTCGTCACTGAAAGCGGCATTGTCGCCCCGGCCGACGTGGCGCACCTGCGCGCCGCCGGCGTCGATGCCTTCCTGGTCGGCGAAGCCTTCATGCGGGCCGCCGATCCCGGCGAGGAGCTGGCCCGGTTGTTCGGATGAACGCGCTGCAGGCGCCGCTGCGCAGGCACTTTGCCGCGCTGCCGGAACGCTGGCGCGCACCGCTGGCCGGCGTCCTGGGCGGCAGCGCGATCGCGGCGCTGTGCGATTTCGTCGATGCCCGCGTGGCTGCCGGCCGCGTCGTCTACCCGGCGCGCCCGCTGGCCGCGCTCGAGACCGGCGCGCCCGAGGACGTGCGCGTGGTCATCCTGGGTCAGGATCCGTATCACGGCCCCGGCCAGGCCCACGGCTACGCGTTCTCGGTG
This sequence comes from Burkholderiales bacterium, assembly GCA_037441485.1. Lineage (GTDB taxonomy): Bacteria > Pseudomonadota > Gammaproteobacteria > Burkholderiales > Burkholderiaceae_F > GJ-E10. Next base: position 19,214 of record JBBISD010000047.1, read on the forward strand.
CCCGCCGGTGTGCGGCCTCCGCCCAGCCTGCGTAACATATTTGCGGAACTGGCGCGGGACCGCGGTGGCGCGGCCCCGCAGGCCGGCGACGGCAGCCTGCTGCGCTGGGGTGCGCAAGGCGTGCTGCTGCTCAATACGGTGCTGACGGTCGAAGCGGGCGACGCCGGCAGCCACGCCGGCCGCGGCTGGGAGATGTTTACCGATGCCGTCATCGGCCACCTGGCCCGCGGTGCCTGCCCGCGGGCCTTTCTGCTCTGGGGGGCGCATGCCCAGGCCAAGCGGCCGCTTATCGAGGCCGGTGCGACGGGGCGCTCCGGGGCGCCGCCCCTGGTGCTGACCGCCAACCATCCGTCGCCGCTGTCGGCCCGGCGGCCGCCGCACGCATTCATCGGCTGCGGCCATTTCTCCCGGGCCAACCGCTACCTGCAGGAGAACGGCGCGCTGCCGGTGCAGTGGTAGCCGTGCGCCTGGCGGCCGCGCACGACGGCCGCTGCCGTCGCCGGCAGAGTGCCTATGCCGGGCCGAGCCACCCCTGACGCAGGCGCTGCGCCCGGGCGCCCGCTCGTGGGTCGACCGCCAGATGCCATTTCACCGGCGGCTGGCGTGCCAGCTGCACATCGAAGCGCAGCAGTGCATCGCGCCGGAAAGCCAGCACCTGGACCGCGTCGCCGGGCTGGTAGCGCGCCAGCAGCGCGTCGAGGCGCTCGCCCCCGGCGCGCATGCCGTCCAGGGCAACCAGCACGTCGCCCGCCGACAGGCCCGCGGCCTGCGCCGGGCTGTCATCGAATACCTGGCTGATCCGGCCTTCGGTGCCGGCCAGGCGGCAGCCGAGCAGCGCAAAGCACGGCGATTCGAGCGCCGGCTGGCGCTCGCCGCGCACGCCGAACGGTGCCAGCAGCGCGGCAAAGTCGGGATCGGCGGTCTCGCGGGTCCAGATCCGCAGCGCGTGCCGCACGTCCACGCCGGTGGCCTCGGCGATCGCCGGGGCCACGTCGTCCTCCTCGACACCCCGATACGAGGCCGGCGCGCGCTTGTACTGGCGCCAGAAGTGGCGCATCGCGTCGTCGAGCGAGCGGCGCCCGGCGCTGGCCGCGCGGATCGTCAGGTCGAGGGCCGCGGCGACCAGCGCTCCCTTCTGGTAATAGCTGACGACGCTGTTGGGCGCGTTCTCGTCCGGCTTGTAGTACTTGATCCACGCGTCGAACGAGCTTTCCGCCAGGCTCTGCTTGCGCCGGCCGCTGCGCTGCAGGGTGGTCGTCAGCGTGCCGGCCAGTTCGCGCAGGTATTGCTCGGGCGTCAGCAGGCCGGCGCGGCGCAACGCCAGGTCGTCGTAGTACGAGGTGAAGCCTTCGAACAGCCACAGCAGCGGCGTGTAGTTCTCGCGCTCCAGGTCGTAGGCCGCGAACGCGGCCGGCTTGATGCGCTTGATGTTCCACGCGTGGAAATACTCGTGGCTGGCCAGCCCGAGGAAGCGCCGGTAGGCCTCGGTGCTCGACTGCATGCCCTGGTGGGGCAGGTCGTCGCGCCGGCACAACAGGGCCGTGCTGTGGCGGTGTTCCAGGCCGCCGTACCCCTCGTCCACCGCCATCGTGAGGAAATGGTAGTGGTCGAACGGCGGACGCCGGCTGCGCGGCTCGAACAGCCGCGCGTGCGCGGTGCAGACGCGCTCCAGGTCGGCGGCCAGGCGGGCCGCATCCAGCCGCGGCACGTCGCCGGTGACGACCACCCGGTGGGGGACCTGCGCGACCGCGAAGTCCACGCACGCGAAGCGCCCCATTTCCACCGGACTGTCGATAAGTTCGTCGTAGTCGGCCGCCAGGTAGGTGCCGAAAGTGCCGGCCGCCGTACCGGGCGCCGGGCGCAGGCCGGTGGCCACCCGCCAGTCGCGATAGCGCCGTTCGCGCGGCGCGAAGATGCTTACCGGGCACGGCGCCGATTCGCGCCCCTGGGGCAGCAGGAAGACGCTCGAGCCGTTGAAGAAGCCGTGGGTCGTGTCCAGGTGCGCCGCCCGGACCGACAGGTCGTAGGCGTACACCTCGTAGGCCAGGATGAGCGTCTGGCCTTCGGCCAGCGGTGCGCAGCGCCACGTGTGCTTGTCGGTCTTGGCGACCCGCACCCGCCGCCCGGCCGCGGTGAGCGCGCGCAGGCGCACGATGTTGCGCGCGAAGTCGCGGATCATGTAGCTGCCCGGTATCCACGCCGGCAGGCGCAGGCATTGCCCCTCGGGATCGTGCTCGTCGAGCTCGACGGTTACCTGGAACAGGTGGGCGCCCGGGTCGGCCGGGAGTATCGCGTAGCGGATCGTCATGGGGCGATCTTACGAAATCCTCCGGGGGTGAGGGTGGTCGCGCGCTACAGGTCCCCGCGATGATCGATATCGAGCAGCACCCCGGGGTCGTCGACGTCGATGCGCACGGGCGGATGGCGCTCGAGCACGGCGCGCGCACCCTGGTCGCCCGACAGCGCGGCCAGGTCGGCGCCGCAGACGGCGCCGAAACCGACCGGGTGCCCGCGCCGGCCACGGTAGAAGGGTGCCGCGCTCGGCGCGCCCTGGGCGACGGCGTCGCGGACGGCCGCAATGGTGTCCGGGCGGATGTCGGGCATGTCGGCCAGGGCGACGATCCAGCCGTGCGCGCCTGCGCTGGCGCGCACGGCGCAGGCGATAGAGGTGCCGGTGCCCTCGGGCACCGCGGCCTCGGGTGACCAGGGCAGCACGGTGCATCCCTGCTCGCGCAGCAGCGCGCGCAGCCGCTGCTGGTCGGTCCCGGGCTCGTCGCGCACCACGGCCAGCACGGTGGCCAGCG
>JBBISD010000048.1:0-20717 GCA_037441485.1 Burkholderiales bacterium
ATCATCGCGTAGCCCAGCGGACCCTTGGGCAGCATGCCCTTGACCGCCAGCTGCAGCGCCCGCCCGGGAAAGCGCTGCTGCATCTTGCCGAAGCTGGTTTCGTACACGCCGCCCGGATAGGTGGAGTGGCGGTAGTAGATCTTGCCCTCGGCCTTGTTGCCGGTGACGCGCATCTTGCCGGCGTTGACGACGACGATGAAATCGCCGGTGTCGACGTGCGGGGTGTATTCGGGCTTGTGCTTGCCGCGCAGGCGCAGGGCGATCTCCGCGGCGAGCCGGCCGAGGATCTTCTCGTTGGCGTCGACGACGAACCAGTCGCGGCGTACCTCGTGGCCCTTGGCCGAAAATGTCTTCATGGCGTACCGAACCTTTTCATGCTTGCCGTACGGGGAAAAGCCCTCGATTGTACGGTTCCACCGCCCCGGCTGCAAGTCGGCGCGCCGGCGACGGCCGCGCGCCGCCCCGCTGTTTTTCGTATCGTGGAATATTGTCGGCGCCGGCATCGATCCCGTGGGCCTGCCTGCCCCGCCGGGATTACCACGCGTTAACTTCGTACAATGCCGGCTTGCGCCGGCGGGTTGGTACGCCGGCGCGACTTTATTTATCGTGGCCGTGCCCGCTCGCGCAGGGTCTTGCGCCATCCCGACCCTGATATCGCATGCAGAAACCGGCTACCTGTTCCCCGCACCGCACCCCCGGCCCGGCATTGCGGATCGCCCTGAGCCTGCTGGCCGCGCTGTGGCTGGGCACCGCCGCGGCCCAGGGCGGGCCGCCGCTGGTGACCGACGACCCGGAAACACCCGGCGACGGGCGCTGGGAAGTGAACCTGGGCAACATCGGCGCGCGCACCAGCGGCAGCTGGCTCATATCGGCCGTGGACGCCGATATCAACTACGGTTGGGGCGATCGCGTGCAGCTGAAATTCGATACGCCCTGGAACGCGGCCCGGCAGGGACAGGACTGGACCTCGGGCCTGGGCACAAGCCTGCTGGGCGTCAAATGGCGCTTCCTGGACGCCGAGTCCGGCGGCTGGTCGGCATCGACCTATCCGCAGGTCAGCGTCAACCTTGCGCCGGGGTCGGCGGCGCGCGGGCTGGCCACCCCCGGACACTCCTTCTTCCTGCCGCTCGAGTCCGCCACCCGGCTGGGCGCCTTCGACCTGGACCTGGAAATGGGGCACAGCTGGAGCAGCCTGGGCGAGGGCGAATGGATTGCCGGGGCGATCCTCGCGCGCGCGATCGCCAAGGGCGGCCAGATCATGCTGGAAACGCGCCTGCGCCACTCGACGACGCAGACGGCCACGCTGGTGAACCTGGGCAGCCGCATCGAACTGTCGCCGGCGCTGACGCTGCTCGGCGCCGTGGGCCGCGAGTTCGGCGCCGCCGATTCGGGGCGCCAGAGCGTGCTGTATTACCTCGGCGTGCAGGTCGTGCGCTAGCGTCGAGCTACGGCGGCAGGGCGACCATTGGCCAACGAATGATGCCGGCCGCGCCACCCCATGGTCACAACGAACGGGTTCGCATGACTTCATGCAAAATCCGCGCTTTGGGAGAAGCCACTCATGGAATGCCTGGTGCGCTGGGGCGGTCCCGCCGGCATGAACTTCATCGCCGAGACGGGTAGCGGACACATCGTCGCCATGGACGGCGCGCCCGATGGCGGCGGCCGCGACCTGGCGCCGCGGCCGATGGAACTGCTGCTGGCCGGCACCGGCGGCTGCACCGCCTATGACGTGGTGCTGATCCTCAAGCGCGGGCGCCACGACGTGCGCGGCTGCGAGGTGCGCCTGCTGGCCGAGCGGGCGCCGAGCGACCCCAAGGTCTTCACCCGGATCACCTTCCATTTCGTGGTCACGGGCCGCGGGCTGGTGCAGGAAGTGGTGGAGCGCGCCGTGCGCCTCTCGCACGAGAAATACTGCTCGGCAACGGCCATGCTGGAGAAGACCGCGCGCATCGACATCACCGTCGAGGTGGTCGACACGCTCTGAGGCGCGCCGCGTGCCATGCGCGGGTGCGCAGCGCCCGGCGAAAAGCCTCAGACGTAGTGCGCGGTCGTCGTCATCACGCGCGCCGCCAGGCGCATGCCCTGGCGCACGGGCCAGGGCAATTCGACCCCGCCGTGCGCGCGCGCGGTACTGCCGTGCGCCGCCTCGTCGGCCTTCATCTGCTCGACGATGGCCCGCGACACCCGGTCGCCGGCCGGCAGCCGCTCCAGGTGCGAATGCAGGTGTTCCTCGACCTGGCGTTCGGTTTCGGACATGAACCCCAGGCTGATCGCATCGCCGGCCAGCGACGCGAGCGCGCCGATCGCGAAGGCACCGCCGAACCAGGCCGGCGACAGGTAGCTCACGTGGCCACCGAGCTGCTCGACGCGCCCGCGCGTCCAGGCCAGGTGGTCGGATTCCTCGCGCGCAGCCTGCTCGAATACCGCGCGCAGCGCGGCGTCGCGGGTCAGCAGCGCCTGGGCTTCATACAGGGCCTGCGCGCAGATCTCGCCGACGTGATTGACGCGCATCAGCGCGGCCGATTGCGCCCGCTCGGCCGCGTCGAGCGACTCCGGTTGCGTCCGCAGCGCCGCGGCCGGGTCGGGCCGGCGGCTCGGGGGAGCGTCGGCCAGCACCAGCACCGCGGTCTGCAGGATGCCCAGTACGCGGTCCAGCGGCGTGGGCTTGCGCAGGTCTTCCATGGAATCCTCCGTCGGCAGCCGGCAAGCGGCGATATTGCAGCGCACACAGCGTTGTTTTCCGTGCACGCGCGAGAAGGCTACAACCATCGCCGCCAAGGGCACCGGCACCCAGCTCGATGAAATCGATAGTCTGAATTTACGTCTTATATTTCAATAACTTGGGAAGGAAAATCGGACCGCCTGACGCCCGGCGGATGTCGCATTTTTCCCACAATGTCAGCGGGCTGTAATCTTGCGCCCCTAGCCTCGCTCGGCTACGTTGTACCTCTAACGATTTTTTCCAACCCTAACTCCACACCCTTGGGGAAAACATGTCACGTAAATCACTCGTCAAGTTTGCACCGCTCGCGCTGACCGCGCTGGTCGGTACCGCTTTCGCCGACGATACCAGCGTCACCCTGTACGGCGTCCTGGATGCGTCCATCGCGAACGTCCAGCACACGCTCAATTTCGATCCCAACATGGTGTCCGGTTCCAGCCCGCTGGTCGCGCCCAACAAGGGTACGCAGTCGGCCACCGGCATGTTCAGCGGCGGCCTGTCGCCGTCCCGGTGGGGCATCAAGGGCCAGGAAGACATGGGCGGCGGCGTCAAGGGCATCTTCCTGCTCGAGTCGGCCATCAATATCCAGACCGGCGCTCTCAGCAATGCCGGGCTGGCGCTGACGCACAACACCAGCACGGGCCCCAACGTCGCGATCGATAGCGCGATCAACGGCCAGTTGTTCTCGCGCGGCGCATATGTGGGCCTGACGTCCGCCGATTACGGCACGCTGACGGTGGGCCGCAATACCTCGTTCCTGATCGACAACATCGGACTGTCCGATCCCATGCTGGGTTCGTACGCCTTCTCGCCGATCGGTTACGCCGGATCGTATGGCGGCGGCGGCTTCACGGATGACAGCCGCGTCGACAACAGCCTCAAGTACAAGGTCATGTTCGGCGACTTCACCCTGGGACTGTTGTACAAGTTCGGCGGCGTCGCCGGCAGCACCAGTGCTCAAAGCGCCTACCAGGCCAACCTGACCTACATCAGCGGCCCGCTGGGCGTGATGCTGGGCTACGAGCAGTTCAAGGACGCGTTCTCGATCGGCAACACGGCCAATCCGGCAGTCGGAACGCTGCCCGTGACCGCGGCGGACACGAAGGCCTTCATGCTGGCCGCCAAGTACGCCATCACCCCGCAGGGTCGGGTCAGCGGCGGTTTCGAGCGCGAGGAATTCAACAACCCGTCCAACCCTGGCACGGCCGCCACCGGAACTACCCCCGCGACCGGCGATCTGGCCACGACCAGCCTGTTCGGCTACACCATCGCCTCGGTGAACGTCACCGCATTCGCCAGCCAGAAGACGCTGAACGTCTATTGGTTCGGCGGCTCGTACGACTTCACGCCGGCGTTCACCGTGTCGGCTGCCGGCTACCACGTCACGCAGAATTCCTGGACGTCAGGCGCGACGGGTGCGGCGAATTGCACCACCACCAATACGCTGTGCAGCGGCGCCCAGAACTACTACTCGCTGGTCGGCGACTACCACCTCTCCAAGCGCACCGACGTCTATGCCGGCGTGATGACCAGCAACGCGTCGGGTGGCATCGCCAACGGCAACATCGTCAAGAGCGGCGCGACGATCGTCAGCGACACCACCAGCAATCGCATCACCGCGATCGGCCTGCGCCACAGCTTCTAGGCCGTCGCAACGCCGTCGGACCGCCGCGCTTCGGGCGGGTCCGGGCGAACGGGCATGTCGGACCGGTATTTGCCGGCCTGCCATGCCCGTTTTTTTGGCCATTCACCCGTCAGTAGCGCGCGTCCCTGGGCTTGCCGCCCTTGGGCCAGTCCTTGCGCTTGTCCGGGTAGTCCGGACGGGGCATGCGCGTGAAATACTGCGCGACATCCACCGCATCCTGGTCCGACAGGCCGCCACGCCCGATCGGGAAGTCCAGCGAACCGGCGATCGGCATGTTGTTCTTGACGAAGCCGGCCGCCGTGTACGTGCGCGCCATGCCGGCGCCGATGTTGAAGGTGCCGCTGCCCGCCAGCGGCGGAAACACCATCTCCCCGTCCGCCGCCCGCATGCCCTGGCCCTTGTCGCCGTGGCAGACCGCGCACTGGTCGTCGTAGACGCGGCGTCCATGCACCGCATCGGGCACCAGGGCGTCGCTCAGGCGGCCCACGCCGCGCCCGGGTATGGGCTCGCCGGGCCGGGTCCCGGAGGGCATCGACGCGACGAATGCCACCATCGCGCGCATCTCGCGCGAGGCCTTGTCCAGCGGCTTGCCGTGCATCGAGCGGCGCAGGCAGGCGTTGATGCGGTCCGGAAATTCGATGGTACGGCCGGCCCGGGGCGCGTACAGGGGGAAGAGCGCCGCGATCCCGACGAACGGCGACCCCTTGGCCGCGGTTCCGCCGTTGATGTGGCAGCTGGCGCACTCCAGGTCGTTGCCGACATTGGCCGGCAGCAGCTCGCGGGTCTGCATCATCAGGCGCATGCCGTAGATCAGCTCGTCGGCATCCGGCCGGCCCAGCAGCTGCGCGAAGCGCGGGCCGGTGAACGGCGGCACCGCCTGCGGCGGCGCCGGCAGGGCGGCGCGCACCGCGCGGACCTGGTCGGCCGATACCGCAGCGCCGCGGTTGCCCCAGCTCGAGCGCACGAAGCTGGCGATGTCGGCGATGTCATCGTCGGCCAGCGCGGCGTAGCCCGGCATGCCGAACGCGCGCGGATGCCGCTGCGTGCGTGCCGAGTGGCCGCCGGTCAGCAGCAGGTGGACGATCGAGGTCGGATCGTCGGTCAGCAGTGCCGGGTTGTCCGCCAGCGGCGGGAACAGGTCGCCGACGCCGCGGCCGTTCAGCCGATGGCACGAGGCGCAAAACTGCAGGTAGCCCAGGCCGCCGCGGGTGCTGTACAGACCCTGTGCCGTTGCCCCTACGGACGCGGGTGCGGATGCCGCACCATCGCCCAGCGTCGCGAGGAATTCGGCTATGGCCGCCAGGTCGTCCTCGCGGAAATACTGGGTGCTGAAATGCACGACCTCGGCCATCGTGCCGAAGGCGGCGCTGTGGCCATTGCGGCCGGTGCGCAGGAACTGCGTGAGGTCCTCGCCCGACCAGGGCCGGCGCAGGCTGGGCGCGTGCCACAGGTCGATCGTGGAGCCGGCCAGGAATGCCGCGCCGCCGGCACCGCCGCTGTCGCCGGATTTTTCCTCGAAGGCGAGGCCGCGCGGCGTGTGGCAGGCGCCGCAGTGCCCGAGGCCCTGGACCAGGTACGCGCCGCGATTCCAGCGCGCGCTGTGGCGGGGGTCGCCGCGGTAGGGTTCGGCACGGGCAAACAGCAGGTTCCAGGGCGCCAGCCCCAGGCGCACGCGGAACGGCCACTGCAGGCGGCTGTCGCGGTTGGCCTGGCGTACCGGCGCCACGCCGTGCATGAAGTAGGCGTACAGGTCCTGCATGTCCGCCGGCGTGATGCGCCCAAATGACGGGTACGGCATGACCGGGTACAGGTTATGGCCGTCGCCCGCGACGCCCTCGCGCACCGCGCGGTCGAATTGCGCGAAGCTGTAGCGGCCGATGCCGGTATCGGGGTCGGGGGTGATGTTGGTCGAATAGACGGTGCCGAACGGCGTGGCCATCGCCAGGCCGCCGGCCATCGACGCGGCGCCTTCCGCCCGATCCGTGTGACAGGCGCCGCAATCGCCCAGCTGCGCCAGGTACTGGCCCCGGCTGACGGCGGCATCCGCCGCGGCGCCCGCCGGGCCCTGGGCGGCGGCCGGCACGGCGGCGCCCAGGGCCAGCATCCCGACGGCCGCGACCACGGCCGCGCGGCCGATGGCAGCAGCCGCGACGCCGGCCGTGCGCCGGCGCGATCGATCGATCCGCATCGCCGCGGTCAGTTCGACGGATCGACCGTGTACTGGTGGCGCGCCTGCAGGAACGAGACCTCGACGAAACCCGAGGGCACGATATCGGCGTCGACGACGTTGTACAGGGTATGGAAATCGATCCCCTGCTCGGCCAGGGAATTGCGGCAGACCTCTACCTGCACGCCGTGTGCCCGCAGGAAATCGAGCTGCTTGCGCGTGGCCTCGTCCGGCTCCTTGAGCAGCGTCAGGCCGCGCGCGTACAGCACCACCTTCACGTCGAGCTTGCCGCCCCACTGCTCGACGGCCTTCACGCCATTGCCGATGTTGCGCAGCTTCATCTTCTGCACGCCCTTGTCGTCCGTCGTGAGCGGCACGACGATGCGCACCTCGCCATACGGCTCATGGGCGACCCGGGGTTCGACGAACGCCGACGGGGCCGCCGCCTCCGCGGCGGGCCCCTCGGCGCTGCGGGCGGGCGCAGCGGTCGCCAGGGCGATGGCGAGCAGTGTGCTCGAGAGCATTGCGGTGCGGTGCTTCATGGTCATCTCCTCGTTGTGAAGGGCCGTCTGTGCGGCGCGTTGCGGCCCGTGGTGATGGCGGACGCGCGGCGCGTCAGTTGGCCGGATGGTAGGGCTGGAAGCCGTAGTGCTCGAAGATCGCCAGCGCCGCCGGCGAGCGCAGGAACGCGACCCACACTTCGCCGGCGGCGCGGTGCGGTGCGTCCTTGAGCACCACCGCCGCGTACACGGCCGTGACATTTTGCGCGTCGGGAATCGCGACATGCGCGATCGGATTGCCCGCTTCCTCCTGGAATAGCGCCTCCGACTGCCAGGTGACGCCGGCATCGGCGCGGCCGAGCATCAGTGCCAGCGGCGACTGGCGGTGATGGATCCGCGTCAGCTGGGTTTCGCCGCGCTGCACCTTGGCGGCGTAGACCTCGCGCTCCAGCGCCTCGCCGCCAGCCTTGGCCAGGCTCAGCTTGATCTGGCGGCCGATGCCTTCGAACTCCGGATTGGGCATCACCAGACGCACGCCGGGCCGGCCCAGGTCGGCAAGGCCGGTGATATGCGCCGGATTGCCCCTGGGGACCATGATCGCCAGCGAATTGGTCGCATACGGCACCGCAGGGCCGGTCGCAAAACCTTCGTCGATCACCGACTGCACGCGGCGCAGGCCGCCGGCGTAGACGTCGGCCGGCACGGTCCAGGTCATGTTGCCGACGGTGATCGTGCCCTTCTTGCGGATCTGCTCGACGAGCAGGCCCGGAGGAATGGTTTCGTAGTAGATCTTGCCGGCGAATTCCGGATGCTGCCGCGTGAATTCGGCCACCAGCGGCGCCATCGCAAAGAAGTAATTGCCGCCGACGAAGATGGACAGCGAGGGGTGGATGGGGTCGCCGTGGAAATCCGGCAGGTTGTCGATCTCCGGCACGGTGAATTCGAGGCCGTGCTCGGCAACCGGGTTGTTGGCGCCGTGGCTCCAGGGCGGAAAGTAGCGCGTGCCCGCGTCGGCCGCATCGCCGGCCAGTACCGCGCCGCACAGCGACGCCATCAGCAGGCCGGCGGCCAGGCCGCGGCACCTCCTGTGCAGTTTCTTCATGGGCGATCGTCCTCCGGGTATGCGCGCTGGCCTGCCGCCGTGCCGCGGCGCAGGATGGCGCCGGACGCCAACGACGGCATCCGGCTACGCGCCACTCTACGGCCTGCCACCGGCAACTGTCCAACCGCATTTTCCGGTAACGACGAACGGTGCCGCCGCTTGATGCCGGATCGGCGCGACCGGCGCGCCGCGGTCGATTAACCGAGCATCAGCGCGACGCGGACGCGGCCTCGGCCGTATGTGGCGCCGGCTGCAGCATGCGGCGGAAGATCGCCATCACCGCCGGCAGCGGGGTATCGAGCGCCGGCGGCCCCTCGAAGCCCTCCCAGCCGCCGCCGAGCGCCTGGATGACGGCAACATACTGCTCGCCAACCGCCGTCTGCGCCACCGCGTACTGCGCCTCGAGCTGGTATTCCTGGCGCTGCGCGTCGACGACGTTGAGAAAGTCGGTGAGGCCGCGGTCGTAGCGCTCGGACGCGAGCGACATCGCCCGCTGGCCGGCCACCACGGCGTCGCCCAGGCTGCGCAGCCGCAGCTGCTGCGCGGTAAATGCGGCATACGAGGTGTCGACATCCTCGAAGGCCTGGACGACGGTCTGCCGGTAGCGGTACAACTGCTCCTGGGCCTGCAGGTCCGCGACCTGCACCGCCGCATCGAGGGTGCCGAAGTCGAGCAGCGGCAGGCCCGCGGCATAGCCGATCGACCAGATCCGCTGGGTCGTCGACGGCAGCCCGCCCAGCAGCGCGGCGCGCTGGCGGCCGACGGCGGCGCTCAGCGACAGCTGCGGATAAAGGTCGCCGATGGCCACGCCGATGCGCGCGGTCGCGCCGGCCAGGTCCCATTCGGCGGCGCGGATATCCGGTCGGCGCCGCAGCAGGTCGATCGGCAGGCCCAGCGCAATGCGCTCGGGTGCCGCGGGGATGGTAGAGGGCGCCATCAGGTCGTCCTTGAGATCATCGGGAAAACGGCCCAGCAGCGCGGCGATCCGGCCGCGGGCGGCATCGGCCTGGGCGGTGAGCGGCGCCAGTTCGGCGACGGTTGCGGCGTACTGCCGTTGCGCCAGCGTGAGATCGAGCTCATTGGTGATGCCCCGATCGAAGCGCGCCTGCACCAGGTCGACCAGCCGGCGCACGGCCTCTTCGTTCTGCTGCAGCACCAGCACCTGCATCTGGAAGCCGCGCAGCCGGAAATAGGTGCGCACGACATCGCCGACCAGCGCCACCTGAACGGCGTCGCGCGCGGCCGCCGCCGCCTGTGCGTCGTCACGGGCCGCCTCGATCTCGCGGCGCAGGCGTCCGAACAGGTCGACATCCCAGGTGGCGTTGACGCCCGATCCCTGGGTGATATGCGCGATATCGGGCGCCGACTGGTCGGCCGCGTGCAGCGCACCCGGAACCCGGCCGCCGCGGATCAGGTTGGTGCCGGTTCCGTGACCACCGCCGGAGCCCGCGACCACCTGCGGAAGGGCCATGCCGGTGACGGCGATCTCGACCGCCCGCGCCTGCTGCAGGCGCGACAGCGCGATCTCGATCGTCGGACTGTCCTTGAGCGCCTGCTCGACCAGGCGGTCGAGCTGGGCATCGCCCATGGCCTGCCACCAGCGGGCCATGTCGGGGGCCGGCGCGCCACCGGCGACCGGGGCTGCGGTGCCGGCCTGCGAGGCAAACGCGGCCGGCAACCGGGTCTGGACCGGATGGAAATCGGGCCCGACCGCGCATCCGGCGAGCGCCGCCGCCACGGTGGCCGCCGCGCATGCGGCCGTCCAGGTCCGGCGCCAGCGGCCAGCGGCGGTCGGGCGTGCCGGGGGTGCTGCGGGCGCACCCGCCGCGGGGGTCATGCTGCGCATCGGCATGCTCCTAGCGCGCCGCCGACGCCGGCGCCGGGGCACCGGCGGCCGGCAACTCGTTGACCGCCACGAGGTCGCCGTCGGTGACCTGGCTGCTGATGTTCAGGACGACGCGCTCGCCCCTGGCGACCCCCGAGCCGAGCTCGACGACATTGCCGTCGTCGCGGGCGATCGTGACCTTGCGCAGGCGCACGCGGTTGTCGGCGTCCACCACCGCGACCTGCGGACCGCTGGCGCGGAAGATCATGGCCGCGGCCGGAACCTGGATCTGGCCGCGATCGGCCAGGTGGAAGTCGACGTCGACATAGGAGCCCGGCACCAGCGCGTTGTCCGCATTGGGCAGGTCGACCTCGACGCGCAGCGTGCGCGCCTGGGGGTTGATGGCGCGCGCGTTGCGCGCCACCGTACCGGTGAAGACCCTGCCGGGCACGCTGTTGGCGCGTACCTGGACTTCCATGTTGCCCTGGTGGAAGTCGCCCGAGGCGCGCTGCGGCACGTCGACGAAGATGCGGATGGGCCGCTCCTGGCTCATGCGGTACAGCGACGTGGTCGCCGAGGTGCTGCCGGCGGTAACGAGATTGCCGATGTCGATGCGCCGCTCGACGATCACCCCGTCGAAGGGCGCCACCACGCGCTTGAACTCGGTGAGGGCCGCATAGCGGTCGACGTCGGCCTGGTTGACCGCGACCTGCGCCTTGGCCGCGTTCAGGCGGGCAATGGCGCTGTCGTAGCCGGCGTGCTTCTCCTCGCGCTCCTGCTCGGACACCACGCCCTTGGGCGAATCGCGCCAGCGCTCGTACGTGGTGGTGGCCAGCTCCGCCTCGGCCTGGCGGACCACGACCTGCGATTCGGCCGCATTGAGCTGGGCCCGCGCGGCCGCCAGCTGCGCGTCGAGCTCCGGCGTATCGATCGTCGCCAGCGTCTGGCCCTGGCGCACGTGGTCGCCGATGTCGGCCGACCAGTGCGCGACGTAGCCATTGACCCGTCCGTAGATCGTGGCCTCGTACCAGGCGGCGGTTTCGCCGGGCAGCGTCAGGCTGCGCTCGCCGGCGGCCGATTGCGCCAGCGCCACGGTGACGCCGATGCGCCGGCCGGCGTCCTCGCGGGATTCGCCGGCCAGCGCGCGCTGTTCGCGCCACTTGACCAGGCTGACGACCAGGAAGCCGCAGGCCAGGACCACGGCCACGGCGATGGCAACGGTACGCATGCGCCGTCCGGTTTCGGCGCCGTATTGCACGGACGCGGCGCCTTCGGCGGCGGCCGATTCGGCCGTCACCGGCGGGTGGAGCGCCTCGCGCCCGGCTTCCAGCGCCGCGGCGGAGGGTTCCTGGCTATCTCTGGGATGCACGTTGATTACCTCGTCGATGGGATCGCCGGCGCCTGGGGCAGCAGGCCGCGAGGCTGGCGCCGCAGGATCCGGTACATGGTGGGGACAAAAACCAGGGTGGCAAAGGTCGCGAACAGCAGGCCGCCGATCACCGCCCGCGCCAGCGGCGCGTTCTGTTCGCCGCCCTCGCCCACGCCCAGGGCCATCGGGATCATTCCCAGGATCATGGCGCCGGCCGTCATCAGCACCGGACGCAGCCGCGTATAGCCGGCGGTGACCGCGGCCACCAGCGAGTCGTCGCCGGCATCCATGCGCTGGTTGGCGAAGGTCACGACCAGGATGCTGTTGGCGGTGGTCAGGCCGATGCACATGAGGGTGCCCATGAGCGCGGGCACGCTCAGGTGGGTCTGCGTGAGGTAGAGCATCCACATCACGCCGCCCAGCGCGAAGGGCACGGCCATCAGGACGATGAGCGGGTCGATCCAGCTCTGGAAGTTGATCACCAGGAACAGGTACACCAGCACCACGGCCAGCGCGATGCCGGTGAACAGGCCGGTATAGCTTTCGCGCATGGTCTCGACCTGGCCCGAGAGCACGACCTTGATCGCCTCCTCGGGCGGCGGCTGGTCGGCCTCGATCACCCTGGAGATCTCGTTGGCGGCCGATTCCAGGTCCCGCCCCTGGACGTCGGCATGCACGTCGAACACCGGGCGGATGTTGAACTGCGAGGCCACCAGCGGCACCTTGGCGCGGCCGAAGTCCGAAATGTTCATCAGCAGCTGGCGCTGGTCGCCGCCGGACTCGGCCGTGACCGGCAGGGTCCACAGGTCCTGGGCGGACTCGATGCGGTAGGTCGGCACCTGGACGATCAGCGGGTAGCTCACGCTGTTGCGCGGGTCGACCCAGAAGTTGGGGGCCAGCTGGGCGCTGGAGTTGGTGGCCACGAGCACGCTGTTGGCCGTGGCCTGCTGGCTGGCGCCGACCTCGGTGGCGAGCGAGCGGTCGACATCGATCGTCAGCGCCGGCGCGTCGGGAACCTGGAAGACGTGCGAATCGACCACGCCGGGGATCTTGCGCAGGTCGCCGGCCAGGCGCGCGGCCAGCGCGTAGGTCTTGTCGCTGTTGTAGCCGGAGATGCGGATGTCGATCGGCGCCGGCTGGCCGAAGTTGAGCACCTGGTCGACGATGTCGGCCGGCTGGAAGAAGAACTGCAGGTCGGGGAACTGCACCGGCAGCTCGCGGCGCAGCTGGGCGATGAAGTCGGCCGTCGGCCGGTGCTTCTCCTTGAGCGAGATGAGGATCTCGCCGTCCATCGGGCCGACGGTCGCCGTGTCGCTCAGGGCCAGGTTGATGCCGCTGTACGGCAGGCCGATGTTGTCCAGGATCACCTCGATCTGGTCCTCGCCGACCGAGGCGCGGATCTGGTGCTCGACGGCCGAGAAGTATTCCTGCGTGCGCTCCAGCCGGGTGCCCGGCGGCGCGCGCACGTGCAGGCGCATCTGGCCGGCATCGACCTGCGGGAAAAAGTCCCGACCCAGGTGCGGGAACAGCAGCAGCGACGCGACCATCAGCACCCCGAAGAAGCCGATCGTGACGCGCGGCTGGGCCATCACCCAGGCCACGGCGTCGCGGTAGCGCTCGCGGAATTTCTCGAACCCGGACTCGAAGGCCAGGTGCACGCTCTTGAGCGCACCGAGCACGCCATGCACGACGCGCTCGGCGCCGGTGGCGCGGCGCGGCGGCGGCGGCGCCGGCACCACCGCACCGTGGCCGTGCGCGCCGATGGTCGAGCGCATCAGGTACTTGAACAGCACGGGCACCAGCGTGAACGACAGCGCCAGGCTGGCCAGCAGCGACATGCACACCGAGACGGACAGCGGCGAGAACAGGTACTTGGCGGTGCCCTGCAGCAGGAACACCGGGACGAAGACGATGCAGATGCACAGCGTGGACAGCACGGTCGGCACGCCGACCTCGCCGGTGCCGTTGAGGATGGCGGTTTCGAGCGGCTCGCCCATGCCCACGTGGCGCTCGATGTTCTCGATGACCACGGTGCCGTTGTCCACGAGTATGCCGACCGCGAGCGCGAACCCGCCCAGGGTCATCGTGTTGAGGGTGTTGCCGCCGATGTACATGATCAGCACGGCGCTGATGATCGACAGCGGGATGGCGGCCAGGATGATGATGGTGAGGCGCCAGTTGCCCAGGAACAGCAGGATCATCAGCGCCGTCAGTCCGGCCGCCATCGCCCCGCCCATCAGCACGCTTTGCAGCGCGGCCTTGACGAAGATCGACTGGTCGAACACCGGCGTTATCGCGACGCCCGGCGGCATCACGCGGCGGATGTCGGTCAGCGCCGCGCGCACGCCGTCGATGACCGCCAGGGTCGAGATGCCGCCGGTCTTGCGGATCGACATCAGCGCGCCGAGCGTGCCGTCGACCGATACGGAATTGGTCTGCACCTGGAAGCCGTCGTGCACCCGGGCGACGTCGCGCATGAAGACGGTGCGGCCGTTGATCTCGCGGATCGGGAAGCCATTGATAGAGTCGATCACGTCCGGGCTGTTGTTCATCGTCAGCGTGTAGTCCTTGGCGCCGATCTTCACGTCGCCGGCGGGCAGGATGACGTTCTGGCGCTGCAGCGCCAGGCTGACGTCGGTGGCCGACAGGCCGCGCGACTGCAGCGCCCGGGCGTCCAGGTCGGCGAGGATCACGCGCGGCTTGCCGCCGTACGGATACGGCACCTCGGCGCCGTGCACCACCGCCAGGCTGGGGCGGATGATGTTCTGGCCCAGGTCGTTGAGCTTGGTGTCGGGCAGCGACTTGCTCGCCAGGCTGAGCTGGATGATGGGCACGTCGGTGGCGCCGTAGCGCAGCACCAGCGGCGGCGTGATGTTGGGCGGCATGTACTTGAGCACGACCAGCGCGCTGCTGGCCAGCTGCGAGACCGCGCGCGTGACGTCGGCCCCCTCGTGCAGGTAGACCTTCTCGACCCCCACGCCGGCGTAGCTGGTGGCATCGATGTGCGCGATGTCGTCCACCAGCGACGCGAGCTGGCGTTCGTGCAGCGTCAAGATGCGGTTCTGCATGTCCTGAGCGGACATGCCGTTGTAGGTCCACACCACGCTCACCACCGGGATGTCGATTTCCGGAAAGATGTCGACCGGCATGCGCAGCGCCGCGCCGAGCCCCAGCAGGCTGATGAGGATCAGCACCGCCGGCACGGTGTAGGGTCGTTTGAGAACCAGGGCAACCAGGGACAAAGCGCGGACCTCCGAAATTCGATGCTCAAAGTTCCCTCGACGGCCCGGGACGGGTCGACGCGGGTATGGCGCCGTGTTACAAAACCCGCACAGGATATCGATTTACGCTGCACGGTGTCATGGCTAGACCCGTAAGGGAAACCCCTAGAACGCGGTTGTGCACCATGCCGAGCACCGCACCGGGGCCCGGCACCGTTATTGTTGCGCCGCAATGACGGCGCCGCCGGTCCCCGGGGTGCCGGGCCGAACCGCGGGCGCCATACGCGGTATCGTCAGCCATGGACACTGCACCGCCTGCCGCTTCCGCAACCCGCTCCCGCGAGCAACATCCGCCCATGTACCGACCGACCGTTTACATCGTCGATGACGACCCCGGCATCCGCCGTTCACTGGCGCTGTGGCTGGGCTTTCGCGACATGGCGACGCGCGAATTCGATGCCGCCGAGTCCTTCCTGGCGGCGGTCGGCCCGGACACGCAGGGCTGCGCCATCGTCGACGTGCACATGGGCGGCATGACCGGCCTGCAGCTGCAGACGCGGCTGGCCGAAAGCGGCGTGGGCCTGCCGCTGGTGTTCCTCACCGGGCACGGTGACGTGCCGACGGCGCGCGCGGCGCTCAAGGCCGGTGCCTTCGACTTCCTGGAAAAGCCGGTCGACAACGACCGGCTGGTCGACCTCGTGGGCGCGGCGCTGCGCGAGGACGAGCGCCGCTGGGACGCGGCGCGCGAAGACGACCGCCGGCGCGAACGGCTCGAGCGCCTGACCCCGCGCGAGCGCGAGGTGATGGAGCAGGTGGTTGCCGGCCGGCACAATCGCGAAATCGCCGCGCAGATGGGCATCAGCGCACGCACCGTCGAGGTCTACAAGGCGCGCCTCATGGACAAGCTCGACTTGCGGCGGGTTGCCGACCTGGTGCGGTTTGCCATGCGCGGGCCGACGGCACCGGCGTCCACTCTACCGGCCCCTCTTGCGGAGACGGACGACGGCGGTAGCGCGGGTCCGACCGCGCGAGGGCCGGGCTAAGGGGCAGCGGCGCGCTTCCTCGCCCCGGCCCTCTCCCGCTCCGGCCTTCCCCTACCCCCCGGGGTCGCGCCCGGCCAGCAGTTCGCCGACCCGGAAGCGCAGCCGGAACAGGTCCATCACGCGGGGTGCCTGCAGCTTCTCCATCAGCTGCGCCCGCTGCTGCGTCAGCGCATCGACCGTCACCCCGAACTGCTCGGCGATTTCCCGCACCTGCCGGCCGTCGGTGATGCTCTCGAACAAGGCCACCTCGCGCCGCGTCAGGCTGCGCAGGCGCGACAGCATCGCGTCGCGCTCCGCTTCCCGCGCCTGGCGCTCCGCATCGTTGCGCATGCCCTGGGCCACGGCATCAAGCAGCACCATCTCGTCGATGGGCTTTTCGAGGAAATCGACCGCACCCTGCAACAGCGCGGTGCGCGCCAGCGATTCATCGCCCTGGGCCGTCATCAGCAGCACCGGCGGCCCGCGGTGGTCGCGCCCCATGCGGGCCTGCAGCGCGAGCCCCGACATGCCCGGCAGGCGGATGTCGACCAGTGCACAGGCGGGGCGCTCGCGCAGCGGCGGGGCCGTCAGGAACGCCTCGGCGCTGTCGAATTCGACCGTCGCGTAGCCGTGCAGCTGCAGCAGCAGCGCCAGGGACTGGCGCACGGCGACATCGTCCTCGACCAGCAGCACGCAGCCGGCCGGTGCGGGAAGCGCCGCGGCTTCACCCATGGACACGCAGGTCCAGGCAGAAGGTGGTGCGTTCGCGGCTGTCGTCGAACCACAGGTGGCCACCCTGGCGCTCGGCGATCGAGCGCGACAGCGCCAGGCCCAGCCCCATCCCGTTGGGCTTGCTGGTCGCCAGCGGCAGGAACAGCCGCGGCCGCACCTCGGCGGGGATGCCCGGGCCCGTGTCCTCGACGGTGATGCGCACCAGCGGCGGGTCGCTGCCCGCGACGGTCCCGGCGGTGATGCGGATCGCGCGCGGATCCGGCTGGCCGGTCAGCGCATCGCAGGCGTTGGTCACCAGGTTGCCGAGCACCGCGCCGATCTGCACCGCATCGGCGCGCACCGCCGGCAGGTCCGGCTGCAGCGTCGTGTTCCAGCGGATGCCGGCGCGCTGCAGCCGATCGCGCAGGTGCGCGTAGGTGCCCTCGACCAGGGTGGCGACGGTCACGCATTCCTCGTGCATGACGCCGGTGCGGAAGAAATCGCGCATGCGCCGCAGGTACTGGCCGGCGCGCGCGCTTTCGCGGGTGATCTGGTCCAGCGTCTCGAGCAGCTTGGCGCGCTCGTCGTCGCCGCGCCGGGCCAGCACCTGGCTGGCGCTGGCGTAGGTGCCGATGGCCGACAGCGGCTGGCTCAGGTCGTGCGCCAGCGCCGCCGCCAGCTCGGCGGTGGACGCCATGCGCTGGGCCTCGGCCAGCGCGTGGCCGCGTTCGCGCAGCGCGCGCTCGTTGTCGGCGATGCGCGCGGTGGCGCGCTGGCGCTCGTCCGACAGCGCGCCCAGGTAGAGGGTCGATACCGCCAGCGTCAGCATCAGCAGCTGGAACTCGAACGCGGTGCCCGCGCGCGTGCCCATGACCGTGAGCGCGCCGAGCAGGCCCAGCTGGACCATCGGCAGGGCGCTGACGACGCCGAACACGCCCGAGCGCATCGCCACCACGATGACGGGCAGGAACAGCAGGTAGGACATGCGGAATTCGTCCAGCGGCCGCAGCCCGAACACCAGCAGCAGCAAGGCAGCCAGCGCGACGAGGAAGATCGCCGCGGCGCGCACGGCGCGGCGCGGCGCCAGCGCGCCGGCCTGCCGCACCCAGACCCCCGACACCAGCTGGATCAGGCAGGGCATGAGGACCGCCATGCCCAGCAGGTTGGCGACGAACAGCCGGAACGTCAGCAGCGGCAGCGCCGATTCGCTCATCGCGGGGGTCGCGACCTGGCGCAGGCCGTCGACCGCGGCACAGACGATCACCGCGGGTACCGCGATGGCCAGCAGGCCGTTGACGTCGCGCGGGGCGAT
Organism: Burkholderiales bacterium; assembly: GCA_037441485.1. Lineage (GTDB taxonomy): Bacteria > Pseudomonadota > Gammaproteobacteria > Burkholderiales > Burkholderiaceae_F > GJ-E10. The sequence continues at coordinate 17,600 of JBBISD010000048.1, forward strand.
TGCCGCCTCGCCCCAGCGCGTCCAGCGCCGCAGCGCGTAGGCGGCGGCGCCGTACGTGAGCGTCACCGCGACGGCGGCGGGCAGCGCCGCCGCCCATTCGATCGGCGCGGCCGGACTGATCCACCACGCCAGCACCACCGCCAGCAGCACCGGCAGCAGGTAGACCGGGCCGCCGGCCACCAGCAGGGCCACCGCCAGTGCGGGATGTGGGCTCAGCGGCTGGACGCCAAAGCGCGGGTGCGGAAAAAGCCCGGTGGCGGCATCGGCCAGCACATACGCGCAGAGGCAGGCCGTGCCGAGCCACGGCGCCAGTACCGGATTGGCCGGCACCGCGTCGGCCAGGCGGGCCCGCAGCGCCTGGGCCGCGCCGCGCCACGGCAGGCGCCGCGACGGGCCGGCCGGCGTTTCCGCCGGCAGCGTCGTCAGGCGCACGCCAGGATTGTCGGAATGCATCGGCATAGGGATACCAAAGGGAAGGCGTCAGCGAAAGCGAGGCTTGCGTAAGGGTTTGCCGTAGGGGTGCAGCCCGATGTGCGCGACGGCGCCATTGTGTACCTTTCCTATAGGGAACATGGCTAACCCTCTCCTCACGTTCCCCTTCCCCCTGGCGTCCGCGGCATTTTCCGCCGACCAGTGCCGCAGCCGCCGGGGGAATCTTTTCTACGGGTTGCGCGCCATCGGCGCCGCCATCGCACCCGCCCCGTCGCCACCGTCGGCATTGAAGATCACCGGCAGGCCGTTGCGGCCCCCACCGACGATGATGACCTTGGCATTGGGCGACGCCGCCAGCTTCTCGGTGGCATCGATGCCCTTCCATTCGAGGAACGGAGTGCTCAGGCCCTTGCTGACGATGGCCTGGAAGTCGGCGATCCCGGCCGCCTCGATGCGCTTGCGTTCGGCCTCCTGGCGCGTGCGGTCGATCACGAACTGCATCTGCAGCGCCTTTTGCTCCTCCTCGAGCTTGGTCTGGATGGCGGCCTGCACCGCCACCGGCAGGTGCACCTCGCGGATCAGGATGGCATTGATGCGGATGTGGCGGCCGTCCATCTTCTCGATCACCTCCTGGCGGATCTCGCGCTCGATCTGCTCGCGCTTGGTCGAATAGATCTCCTCCGGCGCATAGCGCCCGACCACCCGGCGCGCACTCGACCGTACATATGGCGCGACCAGGGTGCGGTAGTACTCCGGGCCCGTCTGCGTCAGGAGCTGATACGCCTCGTCGGCGATCGGCTGGTAGAGGATCGACGCGGTCATGTGGATGTCCAGGCCGTTGTTGGCCAGCACGTCGAGCGGCTCCTCGCCCTCCTGTTCGCGCAGGTCCAGTTCGTAGACGCGGGCAAAGGGCGAGACCACGTGATAGCCCTCGGCCAGCGGCTCCCTGACGGTGCCCTGGCTGGGGGTCCATTCGATGCCTGTACGTCCGGTCGGAATCGACGTGCAGGCCGAAAGGCCCGCGCCGGACAGCAGGGTTCCCGCGAGGATGGCGCCGCAGCAACGCGCGGCGCGGTACGGTGTCAGCATGGCTTGCTCCCGAACGCGGTGCCATGCCCCGCCGCGCAGGAGCGCCTCCGCCCTGCGGTCCCGGGCACTGCATCCGCTTTGGCTGCCGACCGTTACCTTTGGCAACGTCCCCGCGCGTTGGTTCCGGGGCCGGGCGCCGCTGCCGGCGCCGGCCGCACGCAGGCGATTGCTGACCTGGATCACGCCGCCGGGCGGCAATCGCGTTCTAATGGTGGCCGTCTGGCCGTGCCAATGGTGGCCGTCGCGACCTTTCTCGGGAGCTGCGCATGAAAGTCAATGTCGGTGGATTCGATCGGGTGCTGCGCGTCATCGTGGGCGCCGGCCTGCTGGCCTGGGCCGTCCTGGGCGGCCCGGTCTGGGCGTGGATCGGCGTCGTTCCGCTGGCCACGGGACTGTTCCGCCTCTGTCCGCTGTATTCGCTGCTGGGCGTGAACACCTGCGCCACCGGCAAGTAGCGCGGCCGCGCGCCACCGGCGGCGCGCGGCGGCCGCCTAGCGCGGCGGCGCGGTGTCCGCCAGTCCGGACTGGCTGCGGTTCTCGGCGTTCTCTCCCCACATCGCGTTCAGGACGGAGAGCAGCACGGCAAACCCGATGCCGAGGATCCAGGCGAAGTACCACATGATCAGTCTCCCGGCGGCCGGCAGCGCCGGCCGCGTTGTCTGGCGCGACAGGCGGCGTCAGTACGCTTCATGTTCGTGCTCCCGGACATACGCCGCAGTCACCTTGCCGGCCATCACCCGGTAGGCCCACGAGGTGTAGACCACGATGATGGGCACGAAGACGACCGCCACGGCCAGCATGATGCCCAGCGTCAGGCGGCTGGACACGCTGTCCCAGACCGTGAGGCTCGCCGCCGGGACGCTCGACGACGGCATCACGAAGGGGAACATCGCCGCACCCGCGGTGCCGATGACGCCGGTCATCGCCAGCGCACTGGCGATGAACGCCCATCCGGTGCGGCGCGCCGATACCAGCGCCAGCGCGGCCAGCGCCCCGGCGAAGCCGAGCACCGGCAGCGCCAGCGTCAGCGGCGCACGATGGTAATTGTCCATCCAGGCACCCGCAGCACGCACCACCGTCTTGGCCATCGGGCTGGCCGCCGCGCCCGCATCGACCACCGAGGTGATTCGGTAGCCGTCGATGCCGAAGGCGACCCAGACGCCGGCCGCGGCAAAGGCGACGACCAGCAGCACGGCAGCGGCACGGGCGCCGGCGATCGCGCGACGCTGGATGACGCCGTCGGTGCGATGCGCCAGGTAGGCGGCCCCGTGCAGGGCGATCATGCTCGAGCTCACCACGCCGCACAGCAGCGCGAACGGATTGAGCAGCTGCCAGAAGCTGCCGGTGTAGGTGGACACCATGCCGGCGTCGAAGCCGAAGGGCACGCCCCGCAGCAGATTGCCGAAGGCCACGCCGAAGATCAGCGGCGGGACGGTGCCGCCGATGAACAGGCCCCAATCCCAGATGCTGCGCCAGCGCGGATCGTCGATCTTGCTGCGGTAGTCGAAGCCGACCGGACGGAAGAACAGCGCCCAGAGCACCGCCAGCATCGCCCAGTAGAAGCCGGAGAACGCGGTGGCGTACACCAGCGGCCAGG
>JBBISD010000049.1:0-20603 GCA_037441485.1 Burkholderiales bacterium
TTCGCTTTGGATGCCCGGGTAGTGATCGACGATGTCGCGCAATTGGGCCTGCGCGCCGCCTGCGCGAGCGCCGGGTGGCTGGCCAGCAGGCCGGTGAGGGCCAGCAGCGGCGGCAGCAGGCGAAAAGCAAGGAACGGGGGCAGGCGCCCCGGGGTGCAGAACGGAATTGCCATCGCGCGCCTCCCGGCATCGATGGCAGGGAGTCGCTGGACCATGGCCGATGTTGAAGGACGCGGATTCCAACCCCGGATATGGCCTGACGCTTCCCTGCGCAAGTGTTAACTTGATCAGGTTCCAAGGGTTTTTCTCACCCGTCCCGAAAACTGCTGCGGGACCGCGACGATGTCTGTCGCGGTTTTGTGCGGGACCCCTAGCGTGGGGCGAAGTATAGCGCGGGCGGGGCGGCGGCTAGGCCGAGGGCGGCACGTAGCCGGCCGGCACGTCGCCGCCGGTGCCGAAGAAGTATTCCTCCATCTGCGTGCGCAGGTACTGGCGCGCCCGCGCGTCGGAGAGGTTGAGCCGGTTCTCGTTGACCAGCATGGTCTGGTGGCGCTGCCACTGTGCCCAGGCCTCCTTGGAGACGCTCTCGTAGAGCTTTTTGCCGAACTCGCCGGGAACCGGCGGGAAGTCCAGCCCCTCGGATTCGCGACCCAGCTTGATGCAATTGACCATGCGTGCCATGTGCCGTCCTCGTTGCGTGCGCCGGTGGCGCCTTACAGCGTCTTGATGAGAATCTGCGAGCGCCGCTGCCAGTTGTACTGGGACCGGCGCTCGGCGGGCAGGTCCTCGAATGCGGCGATGGTGAAGCCGCGCTTGAGGAACCAGTGGGTAGTGCGTGTGGTCAGCACGAACAGCCGCTTGAGGCCGGCCGCGCGCGCGCGCGCCTCGATGCGCCGCAGCAGGCGCTCGCCGTCGCCGACCTCGCGCTGCCCGGGATGCACCGTCAGGCAGCCCATCTCGCCGATGCCTTCCTGCGGATACGAGAACAGCGCGGCGCAGCCGAAGATGACGCCGTCGTGCTCGAGCACGGAGAACTGGCCGATCTCGCGCTCGATGACCTCGCGCGGGCGCTTGACCAGTGTGCCGTCCTCCTCGAGCGGGGCGATCAGCCGCAGGATGCCGCCGACGTCGTCGGGGCCGGCCTCGCGCAGCGCCTCGAGGTCGCTGGGCGTGAGCATGCTGCCCACCCCGCTGTGCGTGAACAGGTCGACGAGGATGCCGCCGTCGAGCTGCGCGGGGATCAGGTGCGCGCGCGAGACGCCCGCGCGGCAGGCCTTGAGCATGTGGCTCAGGTCGGCCGTGCAGGCCGGGTCGAGGTCGCCCTCGGCGATCATGCGCTCGGCATCGGCGGCCGACAGTTCGGTCAGCAGCTCGCCGGCGCGGTCCTGCACGCCCGCGCTCGAGCCCACCAGGATGAGCTTGTCGGCCTTCAGCGCGATGGCGGTGCTGGCGGCGACGTCCTGCATGGTGAGGTTGAACGCTTCGCCGGTAGGCGAGAAACCCAGCGGCGAGAGCAGCACCAGGTAGCCGTTTTCCAGGCTGGCGCGCAGCGCCTCGACGTCAACCTTGCGCACCAGCCCGGTGTGCTGCAGGTCGACCCCGTCGAGGATTCCCACCGGCCGCGCGACCACGAAGTTGCCGCTGACCACGCGGATGCGGCTGTTGGCCATCGGGGTATTGGGCAGGCCCTGCGAGAAGGCGGCCTCGATGCCCAGGCGGATCGCGCCGGCAGCCTCCTTGACGCATTCGAGCGACGCGCTGTCGGTGATGCGCCGCCCGGCGACGAAGGTCGAGGGCACCTGCTTGAGCGCCAGCAGGCGCTGGACCTGCGGCCGCGAGCCGTGCACGATGACCAGGCGGATGCCCAACGCCTGCAGCAGCGACAGGTCGTGCACCAGGCCCTCGAGATGGCCGTCCTCGATGAGCTCGCCGCCGAAACCCACGACGAAGGTGCGCCCGCGGTGCGCGTGCACGTACGGGGCGACATCGCGCAGCCAGGCGACGAACGGCGCATGCGACGGCGGCGCGTCCGGCATCGCCGATGGCGCGGCCGGCGCCGGTGGCGGGGCGGCGTGCACGACGGGCGGGGGCGGATGATCGTTCATGGCGGCGAGGGTAAAAGTATACTTCGCGCCCCGGACATGGCTGGGGCCGAGCCAGGGCTTTCGTGTGCAAAACGCTGCCGAACACCAGGGGCCCGATGCCGGACCCGACGCGGGACCGGACGAATCGGGCCTGGCCATCGCCTTTGACGGCGAATTGCCGATCAACGGCCGGCGCGGCGAGATCCGTGCCGCCATCCTCGCCCACCCGGTCGTCATTGTCTGCGGCGAGACCGGCTCGGGCAAGACCACGCAATTGCCCAAGATCTGCCTGGCCCTGGGGCGCGGTCGCCGCGGGCTCATCGGCCACACGCAGCCGCGCCGCCTGGCGGCATCGAGCGTCGCGCGGCGCATCGCCCAGGAATTGCAGACGCCGCTGGGCCAGGTGGTCGGCTTCAAGGTCCGGTTCACCGACGAGACGCGTCCGGGCGCCCGCATCAAGCTGATGACCGACGGCATACTGCTTGCCGAGACCCATTCGGACCCGGACCTGCGCGCCTACGACACGATCATCATCGACGAGGCGCACGAGCGCAGCCTGAACATCGACTTCCTGCTCGGCTACCTGCACCAGCTGCTGCCGCGGCGTCCCGACCTCAAGCTCATCATCACCTCGGCGACGATCGATGCCGACCGCTTCGCGGCGCACTTCGGCCTGGCCGGCACGCCGGCGCCGGTGCTGCGGGTTTCCGGCCGCCTGTATCCGGTGCAGATCCGCTACCGCCCCTTCACCGATACCGACCTGCCCGCGCGCCCGGCGGCGCCGCGCGCCGGCGCCGCACTCGCCCCCGCGACGCCGGATGGCGTGCCGGCGCCGCGCAAACCCGAACCCAAGACCCAGGTCCAGGCGGTGATCGAGGCGGTCGACGAACTGGCGGCCGCGGGCCGCGGCGACGTGCTGGTATTCCTGCCCGGCGAGCGCGAGATCCGCGACCTGGCCGAGGCCCTGCGCAAGCACCATCCGCCCGGTACCGAGATCCTGCCGCTGTTCGCGCGGCTGTCGTCCGAGGACCAGGAGCGGGTCTTCAAGCCCGGCGGCGGGCGCCGCATCGTGCTGGCCACCAATATTGCCGAGACCTCGCTGACGGTGCCGGGAATCCGCTACGTGGTCGACACCGGGCAGGCGCGGGTGAAGCGCTACAGCTACCGCAACAAGGTCGAGCAGCTGCGCATCGAGCCGATCTCGCGCGCGGCCGCCGACCAGCGCGCCGGGCGGTGCGGACGCGTGGCCGCGGGCGTGTGCATCCGCCTGTACGACGAGGCCGAGCTGGCGGCGCGCCCGGCGTTCACCGATCCGGAGGTGCTGCGCTCGTCGCTGGCCGCGGTCATCCTGCGGATGAGCGCGCATGGCCTGGGCGACCCGGCCCGCTTTGCGTTCATCGATGCGCCGCCGCCGCGCGCCATCACCGACGGCTACCAGCTGCTCACCGAGCTGGGCGCGGTCGACGAGGACCTGCGCCTGACGGCGCTGGGCCGCGACCTGGCGCGCATCCCGGTGGATCCGCGCATCGGCCGCATATTGCTGGCGGCGCGCGACCAGCACTGCCTGCACGAGGCGTTGATCATCGCGGCCGTGCTCAGCGTGCAGGATCCGCGCGAGCGGCCGCCGGGCATGCAGCAGGCGGCCGACGAGGCACACCGGCGCCATGCCGACGAGAAATCGGACTTTCTCACGTTCCTGCGGCTGTGGAACGCGCTGCAGGAGCGGGTCGAGCACAAGAAGTCGAACCGGCGGCTGGCCGAGGAGTTCCGCCAGGATTTCATCAACGGCCGGCGCGTGCGCGAATGGCGCGATGTGCACGGGCAGCTGCTGCAGATCGTCGGCGAGCAGGGCTGGCGGGTGAACACCAGCGCCGCCACCTACGAGCAGGTGCACCGCGCGCTGCTCGCGGGCCTGCTGGGCAATGTCGGCATGAAAAGCGGCGAGGTCGATCCGGCCGACCGCCGCGAGCCGCCCTTCCTGGGGGCGCGCGGCATCAAGTTCCACCTGTGGCCCGGTTCGCCCAAGGCGCGGCGGGCCGCGCGCTGGATCGTTGCGGCCGAGCTGGTCGAGACCTCGCGGCTGTATGCGCGCACCGTGGCCGACGTCGACCCGGTGTGGATCGAGCGCTGCGCCGGGCACCTGATCCGCCGCAGCCACGGCGATCCGCACTGGGAGAAGCGCAGTGCGCAGGTGGTGGCGCTGGAACGCGGCACGCTGTACGGCCTGCCGGTGTACGTCCAGCGGCGCGTGCCCTACGGGCCGGTCGACCCGGCGCATGCGCGGCAGATCTTCATCCGCGAGGCGCTGGTGGCCGGCCAGTGGGAGACCCGGGCACCGTTCTTCGCGCACAACCGGCGGCTCATCGGGGAGATCCGCGAGCTCGAGCACCGTACGCGGCGCCCCGACGTGCTTGTCGACGAGGAGCAGATCGCCGCCTTCTACGAGGCTCTGGTCCCGCCGGACGTGTGCGACGGCGCCGGCTTCGAGCGCTGGCGCGCCCAGGCCGAGCGCGACCAGCCGCGCCTGCTGTACCTGTCGCGCGATGCGCTGATGCGCCACGAGGCCAGCGGCGCGGCCAACGAGCTCTTCCCCAAGGCGCTGGAGGTGCGCGGGGTGCGCATGGCCCTGGGCTACCACTTCGAACCCGGCAGCCCGCGCGACGGGGTCACGCTGGCCGTGCCGCTGTTCGCCCTCAACCAGGTCGACTCGGTGCGCTGCGAATGGCTCGTGCCCGGCATGCTCAAGGAGAAGGTCCAGCAGCTGCTCAAGTCGCTGCCGCAGAAACTGCGGCGCGCCTGCGTGCCGCTGCCCGCCTATGCGGCGGCGTTCGTCGAGCGCCGGCCGGTGCCGCCCGACGGCGCGGTTGCCGGCCTGATCGACAGCCTGATCGCCGACATCCGCACGCAGACGGGCGTGGTGTGCGCGCCCACGGACTTCAAGCTCGAGAGCGTGCCGGCCCACCTGACGATGAACGTCAAGGTGATAGACGCCGACGGCCGCCAGCTCGCCATGGGCCGCAACCTGGCGGCGCTGCGCTCGGAACTTGCCGCGCAGATCCAGCAGAGCTTCCGCGAGCTCGCCGCGGCGGACACCCGCGGCGGCGCCAGCGCCGAGGCGGCCCCGATCACCGACTGGGACTTCGGCGAACTGCCCGAACTGCAGGAAGTGCGCCGCGGCGGGCAGGTACTGATCGGCTACCCGGCGCTGGTCGACCAGGGCGACCAATGCACGCTGGAGGTATTTGATGATCCGGACGCCGCCCGACGGGCGCAGCGCGGCGGGTTGCGCCGGCTGTTCCGCCTGCAGCTGCGCCAGCAGATCCAGGCGCTGGAGAAAGGCCAGTCGGCGCTGGCGCCGGTGCAGATGCGGGCGCGCACGCTCGCGCCGATGAGCCAGCTCGATCCGCTGGGCGAACAGGTGCTGACCGCCGCACTCGACCGCGTCTGCCTGGCCGAGCCGTGGCCGCAGGACCGGGCGCAGTTCCTGGCCCGCAAGGAAGTGGCGCGCGGCCGCCTGGGTCTCGTGGCCCAGGAGATCGCGCGCCTGGTGGTGCAGATCGTCGACGAGGCTGGCGCGGTACAGCGCAAGCTCAATGCCCTGCGCAATACCGATCCGGCGCGCCAGGACATCGAGCAGCAGATGGCCCGGCTGCTCGGCCGGCGCTTCGTGGTCGATGCGCCGGCCGCCGCGCTGGGCAACCTGCCGCGCTATCTCAAGGGCATGGCGCTGCGCATCGACAAGCTCAAGGCCGATCCGGCGCGCGATGCGGCGCGCGGCCGCGACATCCTGCCGCTGCAGAACCGCTGGTTGCGCGAGGTGGCCGCGCGCAAGGGCGTGCCCGACGAGCGCCTGCAGGAGTTCGGATGGCTGCTCGAGGAACTGCGCGTCTCGCTGTATGCGCAGGAGCTGCGCACGCCGCAGCCGGTGAGCGTGAAGCGCCTGGAGAAGGTCTGGGAGAGCGTGCTGCGCTAGGGCGTGATTGCACCCTCACCCCGGGCCCTCCTCCGCGCGCGGGAGAGGGCCGGGGTGCGGGCGACCGCTAGGCCGTGGTATTCACCAGGCTGCCGCTGGTCCCCAGCCCGGCGGACGCGCCGCCGCCCAGGTCGCTGGCGAGGTTCTGCAGGAACCCGACCAGGGTCGGGGCGCTGGCGCCCGCCGGATGCAGCGCGCTGACCAGCGCCTGGAAGTCCTGCTTGAGCATTGCCAGCGGATCGCTGGCCGGCGCCGCCGCGCTGGAACTGCTGGTCGTTGCCGTGCTGGCGGAGGCGGTGGCTGCCGTTGCCGGCGCCGTGCTGGCAGCCGCTGCCGGGCTGGCGCTGGCCGCGCCGCCGGCCGTCGCTGCGGTGCTGGCGGTGGACGAACCCCCGGTCAGGCTGGAGATCAGCTTTTGCAGCGCGTCCACCAGGCTGTTGCCGCCGTTGTACGCATCTTCCAGCCGGTGGTGATGGTGATGATGTCCGCCGCCGGCAGGAGCGCTGGCCGAGCTGACGTTCGAGTTGATCACCGTGCTTGCGCTGGCGGTGGCTGCGGGTGCCGCGCTGGTCGTCGCGGTGCCGGCCGCCGCTGGCGTGCTCGCCGCGGCGCTGGCGGTCGCGGCGGGCGTCGTCGTCGCGGACGACGTGCTCGTCGTGGTCGCTGCCGGCGTGGCACCGGTCGGCGACGGCGTCACGCCCAGGCTGGTCAGCAGTCCCTGCAGCGCCTGGGCCGCGCCTGCCGTGCCGCCGGCGGCCGCGGCGCCGCCCTCGCGGCCGCCATCGTGATCGCCGTCGTCGTCGTGCCGGCCGCCACCGCCGGCGTTGCCGCCGAGGGAACCGAGCGCGGTGAACAGGTCATCGAGGAAGGTGTGCAGCGCGCTCAGCACATCGGTGGCCGAGGGCGTGCCGGGCGTGGCCGGTGCGCTGCCGCTGGACGCTGCCGCGGGCGTTGCCGCCGCCGTGGCGGTGCTGGCCGGTGAATTGCCGGTCGTCGCGGCGGACGTGGTTGACGAGGACGACGTGGTCGTCGTCACGGGTACGGTGGTCGCCGCGATGGTCGTCGCGGGGCCTGGTGCGGCGGCAGTCGTTGCCGCGGCAGCACTGCCGCCGGCCAGCCCGCTTTGTCCGAACGCCTGGAATACCGCGTCGATGAAGGCCTTGAAGCTCGCGGCCGCGCCGCCGGACCGGCTGCCGTCGTTGTCGCCATCGCTATCCGCCGTGCTGGCCGGCGCCGCGGTGGCGCCTTGCGCGCTGCCGGTACCGGTGCTGGCATTGGTGCTGCTCGCACCGTATGGCGTGTAGCCGTACACACTGTTGCCGAATCCCTGGATGCTCATAGCCGTTCCTTTCACCCTGTGCGCCGGCGTGGTCCCCGATTCCCGGGGCCATGCGGCTTCGCGGCGTGCGACCGGAAATGGCCGCTTGTTCGCCCGACACATGGCGTTACGGCCCGGTAACCGCGGCATTGAGGGTCAGTTGTAACAAAACGTAACACCGGTAGAAAAATCCGCGCATACGATGCTATTGCGCCTCGGAGCCGCACAACTCGTCGGCGAAGACCGCGCAATTCGCCGGCTTCGCGGCAGGGGTGCCGGGCCGGCATCAGGAGAACGGATTGACGCGATTCGGCCTTTATGTGATCGGTGACGAAATACTTTCGGGGCGGCGCGCCGACCGTCACATGGCGCACGTCATCGAGACGCTGCGGGCGCGCGGCCTGTCGCTGTCGTGGGCGCAGTTCCTGCCCGACGAGCGGGCGGCGCTGGAGGCGGCCCTGCGCCGCAGCCTGGCCGGCGACGACGTGGTGTTCAGCTGCGGCGGCATCGGCGCCACGCCCGACGACCACACGCGCCAGGCCGCGGCAGCGGCGCTGGGCGTGGACCTGGTGCTGCACCCGCAGGCGCGCGAGGACATCGCGCAGGCGGTGGCCAAGCGCGGCGTCACCGACCTGACGACACCCGAGGGCCAGCGCGTGTTGATGATGGGCGAGTTTCCGCGCGGTGCCAGCCTGATCCCCAATCCGTTCAATCGCATCCCGGGCTTTTCCGTGGCACGGCACTATTTCGTGCCGGGATTTCCGGTGATGGCGTGGCCGATGATCGACTGGGTGCTCGACACCTGCTACCAGGCGCTGTTCCACCGCAGCCCGCAGGTCGACCGCGCGCTGCTGCTCTACGACACGCCCGAGTCCGCGATCACGCCGCTGATGCAGGACATCGAGGCGCGCTTTGCCGGCGTGCGTACCTTCAGCCTGCCGTCGGTGGGCGACGGCCGCGACGGGCGCCCGGCACGCCGCCATATCGAATTCGGCGTCAAGGGACCGCCCGAGGCGGTGCCCGATGCCTTCGAGTACCTGCAAGGGCAGCTGCGCGCGCGCGCGGTGCCGTTCGAGGTGATCGCCGCCGACGCGGCCGTGCCCGGGGAACCCCGGGCCGCCTGATCTGCCGGCGCCACCGCGTTGCGGCGATGATTGCGGGCGGCCGCGCCGCGCCGGCCATTCCCGCAGGCGCGCATGGGGTTTTGCGGCGGCGCTGCAGTACATTGGCAGCGCGGCGCGCGCTGCCGACGACGGCGCCGGCACGATGGCGGCGCGATGGCGGCAAGGTGGATGACCCCGATGAGAAGGATCCTGAAGTTCCTGCACGAGATCGGCGCGGTCGGCGTCATGGGATCGCTGGCGGCCTGCATCGTGCTGGTGGCCACGGCGCCGCGGCACTCGCTGGTCGAATACGCCGCGGTCCGCCAGGGCATCGCCGCGATCACCCAGTGGCTGCTCGTGCCCTCGCTGGCGGTCGTGCTGGTGAGCGGGCTGCTGGCAATCGCCGCCAACGACGTCTATATCAACGCCGGCTGGGCGTGGCTCAAGGCCCTGCTGGGCATCAGTACCTTCGAGGGTACGCTGCTCACCATCAGCGGTAGCGCCCGCCAGGCGGCGGACCTGTCGGCCCTGGCGGCGTCCGGCCAGGCCGATCCGGCCCAGCTGGCCGAGGTGCTGCGCACCGAGTGGGGCGGGCTGTGGATCATCCTGGCGGTGTCGGTCGCCAACATCGCGCTGGCGGTATGGCGGCCGCGCCTGGGCCGCAGCGCGGCCGCGGCGTCCGGCACTACAGCGGCAGGCTCGCCAGGTCCTCGTTCCTGATGTGATCGCGCGCCGCCTCGAAGCCGGGCAGCAGGCGCGCCACCTGGGCCCAGAACTGCGGGCCGTGATTGAGTTCCTTGATGTGCGCCAGTTCGTGGGCGACCACGTAATCGATCACCGGCAGGGAAAAGTGCACCAGCCGCCAGTTCAGGCGGATGCGGCCGTCGGCACCGCACGAACCCCACTGCGAGCGCGCCGACGACAGCGCCCACGAGGAATACTGCACGCCGTTGCGGGCGCTCAGTGCCTGCAGCCGTTCGCCCAGCACGCGCAGCGCCTGCTCCTTGAGCCAGGCCTGTACCGCATCGCGCACCTGCGATTCGACCGCGTCGGCCGGCAGCGCCAGGCGCAATTCCTCGCCGGCGCTACCCCCCGCCAGTTCGGATGCGCGCAGGTCCGCGCGCAGCCGCAGCGTGATCGGCGTGCCCAGGAAGGGCAGGCTGCCGCCGTCGGCGAACACCACCTGGGGCAGCTGGCGCTTGGCGCGCCACTGGCGCCACTGTTCCAGGCGCGTGCGGATCCAGCGCTCCTTTTCGACGATCGAGGCCTCGATTTCGCGCAGCGATACCCAGCGCGGCGCACTCACGGTCAGCCCGCGGTCGTCGATCTGGAAACCGATGGTGCGGCGGCGGGCACGGCGCAGCTGGTAATGGCACGGATCGCCCGACAGCAGGATGCGCCGGCCCGGTGCCGCGGCCGAATCGGCGGCCGGCGCCGTGACGGGGGCCACGGCGGCAGGCAGCGCATCGAAGCCCAGGCTCAGCTGCGCCGGAACGGCCTCGCCGACCGAGAGCCCGGCGCCGCGGCGGGCCCGGGGAGGGCGTGCGGGCTCGCTCATGCCGCCGGCGCGCTGCCGGGCGCGGCTGCGGCTACGGCCGGATAGCGGTGGGGCGCGATGCGGTGCATCTCGGTTTCGATCCAGTTCTCCACCAGGTCGGCGACCTCGCCGGCGCTGCGGCCGGCCGGGTCGATCGGCGGTCCGATCGACACCGTGATCGTACCCGGCCTTTTGAGAAATGCCTTGCGTGGCCACAGTTCGCCGGAGTTGACGGCAATCGGCACCACCGGCGCCAGCGTGCGCACCGCCAGGCGCGCGCCGCCGGTCTTGTAGCGCGGCGCCGCGCCCGGCACGGTGCGCGTGCCTTCCGGAAAGATGACGATCCACCAGCCCCGTGCCAGGCAGGCGCCGCCCTGTTCGACCACCTGCTCGAAGGCGTCGCTGCCGCGCGCGCGGTCGATGTTGATCATGCCCAGCGTGGCGATGCCCCAGCCGAAGAACGGCAGGTAATGCAGTTCGCGCTTGTATACGAAGGTGAGCGGGCGCGGCATCGCCGTCGTCAGCCACAGCGTCTCCCAGGCCGACTGGTGCTTGCACAGCACGATGGCCGGGCCATTGGGCAGGTTCTCGCGCCCCCGCACCTCGCAGCGGATGCCGCACACGACGCGCGCGCAGAAGATGGCGAAGCGCGTCCACCCGGTGACCAGCCAGTAGCGCCGCGGCTGCGGCACCCACGACCACGCCAATACGGCCACCGAGTACGGCGCCACGCTGACGACCAGCAGTACCAGGTAGAGCGCCGACCGCAGCGCCATGCCGAGGGTGCCCTGCGCCTGCTTCATCCGGCCGCCAGCAGGGCGATATCGGCGATGCGGTTCATCAGCGCGCGCAGCTGTCCGAGCAGCGCCAGGCGGTTGGCACGCAGGCGCGGTTCCTCGACCAGCACCATGACGTCGTCGAAGAAGCGATCCACCGGCTGGCGCAGCGGCGCCAGTGCGCGCAGCACGCCGGCATCGTCGCCGGCGGCCTCCGCCGCGGCTACCCGCGGTGCCACGGCCGCGTAGCCGGCTGCCAGCGCCTGCTCGGCCGGCTCCAGCAGCAGTGCCGCATCGACGGCCGTCGACGGGTCGACGGCACCCCCGCCGCCGCTCTTGCGCAGCAGGTTGGCGATGCGCTTGTTCGCCGCCGCCAGGCTGGCCGCGTCGGGCAGCTGCATGAAGGCGCGCACCGCGGCCATGCGCGCGGCCACGCGGTCGATGCGGCCCGGCCGCAGCGACAGCACGGCGTCGACCTCGCGCGCCCCATAGCCCAGCTCGATGAGCGTGCCGCGCAGCCGCTCGAACAGGAACTGCTCGACCTCGGCCTCGCAGCGCGTGAAGCCCTTGGGGACGTCGGCCGGGGCGAAGGCGTCGAACGCCAGCCCGATCAGCCGCGGCAGCTCCAGCGGCAGCGCCTTTTCCTCGAGGATGCGCAGGATGCCCAGGGCGTTGCGGCGCAAGGCATACGGGTCGCGGTCGCCGCTGGGCCGTTCGCCGGCCCCGAACAGGCCGGCCAGGGTCTCGAGCTTGTCGGCCAGCGCCACGCAGGCGCCGACCAGCGACGCGGGCACCGCGTCGCCGGCATAGCGGGGCCGGTAATGCTCTTCGATGGCCGCGGCGATGGTCTCGTCCTCGCCCTCGAGCCGGGCGTAGATCGTGCCCATTTCGCCCTGCAGCTCGGGAAATTCGCCGACCATCAGCGTGCCCAGGTCGGCCTTGGCCAGCAGTGCCGCGCGCGTCACCGTGGCGGCGGGCGGGCGCATGCCCGCGGGCAGGGCCGATGCGATGCTGTCGGCCAGCTGCACCAGCCGGTCGATGCGCTGGCGCTGCGACCCGAGCGCACCGTGATAGACGACGCTGGCGGCGCCGGCCAGGCGCGATTCGAGCCGGTGCTGCCGGTCCTGGTCGAAGAAGAACTTGGCGTCGGCCAGCCGCGCGCGCACCACGCGGGCATTGCCCGCCACGATGGCGCCGGGGTCCGCCGTCTCGATATTGCTCACCAGCAGGAAGCGGTTGCGCAGGTGCCCGCGTGCGTCCTGAAGCGCGAAGTACTTCTGGTTCTGCTGCATCGTCAGGATGAGGCAGTTCTGTGGCACCGCCAGGAATGCCTCCTCAAAGCCCGATTCGTACACCGCCGGCCATTCGACCAGCGCGGTGACCTCCTCGACCAGCTCCTCGGGCATCAGCGCCTGCGCGCCGGCCCGCGCGGCCGCGGCATTGAGCTGGGCGACGATGACCGCACGGCGCTCCTCGAAGGACGCCAGCACGCGGCCCTGCCCGCGCAGCTGCGCTTCGTAGGTGTCCGCCGCGGTGATCTGCAGCGGGCCCGGCGCGTGGAAGCGGTGGCCGGCGGTCGTGCGGCCCGCGGTCATGCCCAGCGCCGCGACCGGTACCACGGCGCTGCCGTGCAGCGCCACCAGCGCGTGGACCGGACGCACGAACTGCACCGTGGTGACGCCGTCGGCCAGCTGATAGCTCATCAGCCTGGGTATCGGCAGGTGCTCGATGGCCTCGTTGAGCGCCGCCTGCAGGCCGGCGGCCAGGCCGACGCCGGGACGCACGCCGCGGTAGACGAGCACGTCCTGGCGGCCATCGGGCTCGCGCGCGATATGTTGCGGGTCGTAGGCCAGGCCCAGCGCATCGAGCTTCTTGCGCAGCGCCGGCGTGGGTGCTCCCTGGGCGTCCAGGCCGACGCTCACCGGCACCAGCTTCTGCACGAAGGCGCGCTGCGCCGCCACGGCCAGCACGTCGTCGATGCGCACGCCCAGGCGCCGCGGCGAGGCGAAGTACTGCACCTTGTCCGGTGCGGGGTCGGCCAGGTCGTGCAGCACGAGGCCCTGGTGCACGCCGGCGGCAAAGGCCTCGCCCAGTACCCGCAGCGACCTGGGTGGCAGCTCCTCGGTGAGCAGTTCCACCAGCAGGCAGGCGCGATCGGCCGTCATTGCGCGGCTCCGGCGGGCGACGGCAGCATGGGGAAGCCCAGCCGCTCGCGGGCCGCGTAATAGCTCTGCGCCACCGCGCGCGCCAGCTTGCGGATGCGGGCGATGTAGCCGGCGCGTTCGGTGACGCTTATGGCCCCGCGCGCGTCCAGCAGGTTGAAGGTGTGGGCGGCCTTGAGCAGCGCCTCGTAGGCGGGCAGCGCCAGTTCGGCGGTCATCAGGCGGGCCGACTCGGCCTCGTGGCGGCGGAACTGGTCCAGCAGCAGCGCCGGATCGGAGGCCTCGAAGTTGTAGCGCGACTGCTCGACCTCGTTCTGGTGGAACACGTCGCCGTAGCGCAGGATGCGCTCCTGGCCGCGGTCGCGCCAGCGCGTGTAGACGAGGTCGAAGACGTTGTCGATGTCCTGCAGGTACATGGTCAGGCGCTCGAGGCCGTAGGTGATCTCGCCGGTGATCGGCCGGCACTCGAGGCCGCCCACCTGCTGGAAGTAGGTGAACTGCGTGATCTCCATGCCGTTCATCCACACTTCCCAGCCCAGGCCCCAGGCGCCCAGCGTGGGGTTTTCCCAGTTGTCCTCGACGAAGCGGATGTCGTTGCGCAGCGTATCGATGCCCAGCGCCTTGAGCGATCCGAGGTAGAGATCCAGGATGTCGGGCGGCGAGGGCTTGAGCACCACCTGGTACTGGTGGTGCTGGTGCAGGCGGTTGGGATTCTCGCCGTAGCGCGCGTCCTTGGGCCGCCGCGAGGGCTGCACGTAGGCGGCGCGCCAGGGCTCGGGCCCGATGGCTCGCAGGAACGTCGCGGTGTGCGAGGTGCCGGCACCGACCTCGACGTCGATCGGCTGCAGCAGCGCGCAACCCTGTTCGTTCCAGTACGCCTGCAGGCGCAGGATGGCTTCTTGAAAAGTGATCATGGCCCGATGCCGCCGCAGGAGTGGAGGAAGGAGGGGCGGCTGGGCGGGGATTCTACTGGCATGGCCGGGCGTCGACCCCCACCCCCGGCCCCTCGATTGCCCCTAGGCCAGCAGTTCGTCGACCGGCGCCGTCAGCTCGTCGTACGTCGGCGCCGTCGACTGCAGCCACGGGACATCCAGCCGCAGGTGGTCCAGCAGCGGACCGTCGGCTTCCTCGAGGGCCTCGCCGGCGGGCACGTTCATCGCGCCGGAGTCGGCCATCACGGACGCCATGTTCAGCAGCGCGGCCAGCAGCGAAAAGGGCCGCGCCTTGAGCGGCTCGGCCGCATGGGCGAAGCCGTCGATGAGGCGCTGGGGCAGCTGCCAGCGGCGCGCCAGTTCGGCGGTGACCTGCGCGTGCGTGCAGCCGACGATGCGCTGTTCGTGCGCCAGACGCGCCCCCGGCGAAACGCTCGACGCCTCGACCTCGCGCATTGCCTCCGGCACGGCGCGCGTCATCAGCAGCTGGCCGCTGCGCAGCATGAATCCGGCCAGGTAGGCGCTGTCGGCATCGACCCCCAGGATGCGCGCGAACCAGCGGGCATAGCCGCCGGTGGCGACCGCGTGCTTCCAGAAGGCGATGCGGTCGAATCCTTCGATGCGCGGAAACGCGCCGGCGATCGAGGCGGCGAGCACGAGATTGCGCAGCTTTTCCATGCCCAGCAGGCCGGCGGCGTCGTTCAGGCTGGACACGGTGCGGGCGCGCGGGCCGTGCGCCGCATGCGCGGCATTGGCCAGCCGCAGTATCCGCAGTGCCAGCGCCTGCTCCCGGGACGCCAGGTTGACGATCGTGTGCAGGTCGACCTTATCGTCGTCGAAACTGGCGATCAGCTGGCGCGCAACCTCGGGCATGGCGGGCAGGGTGCTGCCACTGAGGAAGAATTGTTCGATGCTGCCCATTTTGCGCCCGTCTCCTGCGTCGGCCGGTGGCGTACCGGCAAGCCAAGGCAAGCGTAGCGAGACGGCGCCATCGGAAAGGGACGATTTGCGGGCCCAAAGGCCATCGTATCGGGTTCAAGTTTCGCCGCTACGGGTCGCGCGCCATCGCCGCCCCGGCTGGTGCCTGCCGGCGCGTCGTCATGAAGAGGGTTTCAGGTCGCGGGTGGCGCCGCCGCTACGGCCGCGCCACCCGCACAGCAGCAGCAGCGCGCCGCACGCCAGCAATATCGGCAGATTTCCCGCCCAGGTAAAGGGGGTGTCGCCGTGCATTCCCTGGACCTGGCCGTCGAGCACCGCCTGGGTCTGGATCGGCAGCTGCGCGCTGACCCGGCCGCGCGCATCGATGATGGCCGTGATGCCCGTATTGGTGGCGCGCAGCAGCGGCCGGGCGGTCTCCAGCGCGCGCATGCGCGAGATCTGCAGGTGCTGGGCCAGCGCCGGCGAGTCGTCGAACCAGCCCAGGTTGGACAGGTTCAGCAGCAGCGTCGGCGTGCGCTGCGGGTCGTGCCAGGCATCGAGGATCTGCGCGCCGAACAGGTCCTCGAAGCAGATGTTCACCGCGATCTGCTGGCCGGCCAGCGCCATTGGCGGCTGGTAGCGCTCGCCGCGTTCCTGGTCGCCGATGGGAATGCGCAGCAGGTCGACGAACCAGCGGAACCCGAACGGGATGAATTCGCCGAAGGGCACCAGGTGGCGCTTGCTGTAGCGCTGCGGCGCGATGCTGTCGGGGCCCAGGCCGATCGCGCTGTTGAAGTAGCGGCGCCGCGGTTCGACGACGAAGGCGCCGAAGATCAGCGCGGCGCCGTCGCGCTCGCGCTCGTCGGCGAGCACGCGCATGACCTCGTCGGGCAGGTCGTTCACCGGTACCGGAAAGGCCGATTCGGGCAGCACGATGAGGTCGGGCCGCGGCGTGCCCTCGTGGGGCGCGTGATCGCCGGCGCTGCGCTTGGCGTCGGCGCGCAGCGCCGGCAGGTATCGGGCCACGGCGGTGTCCAGGCCCTCGTCGCCGAACTTGATGTCCTGCGCGATATTGCCCTGGACCAGGCGCACGCGGATCGGCGCGCCCTGCGGCTGCGACCACTGCTCGCCGCGCAGGGCCTGGCCCAGCGCCAGTACGGCCAGCGGCAGCGCCAGCGCGCCGGCCAGCGTGCCGGCTTGCGCGCGCCCCCGGTGCGTCGCGTCGGGCCAGGCCAGCAGCGGAGCGACGGCCACCAGCGCCGCCATCGCGCCGACGCCGTACACCCCAATGAGGGGAGCGTAGCCCGCCAGCGGGCCGTCGGTGTGGGCGTAGCCGGTCGACAGCCAGGGCATGCCGCCGAACAGCACGCCGCGCAGCCACTCGGCCAGCGTCCAGGCCGCCACGATGGCACCAGCGCGCCCCACGGTGCCGGGCGCGGTGCGCGCCGCGGCCAGCGCCAGCGCCAGCGCCGGCAGCAACGCCAGGCCGGCGGCCAGCAGGGCGGTCGCGGCGCCCGCCAGCGGCGCCGCCAGGCCGCCGTACTCGTGCAGGCTGATGTAGATCCACCACAGTCCGAGTCCCAGCCAGCCGCAGCCGAACGCGAAGCCTGCCGCGGCGCCGGCGCGGGCATCGGGCGCCTGCAGCGCGTAGCGCAACACCACCGCCAGCGCCAGCAGCGCGAGCCAGGGCAGATTGGCCGGCGCGAAGGACCATGCGTGGACGACCCCGGCGGCCAGGCACAGCAGCGGCGCGAACCGGCGCAACGGCGGCCGGCGTCCCGCGGCAACCGCGGCTCCGGCTACCGGCGCCGTGGATCGGGGCTCAGCCGGGGCGGCCGCAGGCGCGGCGCCGCCGGCCTCAGGCATGCTGGTCGGCTTCCCCGTCAGCGGTGGCGCGCACCGCGGCGTCCTTGGACCGGGTCACATGGAAGAGCTGGGCATGGCGGGCGTCGGCCCGCAGCACCTCGAAGCGGTAGTCGGCCAGGTCGATCGCGTCGCCGCGGCGCGGCACGCGCCCGAAGGCATCGGTCACCAGGCCGCCGATGGTGTTGAAGTCGGCCTCGGGGAAGGTGGTTCCGAAGCTGGCGTTGAACTGCTCGATCTCGGTCAGCGACTTGACCCGGAAACCGCCGTCGGCGTCGGCGATGATGTTCTCGTCCTGCTCGTCGAAATCGTATTCGTCGTCGATGTCGCCGACGATCTGCTCGAGCACGTCCTCGATCGTGATCATGCCGGCGATGCCGCCGTATTCGTCGACCACCATGGCGATATGGTTGCGGTTGGCGCGAAAATCGCGCAGCAGCACGTTCAGCGGCTTGGATTCGGGGATGAACACCGCTGGACGCAGCATCGCGCGGGCGTCGAGCTCGTGCTCGTTGTAGTAGCGCAGCAGGTCCTTGGCCAGCAGGATGCCGATCACATGGTCGCGGCTGCCTTCGATCACCGGAAAGCGCGAATGGCCGGTCTCGATGACGTGCGGCATCCAGGCGGTCACCGGCTCGTCGATGTCGATGACGTCCATCTGGGCGCGCGGGATCATCAGGTCGCGGGCCCGCAGCTCGGATACCTGCAGGACGCCCTCGATCATCGACAGCGCGTCGGCATCGAGCAGGTTGCGGCCATGGGCATCGGAAAGCAGCTCGAGCAGTTCCTCGCGGTTTTCCGGTTCCCGAAAAATGAAGGCGGTAAGGCGCTCGAGCAGGCTGCGGTGACGCTGGGCGTGGCTGGCACGCCCGCTGGTGGGGTCTGACATTGGGGTCGGGCGCGCGGCTGCGCCCGGCTGTGGCGACCCGCCGAGAATACCGGAGCGCTATGAAACCGTCATGATCGGCGTGCGGTCACGCGGGCGCGACGGTCTCGGACTAATCCGGTGAGCAAGCGCAGACTTTTGGTATTTTCCTTACAGAACAATGTCCTGGTAGGGGTCGGCGATTCGTAGCCGGCCCAGCAGTGCGGTTTCCAGGGCCTGCATGCGGGTTGCCTCGCGGCGGGTTTCGTGGCCGTGGCCCTGGGCATGCAACACGCCGTGCAGCACCAGGTGGGCCAGATGGGCGCGCAGCGTCTTGCGCTGCTCGCGCGCCTCGCGCCGGACCACGGGCAGGCACAGGACCACGTCGGCACTGACGGCCGGGCCAGCCCGGGGGACGTCCTCGTACACGAAGGTCAGCACGTTGGTGGCGTAGTCGCGGCCGCGAAAATTGCGGTTCATCTCGCGGCCGGCCTTGGTGCCGACGAACACCAGCGCGATGCGCGCGTCGTGCTCCAGCCCCAGCAGCACCCAGCGGCGCAGCGTGGCGCGCGTGGGCAGCGCGCCCCCGGCGGCGTATCCGACCAGGGACAGTTGCAGCTGCGGCGGCGTGCGGACCGGCATTGGTACGGCCGCTGCTACGGGCGGGTGCGCACCGCGCCCCGCGATGGCGCCAGCGCGGCGGCGCCGGGCGGGCTGGCGCGTTCGTAGGCCTCGACGATGCGCGCCACCAGCGGATGGCGCACCACGTCCGCGGCCGTGAAGTACGTGAAGCCGATGCCGCGCACGTCGCGCAGCACGTGCTGGGCCTCGATCAGGCCGCTGGCGGCGCCGCGCGGCAGGTCGGTCTGGGTGACGTCGCCGGTGATCACCGCCTTGGAGCCGAAGCCGATGCGCGTGAGGAACATCTTCATCTGCTCGGGCGTGGTGTTCTGCGCCTCGTCGAGGATCACGAACGAATGGTTGAGGGTGCGCCCGCGCATGTACGCCAGCGGGGCGATCTCGATGGCCTGGCGCTCGAGCAGCTTCTGCGTCTTGTCGAAGCCGATGAGGTCGAACAGCGCGTCATACAGCGGCCGCAGGTAGGGATCGACCTTCTGCGCCAGGTCGCCCGGCAGGAAGCCCAGGCGCTCGCCGGCCTCGACAGCCGGGCGCGTGAGCACGATGCGCTCGACCGCGTCGCGCTCGAGCGCATCGGCCGCGCAGGCCACCGCCAGGTAGGTCTTGCCGGTGCCGGCCGGCCCGATGCCGAAGCAGATGTCGTGCGCCAGGATGGCCTGCAGGTATTGGGCCTGCACCGGCGTGCGCGCGTGCAGCTCGGGGCGCCGCGTCCGCAGCGTCGGCGTTTCGTCGCCCGCGCCTGCCGCGCCGGCGGCGGCATCGGCCGGCGCGCCGCCCGGGCCGCGCGCGGCCTGGCCGAAGCGCTTCTGCTCGAACACCTGCAGTTGTACGTCCTCGAGCGACAGCGGCCGCTGCGCCTGCTCCTGCAGCCGTTGGAGCAGCGCCTGCGCGGCACGCGCGCCCTCCGCGCTGCCCTCGATGCGGAACACGTGCCCGCGCCGGCGGATGCGCACGGCGAATTCATTCTCGATCTGGCGCACGTTGCCGTCCAGCGCCCCGGTCAGGTGCGCCAGTCGCTGGTTGTCGGCGTCGGCGGCAAACTGCAGCACGGTGCTGCCGCTGGCGGCCGCCCGGGTGCCGCGCCCGCGCCCGCTGCGCGACGCGGCGCTCACGCGGGCACGCGTCCGGCTGCGGCCGCCTCCGGTCCGTCGGCCGGCGCGGGCAGCCATTGGCCGCGCAGGGTGTGGCGCAGCGCCGCGGTGATGCGCACGTCGACCAGGCTGCCGATCAGGCCGGCCGGCCCGGCGAAATTCACCGTGTGGTGGTTGGAGCAGCGCGCCGCCAGTTCGCCCGGATTGCGCTGCGCCCGGCCCTCGACCAGCACCCGCTGCATCTGGCCCACCATGGCGGCGCCGATGCGCGTCTCGATGCCGTCGAGCAGGGCCTGCAGCCGCAGCAGGCGCTCGCGCTTGGCCGCTTCCGGGGTGTCGTCGGGCAGGTCGGCCGCCGGCGTGCCCGGGCGGCGGCTGTAGACGAACGAGAAGCTGGCGTCGAACTGCAGTTCCTCGACCAGGCGCAGCGTCTGCGCGAAGTCCTGCTCGGTCTCGCCCGGAAAGCCCACGATAAAGTCCGAGGCCAGCGACAGCGCCGGCTGCACGGCCCGCAGGCGCCGCGCGATGGCCTTGTATTCGAGCACGGTGTAGCCGCGCTTCATCGCGGCCAGCACGCGGTCTGAGCCCGACTGCACGGGCAGGTGCACGTGCAGCGCCAGCTTGGGCAGGCGGGCGTGGGCCTCGATCAGCCGTGCGGTGAATTCGCGCGGATGCGAGGTCGTGTAGCGGATGCGTTCGATGCCGGGAATCTCGGACACGAGCTCGAGCAGCAGCGCGAAGTCCACCGGCGCGTCGCCGGTGCCGGCCGCGCCGTCCAGGCTGCCGCGGTAGGCGTTGACGTTCTGCCCCAGCAGGGTGACTTCGCGCACGCCCTGGTCGGCCAGGTCGGCGATCTCGGTGAGCACGTCGTCGACGCGGCGCGAGGCTTCCTCGCCGCGCGTGTAGGGCACGACGCAGAAGCTGCAGTACTTGCTGCAGCCTTCCATGATGGACACGAAGGCGCACGGACCGCTGGTGCGCGGCGGCGGCAGGTGGTCGAATTTCTCCATCTCGGGAAACGAGATGTCCACCTGCGGGCGGCCGGTGGCGCGCCGCGCGGCGATCATGCCGGGCAGCCGGTGCAGGGTCTGCGGTCCGAACACGAGGTCGACGAATGGCACCGCGTCCAGCAGCGCCGCGCCTTCCTGGCTGGCGACGCAGCCGCCGACGCCGATCAGCAGGTCCGGATTCGCGTCCTTGAGCTTTTGCAGGCGGCCCAGGTCCGAGCGCATCTTGTGCTGCGCCTTGTCGCGGATCGAGCAGGTGTTGAAGACGATGAGGTCGGCGTCCTCGGGCTGCGGCGTGCTCTGCCAGCCCTGCTCGGCCTGCAGCACGTCGGCGA
>JBBISD010000050.1:0-20454 GCA_037441485.1 Burkholderiales bacterium
TGGTCTGGTCGATGGCGATGGCCGGCGGCACGCCCTCGATGCGGTCCACCGCGGGCCGGTCCATGCGGTCGAGGAACTGGCGCGCATAGGGCGAGAAGGTCTCGACGTAGCGGCGCTGCCCTTCGGCGTACAGCGTGTCGAAGACCAGCGAGCTCTTGCCGGAGCCGGAAACGCCGGTGACGACGATCAGCGCGCCGGTCGGCAGGTCCAGATCGAGATTGCGCAGGTTGTTCTGTCGGGCGCCGCGGATGCGGATCCAGGAATGACGTTCGGACATGGGGCTAGGCTGCCGCGGAGGCCTCCGCGACCGCGCTGCCGAGGTAGTGTTCCACCAGGTGCACCCAGTAGCTGGCGCCGATGGGGATCAGGTCGTCGTTGAAGTCGTAGCTGGCGTTGTGCAGCGTGCAGGGCCCGGCGCCGTGGCCCGGCGCGCGGTGCTCGCCGGCGGCGGTGCCGTTGCCCAGGAAGAGGTAGGCGCCCGGGCGTGCCTGCAGCATGAATGCGAAATCCTCCGCGCCCATCGTCGGTTCCATGTCGCGGCGGACCTTGCCCGGTCCGAGCACGCGGTCGCCCACCGCGGCGGCGACCTGCGCCTCGCGCGCGTGATTGACGGTCGGCGGATAGTTGCGCTCGAACTGCACGATCGCCGTGGCCTGGTGCGCCTGCGCGGTGGCGGTCGCGATCCGGCGCATGCCATCCTCGATGAGCGCCGTGACGCGCTCGTCGAACGTGCGCACGGTGCCGCGCAACCGGGCGCTGTCGGGAATCACGTTCGTGGCCTCGCCGGCGTGGATCATCGTTATCGACAGCACCGCGCTGTCGATCGGGCGCTTGGCGCGCGTGAGCAGTCCCTGCAGCCCCTGGGCGACCTGCACGGCCACGAAGACCGGGTCGACGCCCAGGTTGGGCATCGCCGCGTGCGCGCCGCGCCCGTCGATGCGGATGTCGAAGTCGCTGGTCGAGGCCATGGCCGGGCCGCTGACCACGCCCAGCTCGCCCACGGCGAGCCCGGGCCAGTTGTGCAGGGCGAAGACCGCGTCGCAGGCGAAGCGCTCGAACAGGCCGTCTTCGATCATGCGGCGGGCGCCGGCTCCGGCTTCCTCGGCGGGCTGGAAGATCAGCACCGCGGTGCCGCGGAAGCGGCGCGTGTGCGCCAGGTGCCGGGCCGCGGCCAGCAGCATCGCCGTATGGCCGTCGTGCCCGCAGGCATGCATGCGGCCCGGATGGGTCGAGCGGTGGGCGAACCGGTTGATCTCCTGCACCGGCAGCGCGTCCATGTCGGCCCGCAGGCCGATCATGCGGCCCGGCCCCAGGCTGCCCGGCACCACGCCGACGACGCCGGTACCGCCCAGGCCGCGGTGCACCTCGATGCCCCAGGCCTGCAGGCGCGCGGCCACCTGATCGCCGGTGCGATGCTCGGCGAAGCTCAGCTCCGGATGTGCGTGCAGGTCGCGGCGGATCGCCTCGATCTCGGGACGGGCGGCAAGGATGTCGTCGAGCAGCTGCACGGCGTACCGCCTACTGGACCACCTGGTCGATGGTGACGTTGACGCCGCTGGCGCCCACGCCCACCGGCTTGCTGAAGCCCTGCAGGTCGCCGGCGGCGGCAATGGCATCGCCCGAGTGGGAGATGCGCGCGCCGACGATCACCGGCGCATATTTTGACAGCGTGAAGTCCGGCATCATGGCCATCGAGTCGTCCAGCGAGAACTCGAAGGGCAGGTCCTTGACCTGGCGGCGCAGCAGCGCCAGCGGCACGCGCGGTCCCTGCGCGGCCCGCGCGAAGACGAACACGGTATCGCCCGGCTGCGCCTTGGCCGCCAGCGCGGGGGAAAGGCTCACCTTGCCGCGAACGGGTTTGCCCGACGTAGCGGCGCCAGCCGCAACGGCGGGCGGTTCTGCGGGCGCCCCCGCCGTCGCTGCCGGTGCAGCGATGGCGGGCGCCGCCGGGATGGCGGCACCGCCGCCGGCCGGTGGCGGTGCCGCCATCCCGGCGAGCTGCCGCGCCTCGTCCAGGCTGCTCTTGAGCGTGCGCGCGAATTCCGGGTCGTTGGGGTTGGCCTTGAGGGCGCGTTCCCAGTAGCCGACGGCCTTGGGATATTCCTGGTGGTCGAACGCGGCGGTGCCGGCCAGCGCCAGCGCCTTGATGTCGTTGGGGTCGATCTCCAGTGCCCGTTGCAGCAGCTTGGTCGGCTCGCCGTCGAGGCGGCGGTCGTTGACCATGGCCATCGCGTCGGCCAGGTCGGCCAGGAGGCGCGCATCGCGCGGCGTCAGCGCCACCGCCTTGGTGAACGCCCGCACGGCGTCCGGATATTGATGCTGGTAGGAATAGGCGCGCCCCAGCATCGCCCAGCCCTGCGGGTCGTTGGGCGATTTTTTCAGCGCCTCGACCATCGCCGCGATCATCTTGTCCACCTGGGCGCTGGTGATCGGCCCGGCCTTGGCCTTGCCGCCCGCGCCCTGCGCCGTGGCATCGGCGGTGGTGCTGCCGGGCAAGAGGGCGTCGGGCGTTCCCAGCACCGCATACAGCGCGAGCGGGACGACCAGCACGAACAATCCGACCAGCGCGGCGCTCCCGGTGGCGCGCTGCGGACCCTTGGGTGCGGCGTCGGCGTCGGCCACGGCGTCGAGCAGATTGCGCTCGATATCGCGCCGGCTCTGCTGGTACTGGGCCTCGTCGATGTTGCCCGACGCCCGTTCGGCCTCGAGCTCGCGCAGCTGGTCGCGGAACAGCGCCACCACGGCGCCGGCCTGCCGGGCGGCCGGCGCGCGCGGGCCGCGCAGCAGCGGCCACAGGACCGCGCCCAGGGCGGCGGCGACGAGGAGTACGGCAACGATGAAAAATCCTGTCATGACAGACTGCTTTCCCCGGTATCTTCGTCGAGCAGGTTTTGCGCGCGGCGCGTGTCGGCGGCACTCAGGTCTGCCCCGGCACCCTCGGCCTCGAGCCGCCGGAGCCGCCGCTTGAGCGTCAGGTACAGGGCCGCCAGGCCGCCGACCAGCAGCAGCGCCGGCCCGAACCACAGCAGCAGCGTGTCGCCCTTGACGGGCGGACGATAGAGCACGAAATTGCCGTAGCGCGCGACGAGATAGGCCTTGATCTCGTCGTCGGACTTGCCCTGGAGCATCATCTCGCGGATCTGGTCGCGCAGGTCCACCGCCAGCCCGACCTGCGAGGCGGCGATGGTCTGGTTCTGGCAGACCAGGCAGCGCAGCTCGTCGGCCAGCTTCATCATCCGCTGTTCGACCACCGGATCGGGTCCGACCGGCTCGGCCTCCTTGGCCGCCGCCCCGAAGGGCACGACCAGGCACAGCAGCAGTGCCGCCAGTGCCGCGCGCAGCGGCGGCGACGACGTCGACCGGCCAGCAATCAGCAATGTATTCATGGGAATTTACCGTGTTCCAGTGTCATCACGGGAGGCGAAGCCCTCCGAAGCTGCGCCAGCAGCGAAGGAGGGGGTCAGGCATTGAGCTTGCGGATCAGCGGCAATATGGTCTTGTCGAGCACCTCGGGCGTGATGGGCCCGATCTGCTTGTAGCGGATGACCCCCGCCTTGTCGATGACATAGGTCTCCGGCACGCCATAGACGCCGAAATCGATGCCGACGCGACCGCTCTCGTCGAAGGCCGAGGTCTGGTACGGATTGCCGAACTGCGTCAGCCAGCGCATGCCGTCCGCCCGCGTGTCCTTGTAGTCCAGGCCCACGATGGGCACCTCGCCGGTGCGCGAGAACTCCACCAGCACCGGATGCTCCTCGCGGCAGGCCACGCACCACGAGGCCCAGGCGTTGAGCAGCCAGACCTTGCCCAGCATGTCCCTGCGGTCGACCATGCGGCCGGGCGCCTCGAGCGACTCCAGGCGGAAATCGGGCGCCGGCTTGTTGATGAGCGGCGAGGGGATCTCGCGCGGATCCAGCGACAGCCCCTTCAGCAGGACCGCGGCGATGCCCACGAAGACGAGCAGGGGCAGCAGGAAGGTAAGGGTCTTCTTCGAGAACAAGTCGGGTCTCCGCTCAAGCCTTGGCCGCCGCGCCGGCGCTGTCGACGCCGCCGGCCTGGCGCACGCCCAGCCGGTAGCGCCGGTCGCTCAGCGCCAGCGCGCCGCCCAGCGCCATGATCATGCAGCCGCCCCAGATCCAGTCGACGAACGGCTTGTAGTACACGCGCACCACCCAGGCGGTCTTGCCGACCAGGTCGCCCATCGAGATGTACAGGTCGCCGGTCAGCCCGGGCGAAATCGCCGCGTCGGTCATCGGCTCGCCCTTGGAGACGAAGGAGCGCTTCTCCGGGTACATCGTGGTCACGACCCTGTCGCCGCGCAGCACGTCGAAGGTGCCGCGCAGGTACAGGTAGTTGGGCCCGTCGCCTTCCTTCGTGCCGGCAAAGCGCACCGTGTACGGGCCCAGCGCGACGGTGTCGCCGACGTCCATGCGCACGTCCTTCTCCACCTCGTAGCCCTTGACCAGGGTGACGCCGACGATGAAGGCGGCCACGCCGATGTGGGCCACCAGCATGCCCAGGTAGCCGCGCGGCAGCGCCGCGAACTTGGCGCCCAGGTGGCCGCCCGCGGTGGGCCGCAGCCGGGACCACAGGTTGACCACGCTGCTGCTGAAGATCCACGTCGCCAGCAGGATGCCGCCGGCCACCAGGAAGGACCAGCGGCCCTCGAGCACCGGCACCAGCATCGCCATGACCACGCTCACGCCGGCGGCCCACTTCAGCCGCACGGCGATCTCCGGCAGGTTGGCCTTGCGCCAGCGCGCCAGCGGCCCGACGCCCATCAGGAACAGCGCCGGCGCCATCAGCGGCACGAACACCGTGTCGAAGTACGGCGGGCCGACCGAGATCTTGTCCATGCCCAGCGCGTCGAGCACCAGCGGATACAGCGTGCCCAGCAGCACGCAGGCCGCGGCGCCCAGGAACAGCACGTTGTTGGTCAGCAGCATCGACTCGCGCGAGATGATCTCGAAGCGCTCGCCCAGGCCGACCTTCGGGGCGCGCCAGGCGAACAGCGCCAGCGACCCGCCGATGACCACGCCCAGGAATGCCAGGATGTACACCCCGCGGCGCGGATCGGACGCGAACGCGTGCACCGACGTGAGCACGCCGGAGCGCACCAGGAAGGTACCCAGCAGCGACAGCGAGAACGCGAAGATCGCCAGCAGCACGGTCCACACCTTGAAGCCGCTGCGCTTCTCGGTCACGGCCAGAGAATGCATCAGCGCCGTGCCGGCCAGCCACGGCATGAAGGAGGCGTTCTCCACCGAGTCCCAGAACCACCAGCCGCCCCAGCCCAGCGTGTAGTAGGCCCAGGCGCTGCCCAGGCAGATGCCGATGGTGAGGAAGGTCCACGCGACCGTGGTCCACGGGCGCGACCAGCGCGCCCAGGTGGCATCGAGGTTGCCGCCCAGCAGCGCGGCGATGGCGAAGGCGAAGGCCACCGAAAAGCCGACGTAGCCCATGTACAGCATCGGCGGGTGCGCCACCATGCCCGGATCCTGCAGCAGCGGATTGAGGTCGTTGCCGTCGGCTACCGCCGGCAGCAGCCGGTCGAAGGGATTGGACGTGAGGATGATGAACAGCAGGAAGCCCAGCGCGATCAGTCCCATGACGCCCAGGATGCGCGCCACCATCTCGCGCGGCAGGTGGGTGCTGAACACGCTGACGGCGAACATCCAGAAGCTCAGGATCTGCAGCCACAGCAGCATCGACCCTTCGTGGCCGCCCCAGAAGGCCGCCAGCTTGTACTGCACCGGCAGCGCGCGCGACGAGGCGGTGGCCACGTACTGCACCGAGAAGTCGTCGTGCAGGAAGCTCGACACCAGGCACGACGAGGCCACGACGACCAGCAGGAACAGCACGCGGGTGGCAGGCCGGGCCAGCGCCATCCAGCGTTCGTTGCCGCGCGCCGCGCCGATGATCGGCAGCGTGCCCAGCACCAGGGCCACCGCCGTGGCCACCATCAGCGCGAAATTGCCGATTTCCGGAATCATTGTCTGCTGCCCCCCGTCTTGGCGCCCGCGCCGGGC
Organism: Burkholderiales bacterium; assembly: GCA_037441485.1. Taxonomy (GTDB): domain Bacteria; phylum Pseudomonadota; class Gammaproteobacteria; order Burkholderiales; family Burkholderiaceae_F; genus GJ-E10. Next base: position 6,030 of record JBBISD010000050.1, read on the forward strand.
TGGGCGACGACCAGGGTCGCCGTGGAATCGGGCTGCCCGCCGCGCGCGCGCTTGAGCGCTTCGGCCGCTTCGGGCGGCATGTAGTTTTCGTCGTGCTTGGCCAGCACCTCGGAGGCGTGGAACACGCCATCGGCCTCGAGCTTGCCCTGGGCGACGACGCCCTTGCCCTCGCGGAACAGGTCCGGGAGGATGCCGACGAAGGACACCGGGACGGACTTGGCGGTATCGGTCACCAGGAAGTCGACGCGCGTGCCGTCGCGATGCACGCTGCCCGTTTCCACCAGGCCGCCGATGCGAAAGGCGCGGTTGTGCGGCGCCTCGTCGGCGGCGATCTGCGAGGGCGTGAAGAAGAACACGAGATTGCTGCGGAAGGCGTTGACGACCAGCGTCGCGGCAACGCCCGCGGTCGCCACGCCTGCCAGCACCATTATCAGTCGCTTGCTTCTGGGTTTCATCGCACCGGTCTTCATCGAATCGTGGGCGGGAATTATCCCGCGGGGCTGTCCGGGCGCGCGCCGGCACCGCCCCTAAACCGGGCTGGTGGCGCCACGCGGCCCGCTATTGTCGCTCAAACGGCGGCGGCATCCGGGCGGCCGGCCACCGCCCGCTTGCCCTAGCGCAAGCCGGCGAGGCCCGGCGGGGAACTCGCAACGGTGGCCGCCCGTCCAGGGCGGGCCGGACGGCCTCGATTGGCCCCAATCAGGACAGGGCATTGCGCCGGCGCCGGGTCGGCGGCGCCGGCCGGCCGGCGGGCGGAATTCAGGCGGCGGGTGCCGGCCGGACCTCGACCAGGCAGTCGTAGAAGCTTGCGCCGTCGCCCAGGTCGGTCAGGCCCTGGTGGGTGACCTCGTTGGCGTTCTTGCCGTCGGCCGCCAGCTTCTTCCACCAGATCGACAGGGCCACCACCACTCCGGGTCGCGGCCGGTCGCCGACCCTTGCCCGCAGGCGAAAGTCGCCGCGGTCGTTGAAGACCTCGACCAGCGCGCCGTCGTTGATGCCGCGCGCCGCCGCGTCCTGCGGGTGGATGTCCAGGTGGGGTTCGCCCTCGGTCTCGCGCAGGCTCGCCACGTTGACGAAGGTCGAGTTGAGGAAGTTGCGCGCCGGCGGCGAGATGATGGCCAGCGGGTAGCGCCGCGCCAGCTCGGGATTGCTGCGCGGGCTTTCATACGGGGCAATGTAGTCGGGCAGCGGATCCCTGCCCAGCGCGGCAAGGCGCGGCGAGGCGAACTCGCAGCGGCCGCTGGGAGTGCGGAAGCCGCCGTGCGCGTGGGGAGCGTACGGCTGGGCCACGTCCAGCCGCTGCCAGCCGTCGCGCCGCAGGCTCTCCCAGTCGTAGGGTGACGCCCCGCAGGAGCGGAACGCCCGCGCCGCGATCTGCTCGTCGGTGTCGGCGAAGCACGCCTCGGTGAAACCCATGCGCCGGGCGATGCGGCGGAAGATCTCGGTATTGGGCAGCGCCTGCCCCAGCGGGGCGATGGCCGGATTGTTGGCGACCTGGTAGAGGTGGCCGTAGGCCTTGTGGACGTCCAGATGCTCGAGCTGGGTGGTGGCCGGCAGGACGATGTCGGCATAGTCGGCCGTATCGGTGAGGAAATGCTCGAGCACCACGGTGAACAGGTCGTCGCGCGCGAAGCCGCGCGCCACCGCGCCGGAGTGCGGCGCCACGGCCACCGGATTGCTGTTGTAGACGACCAGGGCCTCGATGGGCGGCGCCGCCTGCAGCAGCGCGTCGCCAATGGCGCTCATGTTGATGGTGCGCGGCGTGCGCCCGGCCAGCAGGTCCGGGCGCTCCAGCGCGTCGCGGTCGACGTCGAACGCACCGCTGCTCGACAGCAGCAGGCCGCCGGCCGGATCGCGCCAATGGCCGGCCAGCGCCGGCAGGCAGGCGATCGCGCGCACGGCGTTGCCGCCGCCGCGCACCCGCTGCATGCCGTAGTTGAGCCGGATGGCCGTGGGCCGCACGTGCCAGTAGTCGTGCGCCAGGCGCTCGATCGCGCCGGCCCCGATGCCGCAGATTGCGGCGACGCGCCCGGGGTCGTACTGCAGCGCGCGTTCGGCCAGCGCGTCGAAGCCCAGCGTATGGTTCTCGATGTAGTCGCGGTCGAGCCAGCCCTCGCGGATCAGGATGTGCATGATGCCGAAGGCCAGCGCGCCATCGGTGCCCGGCAGCGGCGCAAGGTGCTCGTGGCAGCGCTCGGCGGTAAGCGAGCGGTAGGGGTCGATGGCGATCAGGCGCCCGCCCCGGCGCTTGGCCTCCTGCGCGCGGCTCCACAGGTGCAGGTTGGAGGTCACGGCGTTGCAGCCCCAGAAGATGATCTGGCGGCTGTTCTCGAACTGCTCCATGTCCGTGCCGATGCTGGCGCCCAGCGTGTAGAGCAGGCCCTGGCCGCCCGCCTGCGAGCAGATGGTCCGGTCCAGGCGGCTGGCGCCCAGCTTGTTGAAGAAGCGCGCGGCCATCGACTCGCCCTGCACCAGGCCCATCGTCCCGGCATAGCTGTAGGGCACGATGCCTTCGGGATTGCGCGCGCCGATCTGGCTCAGGCGTACGCCGATCTCGTCGATCGCCCGGTCCCAGGACATCGGCTCGAAGCGCCCGGCGCCCTTGCGGCCGATGCGCCGCAGCGGCGTCAGCACGCGGTCCGGGTGGTAGCTGCGCTCCAGGTAGCGGCTGACCTTGGTGCACAGCGCCCCGCCGGTGGGCGGGTGGTGCGGATCGCCGGCGATGCGCACCGCGACCCGCCGCCCCGCCTGGGTCTCCACCGTGACCTGCATCGCGCAGGTGTCCGGGCAGTCGTGCGGGCAGGCCGCCTGGACGATCTCGCGCGCGGGTGCCCCGGCCGCGCCGCCGCCGAGCACTGCCTCCCTGAAATCCGTTGGCATGGACACTTCCCCCGTTTGGCGCGTCGCTGCCGCCCGCCTAGTCGGCTTCGCCGTGGTGGGTCTCGAACATGACCCCTATCTTCTTCAGCAGCGGCGTCGGCAGTTCGCCGCCGGCGCACACGATCACCGTGTCGTTGCGGATGGCGACCGGCTCGTCCTTGTACTGCAGGTGCACGCGGTCGGTCTCGATGCGCGAAATGCTCGACTGCAGCAGCACCCGCAGGCGCCCCTTTTCCTGGGCCTGCTTGAGCGCCGTGCGGTTCTTCTCCTTCACGCGGCTGAAGGCTTCGCTGCGGTAGGAGATGGTGACGCGCGCACCCTTTTGCTGCGAGATGGCCACGGCCGCCTCCAGCGCGCTGTCCCCGCCGCCGACCACGAGCACCCGCTGGCCCTTGTACTGTTCGGGGTCGATCAGGCGGTAGACCACCTTGGGCGCGTCCTCGCCGGGGACCGACAGCTTGCGCGGCGTACCGCGCCGGCCGATGGCCAGCACCACCGTCTTGGCCGTGTAACGGGATTTCTGCGTCTGCACGACGAACCCCTCGCCGGACTTCTCGATCGATTCCATGCGCTCTCGGAACGACACCGCCAGACCGGTCTTGGCCATCACCCCGTTCCAGAATTCGAGCAGTTCCTCCTTGCTCACCTCGGTCATCTTCACCTTGCCGACCACGGGCAGGTTGACCGGCGCCGTCATGGCGATCTTGTTGCGCGGGTAATGGTAGACGCAGCCGCCCAGCGAATCCTCCTGTTCGACGATCTTGTACTTCAGCTTGCTTTCGATGGCGCCCAGACCCGCCGCAATGCCGGCGGGGCCGGCGCCGACGATGACCACGTCGTAGTCGCCGGTGCGGCCCGCCAGGGCCGCCCGCGCCGCCGTGATCGCCTGGCGTCCCTGCTCGGCCGCCTTGCGGATCAGGCCCATGCCGCCGAGTTCGCCGGCGATGAAGATGCCGGGTACGTTGGACTCGAAGTTGGGCTTGACCACCGGAATGTCGACGCCGCGCTTTTCCGTGCCGAAGACCAGTTTGATCGCTTCGACGGGACACGCCGGAAAACACGCGCCGTGGCCGATGCAGTGGGCCGCACCCACCAGCACGGCCTTGCCGTCGACCACGCCCAGCGCCTCTTCCGGACAGGCCTTGACGCAGGCGCCGGAGCCGATGCAGCGGCCCAGGTCCACCACCGGGTGCAGGGACGGCGGTTCGGCCAGGCCTGCGGCCAGCGATTCGTGCAGCAGCTCCTGGTGCACCTGGGCGCGCGCCCGGTGCCCGCGCAGGTAAAGGAGCAGGGCGACGATGGCCGGCGTTCCATACAGAAACCAGGGGAGAAGGTCGTTGATTACTTGCATGTCGTTAAGGTATGCGGATTACCCCGATAGGACGGCCGGACGTGTAACGGTCGGTCGGATGACCCGGGGACAAGCCATTGACGGGGCCTCGACATCATCGCACCATCGCCTTGCTGGGATTGCGCTGCAACATGCGGATTCCCGCGAGACCGATGGCCCGACGGCGGGTGCGACAGCGCGGTGCTCGCGCGGACCTTGGCAATGGCGTTGCACATATCGCCTGCCATGATAAGTGCTTGGCCAGCGCGCCGGTTCCGGCGTCGGGTCACTTCCGCGCCGGCGCCGCCGCGGTTCCGGCAATCCCGCTGCGAAAAATCCGCCCCGCTCCGTCCTGTCGCCGCGGGAAATATTCATTCATTCTGGCCTCAGGTTTATCTGGTAGAAACCGATGTCATTACTTGATGGACAATATCGTTTCGGCCTGGCGTGAGCTGGAGTACGCTGCACAACCCGAACCTTCATGCCTATGAATTCCGTCGCTTCCACTGTCATCGATGCACCCGAGGCCGCGCCGCGGCGCGCTGCCGTGGCCGCGCCCCGCGATGCCGAGGCCCCGGCGGCCAGGGTGCCTGCCGGGCAAAAGGATCGCCCGGCGCCCCTGGCCCCGGGTACCGTACCGCCGCGTCCGGTGGCGCGCAAGGACCGGTCGTTCGTCACGGTCATGGTCTCCACCACGCTGGGCGTGCTGCTGGCCCTGGCCATCGGCCGCAGCGGGCGCTTCACGCCGGGTGACGATGTCGGTTACTACGTCGGCCTGGTCGGCGGCGTGATGATGCTGCTGCTGCTGCTGTATCCGCTGCGCAAGCACGTGGCGGCGTTCCGCAACTGGGGCGCGGTCAAGCACTGGTTTGCCGTGCACATGGTGCTGGGCATCTGCGGTCCCATCCTGGTGCTGGCGCACTCCACGTTCCACATGCGCTCCACCAATGCCGCCGTGGCCCTCATCTGCATGCTGGTGGTGGCCGGCAGCGGGATCATCGGGCGCTTCCTCTACACCAAGGTCCACCGCGGCCTGTACGGGGAAAAGCTCAACCTGCGGGAGCTGCAGTCGCAGACCGGCCTGGAGTCGGCCGAGATCGAATCGCGCCTGCACTTCGTTCCCGGCGTGGAAAAGCAGTTGATGGAATTCCAGGCCTTCGCGCTGGGCAAGCGCAAGGACCTGGGGGCCGAGCTCGCGCGCTTTGTCGTGCTGGGCGTGCGCCGCCACGGCGTCTACCGCCAGTGCCGCCGGGACCTGGAGGTGGCGCTGCGCGGCAGCGCCGCGGCGCGCGGCTGGGACGCGGCCAAATACCAGCGCCGCCTCAAGGCGGCCAGCGGACTGGTGCGCGAATACCTCAGCGCCAGCCAGCGGGTGGCCGAGTTCGGCGTCTACGACCGGCTGCTGCAGCTGTGGCACGTCGCGCACGTGCCGCTCGTCTACCTGCTCGTCATCAGCGCCATCGCCCACGTCGTTGCCGTTCACATGTATTGAGCCGCGACGCGGATGCCCTGGCCCCTGCCACCCGTCCCTGCGTCGCCCCGCGGCCGGCTGCGCGCCCTGGCGCTGGGCGCCGTGCTGGCGCTGGCCGCGGCCGGCGCGTCGGCCAGCAGCATCGAGGGCGTGCTGTCGCCGGGCGAGCTCATCCAGGGGCATGCCAAGGCCGAGGCCGATTGCGACAACTGCCATACCCCCTTCAAGAAGGGCGGGCAGGACGAACGCTGCATCGTCTGCCACAAGCCGGTCGGGGCCGACGTCGCCAACAAGGCGGGGTTCCACGGGCGTATCAAGGACCGCGGGCAGTGCCGTAGCTGCCACACCGACCACAAGGGACGCGCGGCCAAGGCCGTCATCTTCGACGAGAAGAAGTTCGACCATGCCCAGACCAACTATCCGCTGAAGGACTCGCACCTCAAGATCGAGTGCGCCAAGTGCCACCTGCCCAAGGCGAAGTACCGCGATGCCTCCAAGACCTGCGTCGCCTGCCACAAGAAGGACGACGACGCCAAGGGCCACAAGGGATCGCTGGGCGACAAGTGCGAGGACTGCCACACGATCAAACGCTGGAAGGACACGTTCTTCGACCACGACAAGACCAAGTTCCCGCTGCGCAACGCGCACGCCGACGCCAAGGTCCAGTGCAAGGACTGCCACGCCAACAACCACTTCAAGAACACGCCGCTCAACTGCTACGCGTGCCACCGGAAGGACGACGACGGCAAGAAGGGCCACCACGGCCGCTACGGGCAGAAATGCGAGACCTGCCATACGGACAAGAAGTGGGACGTGATCAAGTTCGACCACGATCGCGACACGAAATACCGCCTGCTCTACAAGCACGCCGACGCGAAGAAGGTGAAGTGCAACGACTGCCACAAGGGCGACCTGTACAAGGACAAGACCCCGACCACCTGCATCGGCTGCCACAGGAAGGACGACAAGCACAAGGGCAGTGAAGGCGACAAGTGCGAGAAATGCCACTCCGAGCGCGGCTGGAAGGAGACGCACGACTTCGACCACGACAAGACCAGGTTCCCGCTGCGCGGCATGCATGCCGACCCCAAGGTCAAGTGCGAGGACTGCCACAAGACCAAGGAATTCAAGGGCACGCCGCTCAATTGCTACGCGTGCCACAGGAAGGATGACGACGGCAAGAACGGCCACCACGGGCGCTACGGCGAGAAGTGCGAGACGTGCCACACCGACAAGGACTGGAAGACGCTCAAGTTCGACCACGATCGCGACACCAAGTACCCGCTGCTGGGCAAGCACCGCACGACCAAGTGCAACGACTGCCACACCGGCAACCTGTACAAGGACAAGACGCCCGCCACCTGCATCGGCTGCCACAGGAAGGACGACAAGCACAAGGGCAAGGAGGGCGACAAGTGCGAGGACTGCCACGTCGAGCAGAACTGGAAGACCACGAAGACCAAGTTCGACCACGATCTGACGGTGTTCCCGCTGCTGGGCAAGCACGTCAAGGTCGACTGCGCCAAGTGCCACAAGACGCTGGAGTTCACCGACGCGAAGACCGCGTGCGCGGCCTGCCACGACAAGGATGACCAGCATCGCGGCCGGCTGGGCTCGCTGTGCGAGGACTGCCACAACGCGGTGTCCTGGAAGCGCTGGGACTTCAACCACGACCAGCGCACCCGCTTCCGTCTCGATGGCGCACACGCGAAGATCGACTGCTACGCCTGCCACAAGCTGCCCGTGAAGGGCCGGGCGCTGCTGCCGATGGGCTGTTACGGTTGCCACGCCAGCGACGATGCGCACAACGGCAACTTCGGCCGCCAGTGCGAGCGCTGCCACCTCACCAGCGACTGGGGCAACGTCAAGTCGCGTCTGGACAGCGCGTTGCCCGCGCCGCTGCTGGCCTTCCTGGACGAATCGCCCCTGCCGATGATGTGGTCAAGCGCGCGGCCGCTGTCACAAACACCGTAAGCCGATCGGCGCGCGGCGATTGCTTACGCGGCGTTAATCGGAAAACTCCGAATAACGGAATTGGCGCGGCTTTCCGGAGCAACTTGGTGTTTTTAATCTTTCCGGATGACGGTAAAAACGGATGCAGTAGGCAGACATGTCGTCGACGCTGAACGTAGACTCGGGCTGTCCGGATTTGCCTTGGTCCGCATGCAGGGCTTTACTCCGGCCTGCGCGCTTGCGATGGCGCGGCCACCGGGTGTGTAGTGAATGAACGCATTTGTTGAGGGTTGGGCGACCACGATGCACGCCGCACGCCACCACCTGCTGAACTGCACCCGCCGCGTCGCCGCGCTGGCGCTGCTCGCGTGTGCCGCGCTGCTGGCACCGGCGGCCATGGCCGCCACCGGCGCCAAGAACTTCGACCACACCAGCACCGGCTTCCCGCTCACCGGCCAGCACGAAAACGCGCGCTGCGAGGACTGCCATGTGCGCGGCATCTTCAAGGGTACGCCGACGCAGTGCGCGACCTGCCACGTCCAGGGCGGGTCCGTTACCGCGGTGTTCTACCCCAAGAACCACTTTCCGATCCCGTCCTATCCCAACGGCGTGGCGGGCGCGAAGGTGATCCCGACCAACGGCCTGCAGACGCCGCTCGCCACGCCCTGTTCCGACTGCCACACGACCCAGAGTTTCGACGGCGCGCACTTCTCGCACGCCGACGTCGTGCCCGGCACCTGCAATGCCTGCCACAACCCGACCTACGCGCTCAAGTCGGGGCCGTTTGCCAAGACCGCCAACCACATCAGGGTTCCCGACACGGTCTCCTGCGATCAGTGCCATACGACCGCCTCCTTCACGGCCGCGTATACCGCGCTGCCGATCGGCCACATCCCGACCAGCCAGCCCTGTTCCACCTGTCATAACGGCGCCAGCTTCGTGCCGGGTGTCATGAACCACGTGGGCACGGCGGGCACCTGCACGCAATGCCACGCACCGTCGACCACGCCGTTCACGTTCACGCTGCAGAGCATGATGATCAACGGCGTGAAGGTCGATGTCACGCAAAACGGCCTGCCGGTCACCGTGGTGCCGATGTCGCAGGGCGGGCTGTCGGCCACGAAAAGCACCGGCGCCGTCAACCACGTCCCGGCCGGCGCATCCTGCGACCAGTGTCATACCAATGGCAATTTCGCCATCGGCAGCGCCTTCAAGGGCGGTGTGATGCACCACGCCGCGGTCGCCGGCGAAAGCTGCAGCAGCTGCCACAACGTGCCGACCGTGTTCGCCGGCACTGGGCCCGGCAGCGGCGGACAGCCTTTCCAGATCCCCGGTCTGGTGGGCACGCCGGGTGCGGCCAACCACTTTGCGATCAATGGTCTCGACTGCGCGGCCAGCGGCTGCCACGCGGCGACCGACGTCGTCACTGCCACCGGCACCGGATTTGCCACCAAACTGACCCCGGCGCTCTCGGCCGCGGGCCATACGTCCGTGAACCTGCCGTGCCAGACCTGCCATGGTGCGGGAATGACGTGGCGGCTCGACAGTGCCTCCCTGGTCACGCCGGCGGCCGCGCACATACCGCCCGACAACGCGTCCACCGGCACCGTCGCCTGCGCCAGCTGCCATTCGGGCAGCAGCTTCGGGACGGGCGGGTTCAAGATTACCGCTGCGCCAGTGTTGTCGGTCAGCGGCCACGCGGCAGTCGCAGGGCTCACCTGTGCAACCTGCCACGAAGCCGGGACGCTGCAGCCGCAGGACCTGACGTGGCAGGGAGTTGGCAACGCCATCTACCTGCGCCCGAACACTGCGCAATCGGGCCTGAGCCTGGGCGCCGGCCTGGATGCGTATCACGGCAGCGGTATCGGCCTGACGCAAGACTGCGGCGGCTGCCATAAGACATCGCCGCCGTTCAGCAGCGTGCTGGCGCCGCCCGGGCACATCAAATTGTCCAGCGGCGCGGCCTGCGGCGACTGCCACGCGGGCGGCTACGCGCCCGGCGTGTCCAAGATGAAGCACGGCGACGTGACCGGCACCTGCGCCAGTTGCCACTACACGACGACGGTGTTCTTGGGAACCGGGCAGGGCACCAATGGCCAGCCCTGGCAGATTCCCGGTACCGTGGGCACGCCTGGCTCAGGCAATCACATGCCGGTGGGCAGTGTCGATTGCGCGGCCAGCGGCTGTCATGCCAACACCGCGGCCAACGACACGATGACCGCCACCGGGGCCGGCTTCCTGCTCACCGCGTCGCCGGCCTTGTCGTCGGCCGGGCACACTTCGGTGACCACCACCGTTAGTTGCCAGAGTTGCCACGCCGCGGGTGCAAGCTGGAAGGGCGTGGCCACGCTGGTTACGCCGGGCAGCCAGCACATCCCGCCGGACAACCTGGCTTCCGGCACGGCAGCGTGTTCGGCCTGCCATTCGGCCACCAATTTCGGCACCGGGGGCTTCAAGATCACGTCCACGCCGCTGGTAAGCGTCGGCGGCCATGCGGCCGTCGCCTCGCTCACCTGTGCCACCTGCCATGAGTCGGGTGACCGTCAGCCGCAAGACCTCACGTGGCAGGGCGTCGGCGCGAGCATCTACCTGCGGCCCAACACCGCCAGTTCGGGCCTGAGCAAGGGCGCCGGCCTGGACCCGTATCACGGCAGCGGACTGGGGTTCAACCAGGATTGCAGCAGCTGTCACAGCACCGCGCCCCCGTTTGCCAGCGCCATTTTGCCGACCAACCACGTCAAGCTGATCACGCCGACGCCGGCGTGCAGCGATTGCCATGCGGCCGGCTATGCACCGGGGCTGTCGGCGATGAAGCACGCCGACGTGACCGGCACGTGCACGAGTTGCCACTACACGGCCACGGTGTTCTCGGGCACCGGCCAGGGCGGCAACGGGCAGCCGTGGCAGATCCCGGGGACGGTAGGCACATCGGGCGCGGGCAATCACATCCCGATCAACGGACTGGACTGTGCGGCCAGCGGCTGCCACGCGGTCAGCGACGTGATGAGCACCTACTCGGCCACGGCCGGGGCCAGCCGGTTTGCCACGGGCGTGACGCCGGCGCTGTCGACGGCCGGGCATACCTCGGTCACGGCAGGGTTGAGCTGCCAGAGCTGCCATAACATCGGCCAGGCATGGTTTGGCGTGACGACGCTGGTGACGCCGACCTCGGCGCACATCCCGCCGGACAATGTCTCGACCGGGGCGATGGCCTGCAGCAGCTGCCACTCGGCGACGACATTCAGCACCGGCGGCTTCAAGCTCAGCGGTACGCTGGGCACGCTCACCGGCGGGGGCACGTCGACGACCACCAATGCCTCGGTGATGTCGATCGCGATGCACTCGGCGGTGGCCGCCTCGGTCGGCGCCTGCGCGACCTGCCACGAGTCCGGGCTGACGACCTTCCAGGGCGTCAATGCCAGCATCTTCCTGCGTCCGGACAAGGGCACGGCCTCCGGCGCCAGCAACGGCGCCGATGCCGCCCACGGCACCGGCAACGCGGCCACTGTGGACTGTTCCACCTGCCACAACTCGACGTCGTTTACCGGCAATCTGCCGACCAACCACGTCAAGCTGATCACGCCGACGCCGGCGTGCAGCGATTGCCATGCGGCCGGCTATGCACCGGGGCTGTCGGCGATGAAGCACGCCGACGTGACCGGCACGTGCACGAGTTGCCACTACACGGCCACGGTGTTCTCGGGCACCGGCCAGGGCGGCAACGGGCAGCCGTGGCAGATCCCGGGGACGGTAGGCACATCGGGCGCGGGCAATCACATCCCGATCAACGGACTGGACTGTGCGGCCAGCGGCTGCCACGCGGTCAGCGACGTGATGAGCACCTACTCGGCCACGGCCGGGGCCAGCCGGTTTGCCACGGGCGTGACGCCGGCGCTGTCGACGGCCGGGCATACCTCGGTCACGGCAGGGTTGAGCTGCCAGAGCTGCCATAACATCGGCCAGGCATGGTTTGGCGTGACGACGCTGGTGACGCCGACCTCGGCGCACATCCCGCCGGACAATGTCTCGACCGGGGCGATGGCCTGCAGCAGCTGCCACTCGGCGACGACATTCAGCACCGGCGGCTTCAAGCTCAGCGGTACGCTGGGCACGCTCACCGGCGGGGGCACCGGCACCACCACCAATGCCTCGGTGATGTCGATCTCCGCGCACTCGGCGGTCGCTTCCAGCGTGCCGTCCTGCGCCACCTGCCATGAGGCGGGTCTGACCACTTTCCAGGGCGTCAACACCAGTATTTTTCTTCGTCCGGACAAGGGCACGGCCTCCGGCGCCAGCAATGGCGCGGACACCGCCCACGGCACGGGCACGGCGGCTACCGGCGACTGCTCCGGCTGCCATTCGCCGTCGTCGTTCTCTGGTGGCCTGCCTACCAATCACATGCCGATCATCTCCGGCGCGGCCTGCACCGGCTGCCACACGGCGGGCACGGCCAGCCCGGTGACGCCCACCGCCATGCCCCATACCGGATACGTCACCGGCACCTGCGCGTCCTGCCACAACGCCTCGACGATGTATGCCGGACCGGTGTTCACGCCGTCCACGTCGGGCCCGGGCGGCACGTTCGGTGCATACACGGCCGGCCAGGTGGCCTTCCAGCCGCGGCAGATCGTGGCGTCGCCGGCGGTGGGCGCATCGGGCGGCCATATTCCGTTGCCTGCCGGCGATGATTGCAGCGTCTGCCATACGGTATTCACGGGCTTCGGCCCCGGCACCGCGATGGTCCACACCGGCATCACCAGCGGCTGCGCGACGTGCCACGCGGCCGGCGCCAAGTGGTACGGCGAGACCTATACGGCCAGCCCGCTGGTAACGACCAACAATGTCACGCTCAGCCCGCTGCACGTGCCCATCTCGACCAGCGCCAACCCGGCCTGCGAGGTCTGCCACTCCGCCACCGTGTTCACCTCCTTCGGCACGACGACCACGGTCACCCACACCAACGGCACGTTCATGGTGTACTCGAACGGCGGCAGCACCAACTCGAAGAACTCGGCTGGCAAGTCGACACCCACCTGCATCAGCTGCCACGCGCCCAGCGGCGCCAAGTGGTACAACGTATCGCTGAGCACCGCGACGATGGGCAGCCACCAGAACAGCCTGAAGACCGACGACTGCATCATGTGCCACAACGTGAGCAGCTTCGGCGGTGCCGCCGCGGCCGCCGCCGTGGCGCACCGGCCGATGGCCCATGCCGCCGGCGGCGGGGCGCTGCGCCCGATACTGACGGGCGCGCCCGGTCTGCCGGTCGGCGCAACCGGCGCGCCGCTCCCGTTCACCCATATCGGCGTCGTACCGGGCGCTTGCGTCAGCTGTCACGCCCCGGGCGGCAAGGCCGCGCCGAAGCCGGCCAACCACCTGCCCACCAGCCTGTCGTGCGACAGCTGCCACCGGACCTCGTCCTGGCTGCCGGCGCTGTTCTCGCACACGGGCGTACTGGCCGGTACCTGCGCCACCTGCCACACCGGCAACTGGGCGACGGCCAAGCCCACCAAGCACATGCTGACCAGCCGCACCTGCGACACCTGCCACCGGGGCATGACGAGCTGGACCCCGCAGACCTATACGCACCTGGACATGGTCTACAGCCCGCATCCGTCCAGCGTGACCTGCGTCAACTGCCACACGACCGACACCGAGCAGGTCACCTGGAAGTACCCGAACTTCAAGCCCGGTTGCGCGGGCTGTCACGGGCCGCAGTTCACCGCTGCACGTGCGCACCGTTCGCGGGGGCCGGCAGTACCGGCGCCGCGCGGCACGCCCTGACGGCGTAGCGCAAAAGCGCCAGGGCGGGCCGGGCCGGGGGGCCCGTTCGATCATGCGCGGATAAAATGCGGCGGCTGCGGTCGCCGAACCGAGACGGATAACAATAACCAGTGAAATCCACCTACCCCAGCAATACGGTCCGGCGTTGCCGCGCGGCGTGCGCCGCGGCATGGCGCTGGGCGGCCCTGCCGCTTCTGCTGGTCGCGGCGGGCCTTTTCGGCAGCACGGCGGCGCATGCCCAGGCCATCGATGACGTACGCCTCGTCAGCGACGGCCCCGATGCGGTCCTGCAGATCCGCTTCAACGTCCGCGTGCAGTACCAGCGCCATGCGCCGCTCGATGCCGCCGACCTGCTCGAGATCTATTTCCAGCTGCTGGGCAACGACGAATCGCTGACCCGCCCGATCGAGGAGACGCTGACGGTGCGCGCGCAGGAGCCCGCGCCGAGCGCCACCGTCGTCTACCCGGTGCAGGGCGGTTTGCCGGTCAAGAAGGTCGTGGTGCGCCTCGGGCACAAGGTGGCGTTTCGCGTGCGCGCCGGCCGCAGCAACCAGATGATCGAAATCATCATGCCCGGCCTGGCGCCGCGCGGCGCCCAGGCCGCGCTGCCGCCGGCACCCGCCCCGGTGGTCGAGCACGACCGCTATGCGATCACCCTGAAGTCCGTGCCGCTGGCCGACAGCGGCAACCTGCCGGCCATTCCGGCGCACCTGCAGGACTACAGCGTCTTCGGCTCGCAGGAACTGCATGGCGGCGTTCCCTATTACGAACTGGTGCTGGGCTATTTCGACAGCCAGGAAGCCGCGCAGAAGGTTCTCGATTCGCTCGTCGGCGAATTCCCCGGCGCCACGGTGTTCGACGTCGTCCAGCGCAAGGAAGCCAATCTGCGCAGTGCGGCGGCCCTTCCGCAGCAGGCCGAGCCGCCGGCGGCACCGGCCGCAGCGGCACCCCCGGCGCCGGGTGCCGCTGCGGTCGCCGGGACGGCCGCGGAGGCGGCGCAAGCCGCC
>JBBISD010000051.1:0-20313 GCA_037441485.1 Burkholderiales bacterium
GCGGCACCGGCCGCCGCCGCGCCGGCGGCCCCGGCGCCCGCCGCCGCGTCCGCGCCGGCACCGGCGCTGGCGCAGACGCCCGAGCCGCGCGCGATCCGCTCGCTGGACTTCCGCCGTGGTGCCGACGGCGAAGGCCGCATCGTCGTCGATCTGAGCGATCCCAACACCTCGGTCGACGTGCACCAGAAGGGCCAGACGGTGGTGGTCGACTTCGCCGCCACCAATCTGCCCGAGTCGCTGCGCAAGCGCCTCGACGTGACCGATTTCGGCACGCCGGTGGCCCAGATCACCGGCAGCCAGAACGGCGCGACCGCGCACCTGCTGATCGAGCCGCGCGGCAACTGGGAACAGAACGCCTACCAGAGCGACAACCGCCTGGTCGTCGAGGTCAAGCCGGTCAAGGAGGATCCGACGCGCCTGTTCCAGGGGTCGCGCAAGGGTTACCAGGGCGAGCGCCTGTCGCTCAACTTCCAGAACGTGGACGTGCGCTCGCTGCTGCAGGTGATCGCCGACTTCACGAACCTGAACATCATCACGAGCGATTCGGTGCAGGGCTCGATCACGCTGCGCCTCAAGGACGTGCCCTGGGACCAGGCGTTGGACATCATCCTCCAGAGCAAGGGCCTGGACATGCGCAAGAACGGCAATGTCATCCTGGTGGCGCCGCGCGACGAACTGGCCACGAAGGAGAAGCTCGACCTGGAGGCGCGCAGCCAGATCGCCGACCTCGAGCCGCTGCACACCGAGAACTTCGTCGTCAACTACCAGAAGGCCGAGGACGTCCGCAAGCTGCTCACCGGCGACAGCAAGCAGAGCCTGCTGTCCAAGCGCGGCAGCGTCGTCGTCGACGTGCGCACCAACCAGCTGTTCGTGCAGGAGACCTCGCAGCGCCTTGAGGAGATCCGCCGCCTGCTCACCCGCATTGACATCCCGGTGCCGCAGGTCATGATCGAGGCCCGCATCGTCGAGGCCGACGAGAACTTCAGCTCCGACATCGGCGCGCGCCTGGGCATGGTGCACGTCGGCTCCAACCAGTGGCTCAGCAGCGGCGCCGGCGCCACCTGGGGCGGCACGACGACCGCCGCCGCGGGGCCCAATTCGCTCAACGTCAACGGCGTGAACATCACCAATCCCAACTTCGTCAACCTGCCGGCCGGTTCGCTCAACGGGTTCAATCCGGGCACGCTGGGCATCACGCTGTTCGACAAGTCGGTCACCAACCTGCTCAACCTGGAAGTCTCGGCACTGGAGCTCGACGGCCGCGGCAAGGTGATCTCCAGCCCGCGCGTGATCACCGCCGACAAGGTCAAGGCCTCGATCGAGCAGGGCACGGAAATTCCCTACCAGTCGGTGTCGGCGGGCGGCGGCATCGGCCAGGTGCAGTTCCGCAAGGCGGTGCTGCGCCTGGAGGTCACCCCGCAGATCACGCCCGAGGGCGCCATCTTCCTGGACGTCAAGGTCAACAAGGACACGCCCAGCTCGACAGTCAGCGGCAACGCCGGCATCGCCATCGACACCAAGAACGTCGTCACGCAAGTGCTGGTGGAAAACGGCGGCACCGTGGTCCTGGGCGGCATTTACCAGCAGACGGAGAGCATTACCACGACGCGCATTCCGCTGCTGGGCGAGATCCCCTACCTGGGCGCGCTGTTCCGCGACCAGGTCAAGGTCAACAACCGCACCGAACTGCTCATCTTCATCACGCCGCGGGTGGTTTCCGAGCGTGTCAATCAGGCGGCGCAGTAGGCTGCCCGCCGGTCGGCGCCCGGGTGCGGCCGCCGGCTGGCGCGGCAACCGGCTAGCGGCACCATGTCCGGCGGCGACGCGCTAGGCGCCGCGCCGGCGCCGGCCGGTCCGCCCGGGGGCGGTGCGCCGGCAGTGTGCGCCGCGGCGCGCACGCCGGTCTTCCTGATCGGCATGATGGGCGCCGGCAAGACCACCGTCGGCCGCCTGCTCGCGCACGCGCTGCACTACCAGTTCATCGATGCCGACGCCGAACTCGAGCGCCGCGCCGGCGTGCGCATCGCCACCATGTTCGAGCTCGAGGGCGAGGCGGGCTTTCGCGAGCGCGAAGCGCAGCTGCTGGCCGAGCTCACCGCGCGTCCCGGCATCGTGCTGGCGACCGGCGGCGGCGCCGTGCTGCGCCCGGCCAACCGCGCCGCGCTGCGCGAGCGCGGACTGGTCATCTTCCTGGACGTGGCGGCGGCGGAGATCGCCCGGCGCACCCAGCACGACGCCAATCGCCCGCTGCTCAACGCGCCCGACCGGCGCGCGCGCATCGACAGCCTGCTCGAAGAGCGGCTGCCGCTGTACCGGGCGACGGCCCACCTGCGCTTTCGCTCGCCGGCGCGCAATCCGCGCCGGCTGGCGGCCGGCATCCTGGAGCACGCGGCGCTGGCGCCGCTGGTGCCGGCGCCCGCCACCCCGTCCCCCCCGGGCTCGCGGGACACGTAAAATGCCGGCATGCGCAGCATCGCCGTCAGGCTAGCGGGCCGTTCCTACGACATCCTGATCGGACCGGGTCTGATCGGGCGGACCGGCGAGTTCCTGGCGCCGCTGGCGGCGAGCTCGGTGCACATCGTCTGCACCGACGTCGTCGCGCCGCTGTACGCCCGGGCCGTCGAGGAATCGTGCCGCGCCGTGGCGCCCACCCACCTGTGCACCATCCCCGACGGCGAGGGCATCAAGGACCTGTCCACGGTCTCGGTCGTCCTCGATGCGCTGGTGCGCGGCCGGGCGGACCGCCGCAGCGTGCTGGTCGCGCTGGGCGGCGGGGTGCTGGGCGACATCGCCGGCTTCGCCGCCGCCGTCTACATGCGCGGCATTCGCTTCGCGCAGGTGCCGACCACGCTGCTGGCCCAGGTCGACTCCTCCGTCGGCGGCAAGACCGGCGTCAACCACCCGCAGGGCAAGAACCTGATCGGCGCGTTCCACCAGCCCAGCGTCGTGATCTCCGACACCGCTGCCCTGAAGACCCTGCCGCCGCGCGAGGTCCGCGCGGGACTGGCCGAGGTCATCAAGCACGGCCTGCTGGCCGACCGGCAGTACTTCGACCGTTGCGTCGGGGCGCTGCCGCGCCTGCTCGCGCTGGACGCCGGGGCGCTGGCCGATGCGGTGGCCGGATCCTGCGAGATCAAGGCGGCCGTGGTCGCGCGCGACGAGCGCGAGAACGGCGAGCGGGCGCTGCTCAACCTCGGCCACACCTTCGGCCACGCGATCGAATCGCTTACCGGCTATACGCGCTGGCTGCACGGCGAGGCGGTCGGCTGCGGCTTGTGCCTGGCGGCCGACCTGTCGGCGCGGCTGGGCATGATCGGCCCGGACGTCCTCGAGACCATCACCGCGGCGGTGGCGCAGGCCGGGCTGCCGACCCGCATCCCGGGGCTGCCGCGCGACGCCGCCTTTGCCGCCATGCGCAGCGACAAGAAGGCGGTGGCCGGCCGCATCGACTTCGTCCTGCTCGAACGCATCGGGCAGGCCGTGCGGCGCCAGGTCGACGATGCCCTCGTCGAGGCAACGCTCGCCGACGGCGGATTCGTTTGATCCCCGACCGGGAATCCGACCTGGCGCCGTATGCGGCGCGCTCGGCCGCCACGCGCGGCCGCGAACACGCCGAGGCGCCGCCGCATTCGCGCAGCCAGTTCCAGCGCGACCGCGACCGCATCATCCACTCGACGGCATTCCGGCGCCTGGAGTACAAGACGCAGGTGTTCGTCAACCATGAAGGCGACCTGTTCCGCACCCGCCTGACGCACTCGCTCGAAGTGGCGCAGATCGCCCGTTCGGTCGCGCGCACGCTGCGCGTCAACGAGGACCTCGTCGAGGCCATCTCGCTGGCGCACGACCTGGGGCACACGCCTTTCGGCCACGCGGGCCAGGACGCGCTCAACGACTGCATGCGCGACTTCGGCGGCTTCGAGCACAACCTGCAGTCGCTGCGGGTGGTCGACGCCCTGGAAGAGCGCTACGGTGCGTTCGACGGCCTGAACCTGTGTTTCGAGACGCGCGAAGGCATCCTCAAGCATTGTTCCGCCGACCATGCGCGCCGCCTCGGCGCGCTGGGCGAGCGCTTCCTGCAGCGCCGGCAGGCGTCCATCGAAGCCCAGATCGCCAATCTGGCAGACGAGATCGCCTACAGCAACCACGACATCGACGACGGCCTGCGCTCGGGCCTGGTCGAATCGGCGCAGCTCGAGCAGGTGCCGCTGTACGCGCGCCATCGGGCCATCGTGCTGGCGCAGATGCCCGGCATCGGCGCGCGGCGCGCGACCCATGAGACCGTGCGGCGCATCATCGACACCCTCGTGTCCGACCTGGTCGCCGAATCCGGCCGCCGCATCGCCGCCCACGCGCCCGGCACCATCGAGGCCGTGCGCCAGGCGCCGCCGCTGGTGGCGTTTTCGCCCGCCATCCGCGCCGAGGCCGACGCGCTCAAGAGCTTCCTGCACCGGCACCTGTACCGCCACCCCGAGGTGCTGCGCATGACGACCAAGGCGGCGCGCGTGGTCCGAGAACTGTTCGGGGCGTTCCAGGCGGAGCCGCGGCTGCTCCCGGCCGAACACTGCGCGCGCGTCGAGCAGGAGGGGCCGCGCGCCATCGCCGACTACATCGCCGGCATGACCGACCGCTTCGCCATCCGCGAACACCGCCGCCTGTTCACCGTGGGGGAATTCTGATCGCGCCGTGCCGGATCCGCCGCGGGTCCGGTTGCGAGGGCATCGGCATTGCCTGATCACCATGGCGCGACTCCCCCGACTCGCCGTCGCCGGTTGCGTGCACCACGTGGTGCAACGGGGCGTCGAGGGACGTCCGATCTTCCGCGACGCAGCCGATTTCCGCCGCATGCAGGTCGACATCGCCGACCTGTGCCGCGCGGGCGGCTTGGCCGTGCACGCGTATGTGCTGCTGCCCGACCGCTTCCACCTGCTCGCCACGCCGGCCGAGGCGCCCGCGCTGAGCCGTACGCTGCAGGCGCTGGGCCGGCGCTACGTGCGCGCCTTCAATCAGCGCCATGGCCGCACCGGCACCCTGTGGGAGGGGCGCTTTCGCAGCACGCTGATCGAGCCCGAGACCTGCCTGCTCGACGTCATGCGCTACATCGAGCTGGCGCCGGCCCGTGCGGGACTGGTGGCCGACGCCGCGACCTATCCCTGGTCGAGCCTGGCGCACCACCTCGGACAGGCGCTCGACCCGGTGATCACCGACCACCCGCGGTTCTGGTCGCTGGGCAATACGCCCTTCGAGCGCCAGGCCGCCTACGCCCGGGCCTGCGCCGCGCCGCCGGACGCCGCCGCGCTCGAGCACATCCGCGACGCCACCCATCGCGGCTGGGCGCTGGGATCGGCGCCTTTCCTCGAGGCGCTGGCGCGCCGCACCGAGCGGCGCCTCGCGCCCCGTCCCGTGGGGCGGCCGCGACGCTCGCCGGCGGCCGCTCGCTAGCCGTGCGCTAACCGCCGCGCCGCGATGGACGCCGACACCCGCAACACCGTACGCCCGGCTCCGGGCTGGCGTGCCTGGCTGGGCCGGCTGCGCCTGGCGCCGGACGACCTGCTGCGCGACTCGGTCTATCGCCGGCTCTGGTCGTCCATCCTCATCAGCACGCTGGGGGGGCAGATCACGATGCTGGCTGTCCCGCTGACGGCCGCGGCGCTGCTAAATGCGACCCCGACCCAGATGGGCTGGCTGACGGCGATGGAAACCGTTCCCTTCGCGCTGTTTTCGCTGCCGGCCGGCGTCTGGCTGGACCGCGTGCGCAAGCTGCCGGTCTACGTGACCGGCGAGCTCGTCCTGGCTGTCGTCGTCGGCAGCGTGCCGCTGGCGTGGTGGCAGGGCTGGCTGTCGATGCCCTGGCTGTACGTCGTCGCCTTCATGATCGGCTTCATCTATACGACGGCCGGCAGCGCGGCGCAGATCGTGCTGACCCAGATCGTGCCGCGCGCGCGCCTGGTCGAGGCGCATGCGAAAAACGCGCTGGCCTCGTCGGCCGCCGAGGTCGCGGGGCCGGGTGCTGCCGGGGCGCTCATCAAGCTGACCGGCGCGCCGCTGGCGCTGCTAGCGGACGTGGTGCTGCTGGCGGGTTCGGCAGCGATCCTGCGCGGCATCCGCGTGGCCGAGGGGCCGCGCCACCGCCGGACGCATTTCTGGCCGGCCATGCGGGCCGGCATGGGTTTCGTCGCCAGCCACCGGCTGCTGGTGACGATGGCCGTCACGGTGGGGACCTTCGAGATCTGCTACCAGTGCGCGCTGGTGGTGCAGATCCTGGTGGCCACGCGCCTGCTCGGCCTGAGCGAGCACGCGGTGGGCCTGTCGTACGTCGCGCTGGGCGTGGGCACCATCAGCGCCAGCTCCATCGGCCATCGCGTCGCGCGGCGCATCGGACCGGGCCCGGCATTGGTGCTGGGCTTTGCCATCTGCGCGCTGGGCTGGCTGCTGCTGGCGGTGGCGCCGCGCGGTCCGCTGGGAGTCGCGGCCTTCGCCGTCATGCTGGCCTCCTTCGGCGTCGGCGCGGTATTCGTGTTCATCAACTTCCTCGCGCTGCGCCAGGCCGTCACGCCCTCGCCGCTGCTCGGCCGCATGACCAGCACGATGCGCTGGCTGATCATGGTGCCCGGCATACCGGGCGCGCTCATCGGCGGCTGGCTGGGGGACCACCTGGGCCTGCAGGCGGCGCTGGGTTTTGCCGGCGGGCTTGGCCTGCTGCTGGCGTGTGTCGCCATCCGCCTGCCCGTGCTGCGCGATATGCGCAGCCTGCCGAACATCGACCGCGATGCGGTCGCCAACGCCGGCTCGATGGCCGCGTCGCCCGGGCCGCGCTGAACCCCGCGCGCCGCCGCGGCTGCGGTAGCCAATGCGCGGGACAACCAGTACGCTTGCGCCTTCCCATTTTTCGCCAGGGGTGAGTCCGTGCCCACCACCGCCGTGCCCACCGCGCCCGCCAGCCCGGCGCCCTGCGCCGACCGCCCCGCGGACGCCGGCGATTCCCCCGCCTTCATCGGCGCCGCGACCACGCTGCCGGAGTTCACGCTGCGCGCGGTCGTCACCGGCGTCATCCTGGGCACGATCTTCGGCGCCTCCTCGCTGTACCTGGTGCTCAAGGTCGGCCTGACCGTCAGCGCCTCGATTCCGGTGGCCGTCATATCGCTCACCCTCTTTCGGCTCTGGGCGCGGGCCGGCGGGCGCGACGCCTCCATCCTCGAAAACAACATCACCCAGACCGCCGGCTCGGCCGGCGAATCGATCGCCTTCGGGCTGGGGGTGACCATGCCGGCCATCCTGATCCTGGGTTTCGACCTGGAACTGACCCAGGTGATGCTGGTGGCAGTGCTCGGTGGCCTGCTGGGCATCCTGATGATGATCCCGCTGCGCCGGGCGCTCATCGTGAAGCTGCACGGCGTGCTCAAGTACCCCGAAGGCACGGCCTGCGCGGCCGTGCTCAAGGCCGGCGCCAACGCCGCCGACCGTGCCGCGGCGTCGCCGGCGGCCCAGGCCGAGATGCGTGCCGCGGCGGCCGCCGGGCTGGGCGAGGCGCCGGGCGCGCGCGTGATATTCGGCGGCTTTGCCGTCGGCCTGCTCTACAAGACGCTCAATGTCGCGCTCAAGGGCTGGAAGGACGTGCCGGAGAAGATCTTCGCCGCCCCCTTCCGCAACGGCTCGGTCAGCGTGGAGATTTCCCCGGAGCTGCTCGGCGTCGGCTACATCATCGGACCGCGCATCGCCTCGATCATGTGCGCCGGCGGCGTGCTCAGCTACCTGCTGCTGATCCCCATGATCAGCTTCTTCGGCAGCGGCGTGCCCGGTGTGCTGGCGCCGGGGCACCAGCCGATCGGCGACATGGGGCCCGACGAGGTCCGCAGCGCCTATATCCTCTACATCGGCGCCGGGGCGGTGGCGGCCGGCGGCATCATCAGCCTGATCCAGGCGTTGCCGATCATCTGGCAGAGCCTGAAGGCCAGCCTCGGCGATGTCGCCGGCGCCGCGCGGCGCAGCGCTCCGGGCGGCCCGGTGTCCCGCCTCGACCGCGACCTGTCGATCAAGTTCGTCGCCATCGGCTGCATCGTGCTCATCACCGCCATCGTGCTGGCGCCCTCGCTGCACATGAACCTGCTGGGCGCGCTGCTGATCCTGGCCTTCGGGTTTCTCTTCGTCACCGTGTCCTCGCGCCTTACCGGCGAGATCGGGTCCTCGTCCAATCCGATATCGGGCATGACCGTGGCCACGCTGCTGTTCACCTGCCTCATCTTCCTGCTGGTGGGCTGGCGCGGCGGGCCGTACTATGTCACGGCACTGTCCGTCGGCGGGATCGTCTGCATTGCCGCGTCCAACGGCGGCACGACCTCGCAGGACCTGAAGGCCGGCTACCTCGTCGGCGCCACGCCGCGCTTCCAGCAGCTTGCCATCCTGGCGGGCGCCTTCCTGTCCGCCGTCATGCTCGGACCCATCCTGCTCAAGCTCAACGACGCGGCCACGGTCTACGTGCCGGTGGCCCAGGTGGCGCCGGCAGGGCTGCACACCGACGTCGGCCGCCTCGAGAAGCAGGAGACGTTGCAGGGCCCGCAGTCGCGCGACGACCACGGCCGCTACTGGGTCTGGCAGAAGACCGACGATGCCGCCGGGCCCGCCGGGCGCTACCTGGTGGATGCCGACGGCAGCGCGGTGTGGCTGGTGGATCCGGGCATCAACGGCACCCACGGCACCCGGCCCGACGGCACCACGGTACGCAAGTTCAACGCGCCCAAGGCGACGCTGATGTCCTACATCATCAAGGGCATCCTCGACCAGCGCCTGCCCTGGGCGCTGGTGCTCTTCGGCGCCATGATCGCGTTCATGCTCGAGATGACCTTCGTCCCGGCGCTGGCCTTCGCCGTCGGCGTCTACCTGCCGTTATCCTCGTCGTCGCCGCTGTTCGTCGGCGGCCTGATCCGCGCGCTGGTCGACCGGCGGCTGCGCCAGCAGACGGCGCATGTCCAGCTCAGCGAGGCGCGCCTTGTCGAGGAGAGCGACAAGAGCCCCGGGGTGCTGCTGGCGTCGGGCTACATCGCGGGCGGTGCCATTGCCGGCATTCTCATCGCCTTCCTGGCGGGCGTGCTCGACCGGCAGGATGCCGCGCTCACCACATGGTCGACGACCCACAACCCGTTCTTCGCCGGACCATGGTCGGACGCACTGTCGCTGCTGCCGTTTGCGGTGCTGTGCGTGCTGCTGTACCTCGTCGGCCAGCGCCGGGCCGGCAGTCGGCTGCCGGCCCGGTGATCGCCCGCTCTCCCGCGCGCGCGCCGGGGTGAGGGGGCTCGCGTGCCTACGCGCTGACGACCACCCCGGCCGGACCGGCGGCCGGCAGCACGGCCCCGCATTCGGCCGCGCCCTCGAAGCCATGGCGGCCGAAGATCTCCAGCACCTGCGCGACGCTGTCCGGCGCGCAACTGACCAGCAGGCCGCCACTGGTCTGCGGATCGGTTAGCAGGGCCTGGTCCGTGGCGGCAAATCCCGGCGGCAGGCGCACGTGGCTGCCGTAGCCGCTCCAGTTGCGGCCGGAGGCCCCGGTGACGAAGCCGTCGGCGGCCAGCGCGCGCACGCCCGGCAGCAGCGGCACCCGCGGCCAGTCGATCCGCACCGTGCACTGCGCGCCGCGGGCAATTTCCAGGGCGTGCCCGGCCAGGCCGAAGCCGGTGACGTCGGTGAGCGCATGCACGCCGTCGAGCGCCGCCAGTTCCGGTCCCGGGGTATTGAGCCGGGTGGTCGCGCCGATCATCCGGGCATAGCCGGCCGCATCCAGGCGATCCTTCTTCAGCGCCGCGGAGTAGACGCCCACGCCCAGCGGCTTGCCCAGCACGAGCCGGTCGCCCGGCCGCGCACCGCTGTTGCGCCGGACGCGCTGCGGATGCACGAGACCGATCACGACCAGACCGTAGATGGGTTCCACCGAATCGATCGTGTGGCCGCCGGCGATCGGAATGCCGGCCTGCCGGCACACGGCCTCGCCGCCCTCGAGTATGGAGCGGATCGTGGCCAGCGGCAGCACATTGATGGGCATGCCCACCAGCGCGAGCGCGAACAGCGGCTGTCCGCCCATCGCGTAGACGTCGGAAATGGCATTGGTGGCGGCAATGCGCCCGAAATCGAACGGATCGTCGACGATCGGCATGAAGAAGTCCGTCGTCGCGACGATCGCCTGTTCGGCATTGACCTGGTAGACCGCCGCATCGTCCGCGGTCTCGATGCCGACCAGCAGCGCCGGCGGAACCGGCAGGCCGGTGGTGCCGCGCAGGATCTCGGCCAGGATGCCGGGCGCGATCTTGCAGCCGCAACCGCCGCCGTGCGACAGCGAGGTCAGCCGTGGTCCGGCCGTCGTGGTGGCGGTGGCGGTGGCGCTGGTGGCGGAAGGGGCGTTCATGTCGGGTCTCCTGGCAGGCGCCGCGCGCGGCGCGTTACCGGCGCAGCAGGCCGGTGATCAGTCGTTGCAGGGCGCGCGCCTCGCGCCGGGGTGCGAACAGCGGCGCGCGGTTGCGGCACTGGCGCCACAGGTGCGCCAGCCAGTCCGGTTCGTCGCAGCAGCGCTCGAGCAGGCGGGCCAGCGCGCCCGCGTCGCCCGGCGCGAAGTAGCCATCGTAATCGTCGCCCAGCATGCCGCGGTTGCCGGCAATGTCCGACGCCAGCACGGGCGTGCCGCTGCACACCGCCTCCAGTATCACATGGGCGCCGCCTTCCATCCGGCTGGCGTGCACCAGCACATGGGCGCGCTGGATGCGCCGCAGGCTGGCCGCATGGGGCAGGGGGCCCAGCCAGCGGTAATGCGGACAGTCCCGCGCGGTGCCGCGGGCCGCGCGTCCGAGCGCCGGCTCCAGCGCCGCGCCGATGTGGTCGATGCGGATATCGCCGCGCCCGCGCAGCAGGCGCGCCGCGGCGAACAGGGTTGGCGGATCCTTCTCGGCACGCAGGTGCCCGACCATCAGCGCGCGCAGGTGGCGCGGCGTCTTTGCCAGGCGCCGGCGCGTCGTGCCCGACTGGTAGATGACCTGCGTCTTGGCGCGCCAGCGCGCCGGCAGGGCCGCCAGCGCCTGGTCCTGCAGCACCACCAGCGCGTCGGCCAGCGCCAGCGAACGCTGTGCGGCGGCGTCGGTGCGGATGTCGCGGTAAAGATCGGTGCCGGTGAGCGCCAGCGCCAGCGGCGCCGGCCGGCTGGCGCCGCGCTGCGCCTGGTGCCACGCGGCGACCGACGTCGCGGAGCGACGGGCGTGCAACGCGATCAGCGCGTCGAACGGCTGGCCCTGCCAGCGCGCAATCACCTGCGTGCGCATTGCCGGAGCGAGCAGGCGCGCCCAGCGTTCGGCCGTGCGCCGGTTGCCATTGTTGGCACCGGGCAGGGCAGGGCTTACGATGCCGACCGTCGGGTGGGACATCGGCGATTTATACCGCACCGCCCGAGGCCCGTACCGGAAAGGACCGCATGACGCTGCCGTCGCCCGCGCCGATGCCGGGCGCCACAATCGCTGCCGCCGCGCTGGACGATCCCGCGGCCATCCGCCGCGCGGGCGCCGCGGTGCTCGGCCGCGCGCTTGTGGACAGCCGGGCGCGCACCCTGCAGACGTTCGACGATTACGCGCGGGCCCTCGGCGATGCCGCAATGCAGGTGCCCTATTCGCCCGAGTTGAATCCGCCGGTCTGGGAACTGGGCCACGTCGGCTGGTTCCAGGAGTACTGGATGGCCCGCAATCCGCAGCGCCGGCAGGGCATCGCGGCCAGCGATGCGGGCCCGCCGCGGGGACCGTCGATCCTGGCCGATGCCGATCGCTGCTTCGATTCCGGGCGCGTCGAACACCGCTCGCGCTGGCACCTGCCATTGCCCGCAACGGATCGGATCCGCGGCTACCTTGCGCAAACGCTCGACGACAGCCTGCGCCTGCTCGAGGCCGAGCGGGCGGGCGATGGCGCCGATCCGCTGCACGCGGCGCGCTATTTCGCGTGGCTGTCCCTGGTTCACGAGGACATGCACCACGAAGCCGCGCAGTACATGGCCCAGGCACTGGCGATCGGGCTGGCGCAGGGCCCCCGGCCACCCGCCGCGGGCGCCGCGCCGCCTGGCGCCGAGCTTGGCTTCGCCGCCGGGCCGTGCGCGCGCGGGCTCGATGGCACGGGCTTCGCCTTCGACAATGAGCTGCCCGGCGATCGGCCGCTGCTGGAGGCCTATCGCATCGACGCCGCGCCGGTGGGCAATGCGGCGTTCGCCGCGTTCGTTGCCGCGGGCGGCTACGCGGACCCGCAATACTGGAGCGCGGCCGGCTGGCAATGGCGCATCCAGGCGGGCGCAACGGCCCCACGCTACTGGCGGGCGCACGGCAGCGGCTGGCAGCAGCGCTGGTTCGGTCAATGGATCGCCCTGGATCCGGCGGCGCCCGTCGTCCATGTGACAGCACACGAGGCCGACGCCTGGTGCCGCTGGGCCGGGCGGCGCCTGCCCGCCGAACTGGAATGGGAAAACGCCGCCCTGCGCGCCGGACCGGACACGTTCGCCTGGGGCCAGGTCTGGGAGTGGACCGCCAGCGCGTTCCGGCCCTTCCCGGGCTTCGTCGCCCATCCGTACCGCGACTATTCCCAACCGTGGTTCGAGACGCGCCGGGTATTGCGCGGCGGGTCCGTCGCGACCCATGCGCGGCTGCGCCACCCGTGCTACCGCAATTTCTATCCGCCCGGACGCAACGACATCTTCGCCGGCTTTCGCAGCTGCCCGGTGGCGTGAGCGGCCGATGGCGCCGGTCTCAGGCCGGTGCCCAGAAAATGGCGAACCGGCCGGCGGGATCGGTCCAGTGACGCTGCGTGCGGAAGCCGGCGCCGAGCAGCAGGCGGGCAAAGGCGTCGATCGCCCACTTGTAGGAGTTCTCGGTGTGGATGCGCGTGCCGGCGGCAAAGCGCCGGTCGCCGCCGCTCCAGCGGACATGGCAGTCGCGCACGGCACGCAGGTGCATCTCGACGCGGTCCTGCGCCGTGTTGAAGAACGCCTCATGCCCCCAGTCCCGCACGTCGAAGTCGGCCGCCAGCAGGCGATTGACGTGCAGCAGCACGTTGCGGTTGAACGCGGCCGTGACACCCAGGGCGTCGTTGTAGGCGGCCTCCAGCACGGACGCATCCTTGCGCAGGTCGACGCCGATCAGCAGGCCGCCGCCGGGACAGGCCGAGCGCACCTGGGCGAGGAACCGGCCCGCGCCGGCCGGATCGAAATTGCCGATGCTCGAACCCGGGTACAGCACCACCCGCCGTCCGCCGCCGGCCTGCTCGGGCAGACGCAGCTGCGTGGAAAAATCGCAGCCGACGCCGAGCATCTGCACGGCCGCGAACTGCTCCTGCAGGCGCACCAGGGCGCTGTGCAATCCCGCCACCGCGATGTCGACCGCGACGTAGCGCGCCGCGCGCAGGGCGGCGATCCAGCCGGGCGCCTTTTCGCCGTTGCCGGCACCCAGGTCCACCAGCGTGATGTCGGCCGGCGTCCCGCCGACCAGGTCGGCGCGAATGGTGTCGGCAATCGCCGCGCCCTGGGCGCTGACGATGCCGGCCTCCACACGGGTCAGGTAGTACTCGGGCAGACGCGTGATCGCCTCGAACAGACTGGCGCCGAGCGGATCGTAGAAGTACTTTGGCGCGATGCCCGGTTGCGCGCGCAGCAGGCCCGCCGCCAGTTCGCGCCGGGCATCCGTGGCATCATCATCGCGCAGATCGATTATCGTGGGCGCCGTGCGGTCTGGGCTCAAGGGGCTTCCTGGTGGGGTAGGGGCGCGCGGTGCGCGGCCGCAGTATGGCCGATCGCATTGCCGCGGTCACCGGTCCGGCCGTCAACCCTACAAACGTTGCGGGATAATGGCGCGATAGGCGCCGGCGGGAGTGCGCGATGCGCGTCGGCAGCGGTAGCGGCGGTTCCAACGTAACGGCGGCGGGGCGCCTGGCCGCGGCGCTGCGCCGCGTGCTGTGTTCCGCGGCCATTGCCGCGCTGGCCGGCAGCCTTGGCGGTGTCGCGCACGCCCAGGCGCCCGCGGTGCTGCGCGTCACCGCCATCCCCGACGAGTCGCCGACCGAACTGGCGCGAAAATTCGCACCCCTGGGCGCGTACCTCGAGCAGCGCCTGGGCCTCAAGGTCGAGTGGACCCCGGTCACGGACTATGCGGCCGCCGTCGAGGCGCTGGTGAACGGCAAGGTCGACCTGGCCTGGCTGGGCGGGTTCACCTTCGTGCAGGCCAGCGTGCGCTCCGGCGGCAGGGTGATACCGCTGGTGCAGCGCGCCGAGGACGCCCGCTTCCGCTCGGTCTTCATCACCACCGCTGGCAGCGGCATCGCCACGCTGGCCGACCTCAAGGGCCGCACGCTGAGCTTCGGTTCGCCCTCGAGCACCTCGGGCCACCTGATGCCGCGCAATGCGCTGCTCGAAGCCTTCATAGATCCGGATCGCGATCTGCGGCGCATCAGTTTTTCCGGCGCGCACGACGCCACCATCGCCGCGGTGGCCGGCGGCAAGGTCGACGCCGGCGCGCTGAACATTTCGGTCTGGGAGCGCTTCGTCGCCGACGGCAAGGTCGATACCGGCCGGGTGCATGTCTTCTTCACGACCCCGCCGTTCTACGACTACAACTGGACGGTCACCACGGCCCTGGCCGCGGACCTGCGCGACCGCCTGCGCCAGGCCTTCCTGGAACTGGATCCCGCGACGGCGCAGGGGCGGCAGATCCTCGACTTGCAACGCGCATCCCGCTTCGTGCCGACCCGGGCGGAGAATTACCACCAGATCGAGACAGCCGCGCGCAGCGCCGGGCTGCTATAGCGCGTGCGCAGCGCGGACGCCACCGAGGCAGGCGGCACCGGCGCAACGCGCGGCATGCGCCTGGAACTCGATGGCGTGCGGCTCGTGCGTCCCACGCCGCAGGGCGGGCCGCGCGAGATCCTCGCGCCGCTGCACCTGCAGGTGGGTGCCGGCGAGCACCTGGCGGTCGTCGGCCCGTCGGGTGCCGGCAAGACCAGCCTGCTGCTGCTGGCGGCCGCGGCGTTGCGCCCGGACGCCGGAACGCTGCGCCTGGACGGCATCGACCCCTGGGCGCTGGCGCCGCGCCAGCGCCAGCGGTTGCGCCGGTCCCTGTTCCTCGGGCCGCAGGCGCCGCCGCTGCCGCCGCGCCAGCGCGTGGTGACTGCGGTGCTGGCCGGCCGCCTGCCGCAGCTGGGCTGGTGGCGCAGCCTGCGCACCTTGCTCGTGCCGGACGATCCGGCGGCGGCGCGCGATGCGCTGGCGCAATTCGGCGTGGAACCGCGCCTCTACGACCGCGTCGATCGCCTGTCCGGCGGCGAACGCCAGCGCGTCGGCCTGGCGCGGGCGCTGCTGGCGCCGGCGCGGCTCTGGCTGCTCGACGAGCCGCTGGCGGCACTGGACCCCGTGCGCGCCGTCAAGGTCATCGAGGCCCTGCGTGCCGAGGCCGTGCGCCGCGGCGTCACGCTGGTCGTCAGCCTGCACCAGGCCGATCTGGCGCAGGCCCATTTTCCGCGCCTGCTCGGCCTGCGCGACGGCCGCGTGGCCTTCGACCTGCCCAGCGCGCGCGTGGCGCCCGAACGCTGGCGCGATCTGTATGCGTCGGAAGATGTGCGCCACGAGAAGAACGCGGCAGCGGTGGCCGACGCGCTGCCGCCCGACGTCCTGCTGGCGCCGCACTGCCACTGAGCGGGGTCGCGTCCGGATGAGCCCCCACCATCCGACCGTCCCGGCGCGGGCATTGCCCCTGCCGCTGCGCGACGATCCGGCGCTGCGCTGGCGGGCCGTGGCGCTGGCCATTGCCGTGCTGCTGCTGTGGCCGATGCTGCAGCTGAGCGAATTCACGCCCTGGCGCCTGTTCGACGCACGAAGCCTGCAGGCCACCGCCGGTTTCCTGGCGGGTTTTTTTCCGCCGTCGCTCGACCCGGCGTTCCTCGCCAAGGCAGCCGCAGCGACGTGGCGCACCATCGCGATCGCCACCTGCGGCATCGTGCTGGCGCTGCTGCTGGCCATTCCGCTGGCGCTGGTGGCGAGCGCCGCGTTGTCGGTATCCGGCATCGGCGGCAGCATGGCGCCGCTGCCGCGGCGCCTGCGCCAGGCGGCGCGCACGCTGATGGTCGTATTGCGCACGGTGCCGGAGCTCGTCTGGGCGCTGGTGCTGGTGCGCGTCGTCGGGCTGGGGCCGACCGCTGGCGTCGCGGCGATCGCGCTCACGTACGGCGGCATGCTGGGCAAGGTCTACGCCGAGATCCTCGAAAGCGTCGACCCGCATCCCGTGCGAACGCTGCTGATGAACGGCAGCGGCCGGCTGGCGGCATTCCTCCACGGCCTGCTGCCCAATGCCCGCGCCGAACTCACCTCCTACACCGTATACCGATGGGAGTGCGCGATCCGCTCGTCCGTCGTGCTGGGCTTCGTCGGTGCCGGCGGTCTGGGCCAGGAGATGGACAATTCGCTCAAGCTGCTCGCCGGCGGCGAACTGGCAACGCTGCTGCTGATCTTCGTGGCGCTGGTGGCCGCGGCCGACGCGCTGAGCGCGTGGTTGCGCCGGGAGCTCGAATGACCAGGACCGTGCAGCAGCCGCTGCCGGACGGGTCCGCGGCCCCGCCGCTGTCGCCGCGCCTGGCCATCGTCCTCGTCGGCACGGCCGCCCTGGTCGTCGCCAGCTTCCTGTCGCTGGACCTGCAGTGGCGGGCACTCGGTTCCCGGGACGGCCTGGCGGCGATGGGTCGCTTCCTCGCGGAGTTCGTCCCGCCCGAACACGGTGCGGCGTTCCTGCGCCGGCTCGCGGGTGCCGCCGCCGAGACGCTGGCGATGTCGGCGCTCGGCACGCTGCTGGCCGCGATCGGCGGCGCCCTGCTGTGCGTGCCCGCGGCGCGCGGCCTGGCCGGCTTTGCCGTCTGGCCGCTGCTGCGCCTGCCGGCGCGGCTGCTGCTCAACGTGCTGCGGGCGATTCCGGAACTGGTCTGGGCTTCGCTGCTGCTGGTGGCCGCCGGTCTCGGTCCAATGTCGGGGACGCTGGCGCTGGCCGTGCACACCACCGGCGTGCTCGGCCGGCTGTTCGCCGAGGCGCTGGAAAACGCCCCGCAGGGGCCGGCGCAGGCGCTGCGTGCGCAGGGCGTGGACGAGCCCCGGGTGCTGCTGTACGCGACCCTGCCCCAGGTGGCGCCGCAACTGCTCTCGTATGTGCTCTACCGCTGGGAGAACAATATCCGTGCGGCCACGGTCCTGGGCGTGGTCGGCGCCGGCGGCCTCGGGCAGATGCTGGTGCTGCACCTCGGGCTGTTCCAGATGGGACGCACGGCGTCGGTCGTGCTGGCGATGATCGTGCTGGTCGTCGCGGTCGACCAGATCAGCAATGCCGCGCGCCGCGCGCTGACCCGCTGAAAGGCCGGCCGCGGGACGATCGCACGGCCGGCAAATCTCTTCGCTAGCCGCCGGCGCCGTTCGCCCGCACCCGCCGCTCCAGCACCCCCAGCCCCGCATCGAGGCCCAGCGCCAGCGCCGCCGCCGGCAGCGCGCCGGCCAGCAGCATGGCGCCATCGTTGAGCGCCAGGCCGATGGCGATGCGCTCGCCAAAGCCGCCGGCGCCGACGAAGGCGCCGATGGTCGCGGTGCCGACGCTGATCACCGCCGCGGTTCGAATGCCAGCGACGATGAACGGCGCGGCCAGCGGCAGGTCGACCAGCCAGAACACCGCCAGTGCGCGCGCACCGAGCGCGCCGGCGGCCTCGCGCAGCGCTGCCGGCACCGCCTGCAGGCCGGCGACCGTATTGCGCACGATGGGCAGCAGCGCGAAGATGAACAGCGCAACCAGCGCGGGGGCGGTGCCGATGGTGCCGAGCACCGGAATCAGCGCCGCCAGCAGGGCCAGCGCCGGAATGGTCTGCAGCGCGCTGACCACGGCCAGGACGACGGCACCGCTGCGCCGCGCCCGTACCGCCAGCACGCCCAGCGGAATGCCCAGCGCCGCGGCGGCGGCCACCGACAGCGCTACGAGCCCCAGGTGCTGTCCGCCGAGGCGCCAGAAGTCCGCCCCGAAGAGCCGGTCGGCGAAGCGCGGCGCCGCGGCGGGCGGGGTCGGCGCGGCGGTAGTCGCAAGAAACGCGCGGGCGACGGCCGCGGCCGGCAGGTGGTCGAGTTCTGCCCGCCCGTTGAGTGCGATCATCTGCGCCGGACCGATGCGGCCGGCCAGGCGCTGCAGCGCCTGCCAGGCCGGCGCGAAGCGCTCCGCCACCGAGCGGCGGTAGAGCACGACGGCGTCATAACGGGGAAAGTAGCCGCGATCGTCGTCCAGCACCGCGATGTCAAAGCGCACTATCTTCGCGTCGGTCGTGTAGACGTCGATGACGTCGACCTGCTGCTGCGCCAGCGCCTCGAACGCGAGGCCGTGGTCCAGGCCGACGGCGCGGTTGCGCAGGCCGTAGCGCTGGGACAGGCCGGTCCAGCCGTCCGCCCGGCCCAGAAACTCGTGCGACAGGCCGGCGCGCAATTGCGGGTGTGCTGCCAGGTCGCTGATGCGGCGCAGCGCCAGGTCCTGCGCCATCGCGCGCCGCACCCCCAGCGCGTAGCGGTTCTCGAACCCCAGCGCAATGCCCACGCCCAGCCCCAGCGGCGCCAGTTCCGCATCGACCTGCTCGAGCGTCGCGCCGGCGTGGGCGTGATGGAGGATGTCCAGCTCGACGGTGCCCAGGTATTCCGGATAGGCGTCGATCGCGCCGCTGCGCAGCGCACCGAACAGGATTGCCGTGTTGCCCATGCCCGGCACGTGTTCCACCGCGGCGTAGGGGGCGGCCGCCTGGGCCAGTATCTCCCCCAATATGGTCGATTCGGTGAAGCGCTTGGAGCCGATGCGCAGCACCGGGTCCGTCGCGCCGGCCGACGCAAGCAGCGCCAGCGCGCCGGCCAGCGTCAGCGCGGCGGCGGCGGCGCGCACGGCGGCCGCGGCCGGCGGCGGCATTGCGCGAAGACGCATGGCGTGGCCCTGACGGTCGTGGAGAAGGCCGCATCATGCACCAGGCGGCCGAGCGCGGCGGCGCGGCTCAGCTTGCCGCGAGCAATGGCAGGCAAATGTCCACGCCCAGGCCGCCGCCGGCGTTATTGGTTGCGGTGATCGTGCCGCCATGCGCCTCGATGACGCGCTTGGCGATCGCCAGTCCCAGGCCGTGGCCATCGGCCCCGCTGCCGTTGCTGCCGCGGAAGAACGGCTCGAAGATCGCCGCCAGGTCGTCGGGGGCGACGCCCGGCCCGGTGCCTCGGCATTGCCGCGCACGCTGGCCGCGACCATTTCCGGCGCCTCCACCTGGCGGTCCCGGGCGCGCGCCCCGACGCGCGCGTCGTCGAGGATCACCGTCAGCAGCTCCTGCAGGTCGATCGCCTCGTCGAGGCGCCCGGTGAACCCGGCCTGCAGCCGCGCCAGCGCGAGCAGCTCGCCGATCAGCCGGTCGGCGCGGGGCTGCCGACGGCATCCGTGCCGGCCGTGGGCGGCGGCGCCGCGCAATCAATACCGGTCGCGCGGGGCGGCGGCGATGGCTCGTGCCCTTGCGCGCCGCGGTCGCCGTCGCGCAGGAGGAAGCAGGCGCCGACCGCGATGATCGAGATGAACTGCACCAGGCTGATCAGCGCGCAGAGTTTCCAGAAAACGCGACCCATTGCTAGCGCTCCACCCGACGCATCGCCGCCGCCGGCGCGCCAGCGTCTCCAGCAGGTTGAACTCCGTGCTCGTCAGGTCGACGGCCTTGCCCTGCCACTCGGCCAGGCGCCGCTCCGGCCAGATGACCAGTGCGCCGGGCCCGGCGGACCAGGGTGCGGCGGCGCCTGGGCCGGTCGATGGGGACGGGGCGATGGCGCGAATCATATCCAAGGGTGACGGGTCGGCGCCGCCGGCGGCGGCAAGGTGGCCATTGTCCGCGGCAGGCCCGTTAAGCGCTGCTGGCCGGCGGTAAATCCTGGTAAAGGCGGCCGGGCGCATCCGTCCCGAGTCCGCTTTTTTTCTGCATTGCGGCACGCGTGATCGTCCGCTAGGATTGTCCGCAATACCGCAATTAACGATTATTTTTCAATGCTTTACGTTCACCTAACGGCGGTTTACGGCTGCCGGTGGAAAGATGATTGCGTCGCTGCAGCATGCCCGCTGCGGCGCGTCAGCAGCGCCGGCCCGCCAACGTGCGGCCGAACGGCAAAGTCCTCTTGACCATGAAAGGAAACGCCATGAATGCCTCCACCGTCGCCGCCCAGGCTCGCTTTGCAACCGTCCCGGGCACGGCCGCGCGCCCCAGCCGCTTCGCCCGGGTCTTCGCCCTGGCTGCCGTCGGCGC
>JBBISD010000052.1:0-20062 GCA_037441485.1 Burkholderiales bacterium
TGGTGCCGATGATCCGCGGCATCTTCAGCACGCTGTACGTGCGCCTGCGCAGCGCGGCGGCGCTCGACCTGCAGGCACTGTTCGAGCGCCGCTATGCCGGCCAGCCGTTCGTCGACGTCATGCCCGCGGGCAGCGCCCCGCAGACGCGTTCGGTGCGCGGCACCAACGTCGCGCGCATCGCGCTGCACCGCCCGGCTGCCGACCTGCTGACGGTCCTGGTGGTGGAGGACAACCTTGTCAAGGGCGCCGCCGGCCAGGCGGTGCAATGCATGAACCTGATGTTCGGCCGGCCGCAGACCGATGGCCTGCAGCTCGTGGCGGTCGTGCCCTAGGCGCCTGCCGACCGCCCCATGAAGTGGAAGCTGTTCCTCCGCAAGCACTCGCTCAGCGCCCCCCAGGTGACGGTGCGCTCGCGCATGCCCTGGCCGGTGCGCATCGTGCTGGGATTCCTGCTCATGGTGGTCGCCACTGCCGCCGGCGTCGCCATCTACGAGTTCGGCCGCAATATCGGCGGCCCGGGGCGCCGCGAACTGCTTGCCCAGGTCGACCAGCTCAACTTGCAGCTGCGCGAGGTCGGCGCGGAGCGCGACCGCAATGCGGCCCAGGCCACGGCGCTGGAGAGCGAGCTCAAGGTGCAGAAGGAGGCCCAGGACCAGCTGATGCAGCACGTCAATGCGATGGAGGCCGAGCAGACCCGGCTGCAGGGCGACCTGTCGTTCTTCGAGAGCCTGCTGCCGGCCGGCAAGAGCGACAAAGGGGTCGTTATTCGCAGCTTCCGGGTCCAGCCGGATCCGGAAACTTCACAAATGCACTACCGGCTGCTGGTACAGCAAAGCGGCAAGCCCGACCGCGATTTCCTGGGTTCCGTGCAGCTGCGCGTGAACTTCGTCCAGAACGGGCGTGGCTTCACCCTGCAGGTGCCGGATCCCAACGCCGAGGCCGATGCCGGGCAGAACCTGCGGCTGTCGTTCCGGCACTATCAGCGCGTTGAGGGCGGCTTCAGCCTCCCGGCCGGCGCGGTGGCGCGCTCGGTGCAGGTTCGCATACTGGCGGGCGGCGAAACGCAGTTGCAGCAGACCTTCAATCTTTAGTTCGGACGTTCGCCAGCGGTTCCGGGTTTCCGGAACCGCATTGGCCGGCGAAGGAGAGCGACGATGTTCAGCAAGCGAACGGTCAAGCAGCATGAAATTGCCAGCCTGGTGGGCGCGACGACCACCATCACCGGCAATCTGGAGTTTTCCGGCGGGCTGCGCATCGACGGCGTCGTCAAGGGTGCGGTGCGCTGCGTCGACGGCGAAAAAGGCGGCATGCTGGTCGTGAGCGAAAGCGGCCGCATCGAGGGCGAGGTGCGCGCGGCGCATCTGGTCGTGGCCGGGCGCATCGATGGCCCCGTCTGCGCTGCCCAGCTGATCGAACTGCAGCCCAAGGCCCGCATCACGGGCGACGTGCGCTACCGCGCGCTGGAGATGCACCACGGCGCGATCGTCGAAGGCATGATGGTGCACCTGTCGCCCGACGGCAAGACCGAAACCCGCATCGACCAGCGCACCGATACCAAGGCCGGCCTGAAGCTGGCGGCCAATGGCGACGTGGCCGGATCCGACGACGCCAACGGCTGAGCGCCCGCGCCGCCGCGACCGGCGCTTCAAACCCTGCTGACGGCATGGTTGAATTTGCCGATGTGATCGCCATCGTACGGGTGGTCCTATAATGGATAGCGCAAGCCGGTTTCCAGGAGTGTCCTCATGAATGCAGCCGTTGAAATTCCCCAGCCCCTCGTATTTTCCGACTCGGCGGCCGCCAAGGTGCGCCAGCTGATCGACGAGGAAGGCAACGCGTCGCTCAAGCTGCGGGTGTTCGTGCAGGGCGGTGGCTGCTCGGGCTTCCAGTACGGCTTCACCTTCGATGAAGTCGTCAACGAAGACGACACGACGATGGAGCGCAACGGCGTCACCCTGCTGATCGACTCGATGAGCTACCAGTACCTGGTGGGCGCCGAGATCGACTACAAGGAAGACCTCGAGGGCGCGCAGTTCGTCATCAAGAACCCCAACGCCACGACCACCTGCGGCTGCGGTTCGTCGTTTTCCGCCTGAGGGCGGACGAGCGCCGGGGAGAGGGCGTAAGCCCCCCGGCAACTACTACCGCGGATACCGCGCCCCCAGCACCCGTTCCTCCCGCGCCCCCGTGACCGCCGGCAGGTTGCCGCATCGTCCTTGCACGTGCTCGCGGGCCAGCCAGGCAAAGGCCAGCGCCTCGACGTGCTCGGGCGCGATCCCCAGTTCCGCCGCGCTGCGCACGGGCAGCGGGGCGCATTCCTCGTCGAGCATGCGCATCAGGGTCCGGTTGTAGGCGCCGCCGCCGCAGACCACGATGTCCCGCGCGGGCGCGAACCAGCGCTGCTGCGCCTGGGCGATGCCGCTGGCGGTGAGCCGCGTCAGTGTCGCCTGCACGTCCTGGCGCGGGAGGCGTCCGCCCGGATCGACGCCCTGCAGCACGCGGTCGAGCCATGCGGCGTTGAACAGGTCGCGCCCGGTGCTCTTGGGCGGCGCCGCGCGAAAATAGGGCTCGGCCAGCAGCGCCTGCAGCAGTCCGGCATGCGAGTGGCCGCTGGCGGCCCAGCCGCCGTCGCGGTCGTAGGCCTGCCCCTGGTGGCGCTGCATCCAGCCGTCGAGCAGCACGTTGCCCGGCCCGCAATCGAAGCCGATGACCGGCGCCGCGCTGCCGGCGGCGGCCAGGCCGGTGATGTTGGCGATGCCGCCGATATTGACGACCGCGCGCGCCGCCGTGCCGCGGAACACGCCCGCATGAAAGGCCGGCACCAGCGGGGCGCCCTGGCCGCCGGCGGCCACGTCGCGGCTGCGGAAGTCGGCGATGACGTCGATGCCGGTGAGCTCGGCCACCGTCGCCGGAGCATTGAGCTGGATCGTATAACCCGCGTCCGGCTGGTGCCGCACGGTCTGCCCGTGGATGCCGGCCGCGCGTACCGCGCCGGCCTCGACCCCGGCGTGATGCAGCAGGTCGCCGATGGCCAGCGCGTAGGCGTGTGCCAGGTGCTGCGCGGCCACGGCCGCGCGGTGCAGCTCGTTGGCACCGGGGCTCTGCAGCGCGGCCAGGCTCTCGCGCAGTTCCGGGGCGAAATCGCGCCGCTCGTGGCCGACCAGGCGCACCGCATGGCCCGCGAAGTCCGCCAGCACGGCGTCGATGCCGTCCAGGCTCGTGCCCGACATGATGCCGATATACAGGTTTGCATTACTATCGTCGTTCATCTGCCACCCCGGCAAGCGCATTCTTCGACAACGTAGCACGCCGTGTCCACTTCCACCACCCAGCCCGATCCCGCCGCCGTGCAACAGGCCCTCGACATCGTGCGCCGCGGCGCGCAGGAACTGCTCGTCGAGAGCGAATTCATCGCCAAGCTCGCGCGCTCGATGGGCACGGGAACGCCGTTGCGCTGCAAGCTCGGCCTCGATCCCACCGCGCCCGACATCCACCTCGGCCATACGGTGGTGCTCAACAAGCTGCGCCAGCTGCAGGACCTGGGGCACACCGTCATCTTCCTGATCGGCGACTTCACCTCGATGATCGGCGACCCGTCCGGCCGCAACGTCACGCGCCCGCCGCTGTCGGCCGAACAGATCCGCGCCAACGCGGCGACCTATTTCGAGCAGGCGGCGCTGGTGCTCGACCGCGAGCGCACCGAGGTGCGCTACAACGCCGAGTGGAGCCAGCCGCTGGGCGCCGACGGCATGATCCGCCTGGCCTCGAGCTATACGCTGGCACGGCTGCTCGAGCGCGACGACTTCAGCCGGCGCTATGCGGCCGGCCAGCCGATCGCCATGCACGAGCTGCTCTATCCGCTGATGCAGGGGTACGACTCGGTGGCGCTGCGCGCCGACCTCGAGCTGGGCGGCACGGACCAGAAATTCAACCTGCTGGTCGGGCGCGAACTGCAGAAGCACTACGGCCAGGAGCCGCAGTGCGTGCTGACCATGCCCCTGCTCGAAGGCCTCGACGGGGTCGAGAAGATGTCCAAGTCCAAGGGCAACTACGTCGGCATCAGCGAATCGCCGGTCGAGATGTTCGGCAAGCTGATGTCCATTTCCGACGAGCTGATGTGGCGCTACTACGAGCTGCTGTCGTTCCGCTCGCTGGCCGAGATCGCCGCGCTGCGCCGCCAAACCGACGACGGCCGCAATCCGCGCGACGCCAAGGTCGCGCTGGCCCAGGAGATCGTCACCCGCTTCCACTCGGCAGCGGCTGCCCGCCACGCGCTGGAGGACTTCGAGGCGCGCTTCCGCGGCGGCGCCGTGCCCGACGACATCCCCGACGTGCCGCTGGTGATCACGGCACCGCTGGCGATCAGCGCCCTGCTCAAGCAGGCCGGGCTGGCGGCCTCGGCCAGCGAGGCGCAGCGCAGCATCGAGCAGGGTGCCGTCAAGGTCGACGGCCAGCGCGTCGAGGACCGCCAGCAGAAATTCGGCCCCGGCAGCTACGTCGTCCAGGTCGGCAAGCGCCGCTGGGCCCGCGTCACGCTGGCCACGGCATTGAATTGAGATGACGGCCGACGATCGCCAGGCGCTCCCGCTCCCGCTGGCGGGCGCGACGGCAGAGCTCGCGCCCGCCGCGATGCTGCTGCTGATCCGCCACGGCGAAACCGAATGGAACACCGCGGCGCGCATCCAGGGCTTTCGCGATATCGCGCTGTCGGCACGCGGCCTGCGGCAGGCGGCCGTGCTGGCGCGCCACCTGGCCGGGCACGCCATCGCGGCGGTCTACTCGAGCGACCTGGCGCGTGCGGTCCAGACGGCCGAGCCGCTGGCGCAGCAGCGCGGCGGCAGCGTGCGCATCGACGCGCGGCTCAAGGAGCGCGGCTTCGGCATCTTCGAGGGCCACACCTACGCCGAGGCCGAGGCCCGCTGGCCCAACGAATACGCGATCTGGCGCCAGCGCGATCCGGCGCATGCGCTGCCGGGCGGCGGCGAATCGTTCCTCGACGCGCGCCGCCGCGTCCTGCAGTGCCTGGACGAGATCGTCCAGCGCCATGCCGGCGAGACGGTCGCGGTGGTGACCCACGGCGGCGTGCTCGACATCATCTACCGCACGGCGATGGGCATCGCCTGGGAGACGCCCCGCTCGCACCTGCTGCCCAATGCCAGCATCAATCGCGTGCGCGCGCAGGCGCCGGGCCCGGCCTTCGAGGTACTGGGCTGGGCCGAGCGCAGCCACCTGGACGACCCGGCCGACGACCTGGGTTGAGCGGACGCGAGCGCGCGGTCCCGTCCGGTGCGCTGGCATAATCCCCCGGATTCCGGCTGCCCGCGCTGCACCGGCAGCCGGCCATTGCCGCCATCGTCCCCGTCCCGTCCGCCTGCGAGGTATTGACCATGTTTGACCGTTCCCTGACCCTGGAGCGCACCGATCCCGAGCTCTGGTCCGCGATCACCCGCGAGAACCGCCGTCAGGAGGAGCACATCGAGCTGATCGCCTCGGAAAACTACACCAGCTTCGCGGTCATGCAGGCCCAGGGTTCGCAGTTGACCAACAAATATGCCGAGGGCTACCCGGGCAAGCGCTATTACGGCGGCTGCGAGTTCGTCGACATCGCCGAGACGCTGGCGCTCGAGCGCGTGAAGAAGCTGTATGGCGCGGTTGCCGCCAACGTCCAGCCCAATTCCGGCTCGCAGGCCAACCAGGCCGCCTTCCTGGCGGTGCTCAAACCCGGTGACACCATACTGGGCATGTCGCTGGCGATGGGCGGACACCTGACGCATGGTTCGCCGGTGAACATGAGCGGCAAGTGGTTCAACGTGGTCAGCTACGGGCTGAACGCGCGCGAGGAGATCGACTACGACGAGGCCGAGCGCCTGGCCCACCAGCACAAGCCCCGGCTGATCCTGGCCGGCGCATCGGCCTATTCGCTGGCCATCGACTTCGCCCGGTTTTCCCGCATCGCCCGTGACGTCGGCGCCGTGTTCATGGTCGACATGGCGCACTACTCCGGCCTGATCGCCGCCGGCGTCTATCCGAATCCGGTGCCGCATGCCGACATCGTCACCTCGACCACGCACAAGAGCCTGCGCGGACCGCGCGGCGGCTTCATCCTGATGTCGGAGGCCTACGAAAAGGCCATCAACTCGGCGGTCTTCCCGGGAATGCAGGGCGGCCCGCTGATGCACGTCATCGCCGCCAAGGCCACTGCCTTTCGCGAGGCGCTCGAGCCCGGCTTCCGCACCTACCAGGAGCAGGTGCTGCGTAATGCGTCCGCCATGGCCAGCACGCTGACACAGCGCGGCCTGCGCATCGTCTCGGGGCGTACCGAGAGCCACCTGGCGCTGGTGGACCTGCGCTCCAAGGGCATCACCGGCAGGCAGGCCGAAGCGCTGCTGGGCCAGGCGCACATCACCGTGAACAAGAACGCCATTCCGAACGACCCGGAAAAGCCCATGGTCACCAGCGGCATCCGCATCGGCTCGCCGGCCATGACCACGCGCGGCTTCGGCGCCGACGAGGCCGTGGCCACGGCGCACCTGATCGCCGACCTGGTCGATCACCCCGACGATCCGGCGGTGGTCGAGACCGTGCGCGGCAAGGTCGCCGCGCTGACCGGGCGCTTTCCGGTCTACGGCTAGAAGAGGGCCGGGGCGAGGGTTCCATGAAATGCCCCTTCTGCGCCCATGCCGACACGCAGGTGATCGACTCGCGCGCCTCCGACGAGGGCGCGACGATCCGCCGGCGCCGCCGCTGCCTGGGCTGCGACAAGCGCTTCACCACCTACGAGCGCGTCGAACTGGCGCTGCCGACGCTGATCAAGCGCGGCGGCAGCCGCGCCGAATACGATCGCAACAAGCTGCGCGCCTCGATGTTGCTGGCGCTGCGCAAGCGCCCGGTCCCGCGCGAATCGGTCGAGGACGCCATCGGCCGCATCGAGGATCGCCTGCTCACGGCGGCGCAGCGCGAGATCAAGAGCGAGAAGCTCGGCGAGCTCGTGATGCGCGAGCTCAAGCGGCTGGACAAGGTGGCGTACATCCGCTTCGCCTCGGTCTACCGTAGTTTCGAGGATATCGACGAGTTCGCCGAGGTCGTCAGGGAAGTGCGGCCGCCGCGCCGCCGCCGCAGCACCGCTTGAGCAGTGCGGCAGAGGGGCCGGGGGTGAGGCTTGTCCGCCCGCGCGGCGGCGCACCCCCCCTTGAAACCCGCGCACCTCCCCCCAGATAGGGTTCACCCGCCCTTCGAAGCACGGCGCCACCGGCGCCGGGCGAAGAAGGGGGCTTCCCTGATCCTATTGTGCTGAGGAGAATCGTCATGAACGCCATCATTCGCCGCGAGCCCCTTGGCTCGCTGTTCGACGAGTTTTTCGGTGACTACCTGAACCGCGGCGGCTGGCCGGTCGGCGCGCGCAGCAACGGCGGCCCGGCGCCGATCCTGGCGCGCACCGACGTGATCGACAAGGGCGACAAGTACGCCATTTCCGTCGATCTGCCCGGCGTGCGCAAGGACGACATCCGCGTCACCGTCGAGGGCAGCCGCGTGGCGATCGCCGCCGAGACCAAGTCGGCCACCGAAACGCGCGACACCGACAAGGTGCTGCATTCCGAGCGCTACGCCACCAGCTATGCCCGCAGTCTCGAGCTGCCGGTGGAGGTGACCGACGAGAACGCCGACGCGAATTTCGAGAACGGCGTCCTGCACCTGACGCTGCCCAAGCGGGCCCATGTCGCCGGCCGGCGCCTGACCGTTCGCTGAGGGCACGTCCCGGCTGCGCCTGGCGCGGGCGAGCAAAGCGGTTCCCCCTCTCCCTCCGGGAGAGGGGCTGTCCTGGCACCGCGTAAAATCGCGGCAAGATGTATTCCGAATCCGATCCGCGCTTCATGGAGCACGCCCTGCAGCTGGGCAGCCGCGCCCTGCTGCATGCCACCCCCAACCCGCGCGTGGGCTGCGTCATCGTGCGCGACAACGACATCCTGGGCGAGGGCTACACGCAGCGTCCCGGGGGCAATCACGCCGAGATCGAAGCGCTGCACGATGCGCGCCGGCGCGGCCAGGACTTGCACGGCGCCACCGTGTACGTCACGCTGGAGCCGTGCTCGCATTTCGGCCGCACGCCGCCGTGCGCCACGGCGCTGATCGAGGCGCGCGTCGGCCGCGTGGTGGCCGCGGTCGAGGACCCCAACCCGCTGGTCGCGGGCCGCGGCATGGAGATGCTGCGCAATGCCGGCATCGATGTGCGCTGCGGCCTGCTGCGCCAGGAAGCCATCGAGGCCAATATCGGCTTCTTCTCGCGGATGAATCGCGGCCGCCCCTGGGTGCGCGTGAAGATCGCCGCCAGCCTGGACGGCCGCACGGCGCTGCCCAACGGCGCCTCGCAATGGATCACGAGCGAGGCCGCGCGCGCCGACGTGCATGCCTGGCGTGCCCGCGCCTGCGCGGTGCTCACCGGCAGCGGCACCGTGCGGGCCGACAACCCGTTGCTCACGGTGCGCGGCGTCGAGACCTCGCGCCAGCCGCTGAAGGTCGTCGCCGACAGCCAGCTGGCGATCGCCGACGACGCCCGCCTGTTCGATGGCAATCCGGTGCTGGTCGCGGTGGCGAACGCCGACGCGGCGGCCACGGCCCGCGTGCTCCGCCGCAATGCCCAGGTCGTGCAGATACCGGGGCCCGAGGGCCGGGTCGACCTGCCGGCGCTGCTGGCCGAGCTGGGCCGGCGCGGCATCAATGAGCTGCACGTGGAGGCTGGTGCCACGCTCAGCGGCGCGCTGGTGCGCGCCGGCCTGGCCGACGAACTGCTGCTGTACCTGGCACCGGTGCTGCTCGGACCCGGCCGTTCGCTCGTCGATCTGCCGGCGCTGGACCAGCTGGCGGCGGCCCGTCACCTGCAGATCCGGGAGACCGCCAGCATCGGTCCGGACCTGCGCATCCTCGCGAGGTTTTCCTGATCATGTTCACCGGCCTGGTCCAGGCAACCGGAAATATCGTTGCCGTTCGCGCGCTCGAGACCGGCGTGCACATCGACATCGACGCGGCCGCGCTGGCGCCGCGTCCCATCGCCGTGGGCGACAGCATCGCGGTCGGCGGCGTCTGCCTGACGGCCACCGCAGTCGACGGCTGGCGCTTCGGCGCG
The DNA here is from genome assembly GCA_037441485.1 of Burkholderiales bacterium. GTDB lineage: Bacteria > Pseudomonadota > Gammaproteobacteria > Burkholderiales > Burkholderiaceae_F > GJ-E10. The sequence goes on from JBBISD010000052.1 coordinate 9,122, forward strand.
GATGTCTCGCACGAAACCCTGTCCAGGACATGTGGCCTTGACCGCTGCCGGTCGGTCAACCTGGAGACCTCGCTGGCGCTCGGCGACAAGCTCGGCGGTCACCTGGTAAGCGGCCATGTCGACGGCGTCGGCCAGGTGCTGCGCATGGATCCGGTGGGCGAATCCGTCGAGCTCGTGGTGCGCGCGCCGGCGGCGCTGGCGCGCTTCCTGGCGGTCAAGGGGTCGGTCACGGTGGACGGCGTCAGCCTGACGGTCAATCGCGTCGCCGACGGCGCGCCGCCGCTGGTGGCCTGCGATTTCGCGATCAACCTCATTGCGCACACGATCGCCGCCACCACGCTGCGCGAGCGGCGTGCCGGCGACCGCGTGAACCTCGAGGTCGACCTCATCGCGCGCTACGTGGGGCGCATGCTCGAGGCTTCCGCGGAAAAGCCGCCGGCATACTAGAATGACGGTGGCGGGTGCTCCGCCCCCGCCACCCGGTGCCCTGAAGGCCCGCTCCCCGATCCTCCCTGGAAGGCACTGCAATGTTGACCGCCGTACCGAACGCCGGCGACGCCGCGCCCGGCGACGCTGCCGCCATTGCGCCGACCACCGAACTGGTCGACGAGATCCGCAATGGGCGCATCGTCGTGCTCATCGACGACGAGGATCGCGAAAACGAAGGCGACCTGCTGTTCGCCGCCGATTTCGTCACGCCCGAGAAGATCAATTTCCTCGCCCGCTACGGCCGGGGCCTGGTCTGCATGCCGATCACCGCGGAGCACGCGCAGCGCCTGCACCTGGGGCCGATGGCGCAGAGCAACCGCAGCGTGCACGGCACCAACTTCACCGTGGCCATCGAGGCCGCCGAGGGCGTGACGACCGGAATCTCGGCTGCCGACCGCGCCCACACGATCCGCGTGGCCTCGCGTCCCGATGCCGTTGCCAGCGACATCGTGCAGCCGGGGCACGTCTTTCCGCTGGTGTCGCAGCCCGGCGGCGTGCTGGTGCGCGCCGGCCATACCGAGGCCTGCTGCGACCTCGCGCGCCTGGCCGGCCTGACGCCGGCCGCCGTGCTGTGCGAGATCATGAACGAGGACGGCAGCATGGCGCGCCTGCCCGACCTGGTCCGGTTTGCCCGCCAGCATCAGCTCAAGCTGGGCACGATTGCCGACCTGATCCAGTACCGCGCGGCCCACGAATCGCTGATCGAGCGCCTCACGCAGCGGCGCATCCGCACCTTTGCCGGCACCTTCGACATGGTCGCCTATCGCGACAAGCCCAGCGGTTCGCTGCATATCGCCCTCGTCAAGGGCGCACCGGATGCCCGGCGCGAGGCCCTGGTGCGCGTCCACGAACCGCTGTCGGTGCTCGACCTGCTCGAACTCGACCACGAGGGCCACTCCTGGCCGCTGGGCAAGGCGCTGACGACGCTGGCGGCCGCCGACTGCGGCGTGCTGGTGATGCTCAACTGCGGCGATTCTCCCGGGCACCTGCTGCAGAGCCTGCTGCCGGCAGCGGCGCCCGAGGCCACCGACCGCGGCGGCGAGCGCCACCAGTTGCGTACCTACGGCGTCGGCGCGCAGATCCTTCGGGACCTGGGCGTCGTGCGCATGAAACTCCTGGCCAAACCCCGCAAGATGCCCTCGATGGCAGGCTTCGGGCTGGTCACCACCGGATATCTGGAAAGCTGACCACCATGGCAATCGACACCATCGTTCCCGACCTCGACGGCGCGGAGCTGCGCATCGGCATCGTCCAGGCGCGCTTCAACGCCTGGGCCGGCGAGGCCCTGCTGGCGGCCTGCCTGCGCGAACTGGCCAACCTGGGCGTCGACGAGGACGACGTCACGGTGCTCACCGTCCCGGGCGCCCTCGAGGTACCGCTGGCGCTGGCGACGCTGGCCGCGACCGCCGACTTCGACGCGCTGATCGGCCTGGGCTGCGTGATCCGCGGCGAGACCTATCATTTCGAGATCGTCGCCGGGCAGTCGGCGGCGGGCCTGGCGCGCGTGGCGCTCGATCACCACGTGCCGGTGGTCAACGGCATCCTGACCACCGATGACGACGCCCAGGCGCGCGCCCGCGTGGACGCGAAGGGCGCCGATGCGGCCCGCGTCGCGGTCGAGATGGCCAATCTGCTCTGGTCGCTGGAAGAAGATGGCAGCGAAGACGCCCAGTGACACCGCGCTGGCGGCCGGCGCGCCGGCGGCGCCGCCGCGCCGCGGCCGCAGCGCCGAACGCAGCCCGCGCTATCACGCGCGCGCCCTGGCGCTGCAGGGCCTGTACGGCTGGCTGCTGGCCGGCGGCGACGCCGCCGCGATCGGCACGCAGCTGCTCACCGAGGAGCAGCTCGCCAAGGTTGATGTCGCGTTCTTCCGCGAACTGCTCGCCGGCACGGTCGCGGCGGCATCCGGCCTGCGCACCGACATCGCCCCGCTCATCGACCGGCCCGTGGCCGCGCTCAGTCCGGTGGAGCACGCGGTCCTGCTGCTGGGCGCCTACGAACTGAAGTGCCGCCCCGAAATACCGTACCGCGTGGCCATCAACGAGGCCATCGAACTGGCCAAGAGCTTCGGCGGCACGGACGGATTCCGCTACGTCAACGGCGTGCTCGACAAGCTCGCCGCGCGCCTGCGCAGCGAGGAAATCACCGCCACCCGCGGAACGTGAGCAGCCATGCCGGCACTGGACCCGCCCGCATATCCCCCTCTCCCGCGCGCGGGCGAGGGCGCCCCCAGCCCCCCCATCGGCGAATTCGACCTGATCGCCCGCTACTTCTCCCGCCCCACCCCCGAACGCCAGGGCATCGGCGACGACTGCGCGCTGATCGACGTCGGCGCCCAGACGCTGGCCATGACCTCCGACATGCTGCTCGAGGGCACGCACTTCCTGCCCGGTGCCGACCCCGAGGCGCTCGGCCACAAGGCGCTGGCGGTGAATCTGTCGGACCTCGCGGCCGCCGGTGCGCGGCCGCGCTGCTTCCTGCTCGACCTGGCCCTGCCGCAGGCCGACGAGCACTGGCTGGCCGGATTTTCCCGCGGCTTGTTTGCCCTGGCGCAGGCCCATGGTTGCAGCCTGGTCGGCGGCGACACGACGCGCGCGCCGCGCCTGGCCGCGGGTGCGGGGCCCATAACGATCGCCATCACCGCCATCGGCGAGGTCGATCGCGAACGCTATCGCGGCCGCTCCGGCGCGCGTCCGGGCGACGACCTGTGGGTATCGGGCCAGCTTGGCGCGGCGATGCTGGCGCTGTCGCACCGGCGCGGCGATCTGGCCATCCCGTCGGCGCACCTCGACGACTGCCTGCGGCGCATGGACCGGCCCGAGCCGCGCGTCGCCCTGGGCCTGGCGCTGCGGGGCCATGCCAGCGCGATGATCGACGTGTCCGACGGCATGCTCGGGGACCTGGCGCACATCCTGGAGCGCTCGGGCGGTGCGAAACCCCTGGGGGCGCAGATCGACTGGCCGCGCCTGCCGCGCGCCGCGGTCTTCGACCTTTTTGCGCCGGCGGTGCAGCAGCAGTGCGTGCTGGCTGGCGGCGACGACTACGAACTGCTCTTCACGGCGCCGCCCGCCGAGCGTGCGCATATCGGCGGGCTTGCCGCCCGGGGCATGCCGGTGACTCGCATCGGGCGCCTCGGCGCCCGCGCGGGCATCGAGGTCCGCAATGGCGTCGATGGCGCGGGCGCGGTCATGCCGGTGGGCCTGCAGTCCTTCGACCACTTTCTCTCGCCGGAGGGTCCGCATGCCGCCTGAGCCCGAGGACCCGGCGGCGCCGGTGCCGGCGCCGGCGCGCGCCGACCTGCGTTTCCTGATCGCCCACCCGGCCCACTGGCTGGCGCTGGGCCTGGGCAGCGGGCTGCTGCGCCCCGCGCCGGGTACCTGGGGCACCGGCCTGGCCTGGCTGCTGTTCGTGGTGATGGCGCCGGAAGGCGCGCACGACCCGGCGACGGCGCTGCTGATCGTGGCCGTGGCGCTCATCGTCGGCATCTGGGCTACCGGGCGCACCAGCGCGATGCTCGGACAGGCCGACCCGGGAACCATCGTCGTCGATGAAATCGTGGCCTTCTGGCTGGTGCTGGTCCTGTTGCCCGTCGGGCCGCACCGCTTCGTCTGGCAACTGATCGCGTTCGTGCTGTTTCGCTACTTCGACATCGTCAAGCCGCCGCCCATCCGGCAGATCGACCGCACCTGGAAGAACGCGCTGGGCGTGATGGCCGACGACCTCGTCGCGGCGTTCTACACGCTGCTGGTCATTGCCGTGCTGGTGCGCCTGGGCGGCTGAGGCCGGCATGGACGACCCGGTCTCCCGCCTGCAGGTGCTGTCGCGCGAGGTCGGCAGGCTGCTTGCGGCCCAGGGCCTCGTCGCCGCGACCGCCGAGTCCTGCACCGGCGGCGGCATCGGCTACGCCCTTACCCAGATACCCGGATCGAGCGCCTGGTTCGACCGCGGCATGATCGTGTACTCGAACGACGCCAAGCAGGCGATGCTCGGCGTATCCGGCGCCACGCTGCGCGACTTCGGCGCCGTCAGCGAGCCCGTGGCCCGGGCGATGGCGCTCGGGGCACTGCAGCACAGTGCCGCGCAGGTGACCGTGGCGGTCACCGGCGTCGCCGGGCCCGACGGTGGCACGCCGCAAAAGCCGGTAGGCACGGTGTGCTTTGCCTGGGCGCTGCGGCGGCCGGGCATGTCCACCCCCTGGGCCCAGACCGCCACCCGCCATTTCACCGGCGACCGCGCGGCCGTCCGCACGCAGGCGATCATCGCCGCGCTCGAAGGCATGCGCGCGGTGCTCTTCCAGGACTCGGGACTCTGACCAGCACGCCGTCTCCCGCGTGCGGGAGAGGGCCGGGGTGAGGGCGCGCTAGTCAAACGTCGCCAGTATCACGCTCGATTCGCTGAAGAACGCCACGGCCGCCGCGCCCTCGACCAGGCGCGCGTCGCGCACGCTGTCGTTGGTGACCACGGCGATCACCGAGCGTCCGCTGGGCAGCAGCAGGCTTACCTCGCTGGTGAGCGTCCCGGGCAGCACGCGGGCAATCGTGCCGCGCAGCTGGTTGCGCACGCTGCATCGCAGTGCGGCGTCGGTGCTCAGGAACACCGACGGCGCCTTGACGAAGGCGTGCACCTCGCGCCCGATTGCCAGTCCCATCTGCTCGGCGCTGGCCCGCGTGATGACGGCAGCGATCTCGTTGTGCGCATCGAGCCGCAGGCAGACCTCGAAGTGGATTCCGCCCTCGCGCAGCGCGGTGATCGGGCCGACGAACTGGTTGCGCGCACTGGTCTTCATTGCCAGGCGGTGCAGCAGGCTGCGGAACTGGCGTACGTCGTCGGCGCCGGCGTCATCGAGCCGGCCCGCGCTGCGATCGAGCAGTTCCTGGTGGCTTTCCTCCATGGCGCGATAGAACGCCACCATGCGCCGGCCATGGTCGGTCAGGCGCGTGCCGCCCCCGCCGGCCCCGCCGACCGTGCGCTCCACCAGCGGCAGGTCGGCCAGGTTGTTCATGTCGTCGACCGCGTCCCAGGCGGCCTTGTACGACAACGGCACCGCCTTGGCCGCCCGGGAGATCGAGCCGGTCCGCCCGATCGCCTCGAGCAGGCGGATGCGCGTGCCACCCAGGAAGACGCCGAGTTCGGTCTCCAGCGTCAACCGTCCGACCAGTCGTTGCGCACGCGAGTGCCGGGCCATCGTCCTCTTTCCGCATGGGGCTCCTGCAGGGCGGCAGGCCGCTGCGCTCCTGCCGCCCGGGCCTGCCGGCAGCAAGCGTAGCGCAGTCGCGCGGGCGCGCCGCCGGCTCAGAAGCGATGACGCAGTCCCAGGGCGACGATGCGATTGGTGGTCTCCGAGGGCGTCGGCGGGGTATTGGCGACCGCCGCCGCCGGGCCGCCGGAGACCGTCGACAGCATCAGCCCCGCGTACAGGTCGGTGCGCGCACTCAGCGCCTGCTCGCCCACCAGCGAGTAGTAATCAAGCGTGCCGCTGCAGCGGGCTTTTTGCGTGCCGTTGGCGCAGCCGGCGGGATCGTAGTCGTTCTGTGTCACGTGGTAACCGCCGGCCAGCAGGGTGAATGCACGGGTGGCGGCATAGCCGCCACCGAGCCATTCGACGTTGAGGCTCTTGGTTGTCGGGAACGCGTTCACCGCTGGTGCGCCTGCCAGGGTCACGCCGAAAAGCTGGGTCGTTGCCAGGTCATCCGTCGGATGCGATGGATTCTCGTATTGCTCGCGCTCGTATCCGCCCCGTACCGTGAGGGCGTCCCAGCGATAGCGCGCGGCGAGCATGCAGGCGCGGGTGTCTGCGGCGGTCGCCTTGAGCGTGCCGGTGCCGGCGGCATTGCTCATGGCGAAGGCGTCCTTGAACTGCTGGTAGCCCAGCTGCACGGCCAGCCCGCCGGCGCTATAGACGCCGTTGACCTGCAGCGCACCCTGGGCCGACGGATCGCCGGCGACGCCGCCGAGCTTGAAGAGCGCGCCCAGCGTGAACGCGCCGGTGGTGATGCGGTACTTGATGCTGTTGTCCACCCGGCTGTCGTCGGTCGCACCGCCGCCGCCATAGGTTCCGGAGAATCCCAGCGGCGAGAACGCCTGCGAACCCAGGATCGGGTCGAAGGCGGCGATGTTGTCCAGGAAGAAGCTCTGGTGACGCCCGAAGGTCAGCGTCCCATAGGAGGCCGAGCCCAGGCCCACGCTGGCGCCGCGATTGAAGAACTGGCCCGAGATCGCGCTGTCGGCCGACATGTTCGGGCCGCTGGCCGTGTTGTTGGCGATGCCCAGGGCGGCATTGCTGATGTTGCCGCTGCCGACATCGAATCCCTGTTCGAGCTGCAGCACCGCCGTGTTGCCCCCGCCCAGGTCTTCCTCGCCGCGGATGCCCCAGCGCGTTGCCGACAGGCCGCCATTGAGCATCCCGGTGGCCGATTTCGTGCCCTTGGTCACCGTCGGGTTGTTGGCCACCGGATGGAACGCGTCGAAATTCGCGGCGTGCTGGATATTGGCGATGGCCGTATCCAGGATGCCGTAGAGGGCGACGCTGCCCTCGTCCGCCCGGGCGCCCGCCGCCAACGCGATCATCGCCAGGGACGCCGCCGCCCCGCGTGAAAAATTCACGATCTACCCCCTCTTGCCGGACGCCCGGCGCCGCTGGGTGCGGCGCTCTTCGTCGGTCCGATTCGCTATATTCTATTAAATATAGCGCGTACCGGATGTCGCTGCGATGCGACATCACCCGCCATTGTGCTTTATGGGGAAAGTGCCGACGGCGCGGCGGCGCCGGACATCGGGCGACCGGCAAGCGCCGGCCGTTTCGCTATATGGCCGCGGGATAGCGAAGGCGCAGCGCCGGGGTTCGCGGGCGCTGCGCCGGCGTCATTTCTGCGGCGTGGGCTTGACCGCCTGCCACGGCGACGCGCAATGCTGCACGTAGGGGTAATAGGTGCGCGAGTCATTGCAGTAGTACCAGTAGTACGCCGCCGGTGGCGGGGCAACGTCGGGTGCCGCCGCCGGCGCATACGTCGGCACATAGGCATAGTCGTCGGCAAAGGCGTAGGGAGACGCGTCCCAGTAGGGATAGCCGTACGGATATCCATAGGGGTAGCCATAAAGGCCCAGGCCGACGCCCCAGCCCCAGCCGCCCCCCCATCCGCCCCAGCCGCCGTAATAGCCCCCGCCGTAGCCGTAATAGTGGCCGCCCCAGCCGCGGCCGCCGGTGCCGCCGCCCCAGGCGTGGGCGCTGCCGCTCCAGTGACCGCCGCCCTGGGCCGATGCCCCGCCATGCATGCCGCCGCCACCGCCCCAGCCGGAATGGCCGCCTCCGCCACCGCCGCCGCCCACGTGGGCCAGCGCCAGTGCCGGGGCGAGGGAAACCGCCAGCAGGGCCAGTCGCCATGCGGCCGCCCGACGCGTGCCCGCTCCCGGTGCGTTGCTGTCTGCCTGTGCCATGACGATGTCCTTCTTCATTTGCCTGCCTGCCGACAAGTATTGGACGGTCAGATCGCCCTGTCAGTTCCCGTTACGCGTCATGGCTGGCAAGCGCGCTGTGGCCGGCGGCGCTTCAGCCGTGCCGGTGTCGGTTGATGGCGTCGCGCGTGTCCCGCGCGACCGCCGCGGCCGCGGCGGCATAGTCGCCGTCCTGGCCCGCATACAGGATCGCGCGCGAGGAATTGATGACCAGTCCGCCGCCGTCGGGGCAGCGGCCCGCCTGCAGGGTGGCGGCGATATCGCCGCCCTGGGCGCCGATGCCGGGCACCAGCAGCGGCAGTTGCGGTGCCAGCGCGCGTACGCGCGCCAGCTCCTGCGGATAGGTGGCGCCGACCACGAGGCCGAGCTGGCCGCGCGCGTCCCACCGCGTTGCCGCCAGGCGGGCGATGCGCTCGTACAGGCGCTCGCCGCCCACGTCGAGCATCTGCAGGTCGTCGCCGCCCGGATTGCTGGTGCGGCACAGCAGGAAGGCGCCGCGGCCTTCGTAGGCCAGGAACGGCGCGATGGTGTCGTGGCCCATGAACGGGGACAGCGTCACCGCGTCGGCACCGTAGCGCTCGAACGCTTCGCGCGCGTAGTGCTCGGCCGTCGCGCCGATGTCGCCGCGCTTGGCATCGAGGATGACCGGGATCGCCGGATGCCGCTGGCGGATATGCGCCAGCACGGCCTCCAGCTGCGCCTCGGCGCGGGCCGAGGCGAAGTAGGCGATCTGCGGCTTGAAGGCGCAGGCGTAGGGCGCGGTCGCGTCGACGATGGCGCAGCAAAAGTCGGTGATCGCGTGCTCGCGGCCGCGCAGCGCCGGGGCGAAGCGCGCCGGATCCGGGTCCAGCCCGACGCACAGCAGCGTGTCGGCCTGCGTCCAGCGCTGGGCCAGCAGCCGGCCGAACGCCGGGCGAAGCGCCGCCGCATCGGCCATCAGGCGCTCTCGTTGGCGGCGCGCAGCGCGCGCGCGGTTTCCACGTAGCGGCGCACCAGTTCGAGCAGTTCGTCCTCGCGGTAGGGCTTGCCCAGGTACTCGTTGACGCCCAGTTCGAAGGCCACGCGCCGGTGCTTCTCGGCGGTGCGCGAGGTGATCATGATGATGGGCACGTTGCGGGTGGCCGGGTCGGAGCGCACGTTGCGGGTCAGGTCGTAGCCGTCCATGCGCGGCATCTCGATGTCGACCAGCATGATATCCGGCAGTTGCTCCTGCAGCGCGCGCATCGCGTCGACGCCGTCCTTGGCCAGCACCGTGCGGTAGCCATTGCGTTCGAGCAGGCGCTGGGTGACGCGCCGCACGGTGAGCGAATCGTCGACCACCATCACGGTCGCGGCGCCGACGACATCGAGCAGCGCGGCCTCGGCCGTGCCGCCGGCGCCCTGGCCCAGCTCCCGCAGCCCCTCGATCACCGGCGGCTCGGGGGCGCGGCTGATGAGCTGCACCGGATTGATGATGAGCACCACCTCGCCGTTGCCAAGCACCGTTGCGCCCAGCACGCCGGCCAGGCGCGCCACCTGCGGACCGACGCTCTTGACGACCACTTCCTGGTTGGCGGAAAGGTCCTCGGCGCAGATCGACAGGCGGTCCTCGCCCAGGCGCAGCAGCGCCACCCCGTACTGCTCGGCCGGTGCGATCACGGTCTCCTGGCCCAGCAGCTGGGTCAGCGGCCGCAATGTCGCCTCGCCGGTGCCGTCGAAGACCATATGGCCGTTTTGCAGCGCGGCGGCCAGCTCGGCTCCGCGCATGCGCCGGGCCTGTTCGACCATCGCCGCCGGCAGCGCGTAATGGCGCCCGCCCACCCGGGCCAGCACGACCTGCAGGATCGACAGCGTCATCGGCAGGTACAGGGTAAAGCGCGTACCGGCGCCGCGCTGGGTCGACACGGCGATGCGGCCGCCCAGCGACGCGACCTGCTCGCGCACCACGTCCATGCCGACGCCGCGCCCGGCCAGTTCGGTGACTTCGCGCGCGGTCGACAGGCCCGGGCGGAAGATGAGGTCGATCAGATCGCGCTCCTCGACGCGCCGCTCCGGCGACAGCAGTCCGGTGCTGACGGCGCGCGCGCGGATCCGCTCCAGGTCCAGGCCGGCGCCGTCGTCGGCGAACACGACGACGATTTCATTGCCCTCGCGCCGCACGTCGATGCGCAGCTCGCCGGTATCGGCCTTGCCGGCGGCGCGCCGCTCGGCCGGCAGCTCCAGGCCGTGGACGATGGCATTGCGCACCAGGTGTTCGAACGGACCGGCCATCTGCTCGAGCAGGCTGCGGTCGATCTCGGTCTCCGCGCCGACGATGTCCAGTTGGGCGTGCTTCTGCAGCTCCTTGGCGGCCTGGCGGGCCACGCGGTACAGGCGCTCGGAGACGTTGGAAAACGGCACCAGGCGCACGCGCATCAATTGCTGCTGCAGTTCGCGCGTGAGCCGGGACTGGGCCGCCAGGTCGTTGTCGGCCAGCTGCAGACCCTTGACCATGTTGCTCTGGACCAGGGCGACGTCCTCGACGGACTCGGCCAGCTGGCGGGTGAGTTCCTGCAGGCGCGAATAGCGGTCGAACTCGAGCGGGTCGAAGCTCGACGACTGCTTGGCCACCTGGTCGGAACGTGCCTGGAACTGCGCATCGGCCTGGATCTCCACCTCGCGCAGCTGCGAACGCAGGCGCTGGATGTTCTCCGTGAGGTCCGTCAGCGAACCGCGCAGCACGCCGACCTCGGACTCGAGCTTGGCGCGCGCGATCGAGACCTCGCCGGCGTGATCCACCAGCCGGTCGACCACGTCGGCACGCACGCGGATGAACGGCACGCTGGCGGCGGCCGGCCGCGGTGCATCGGCCATGGTTGCGCCGCCCAGCGGCACGTCGCTGCGCAGGTCCCCGGACCAGCGGCCTGCCGCGCTGCCCGCCGATGTTGCAGCCCCGGCCGCCGCCGGCGCCACGGGTGCGGGCCGTGCGGGCGGCGGCACGGGCGGTGCTGGCGGTGCCGGGGGGGCTGCCCGCGGCGCCGG
>JBBISD010000053.1:0-19943 GCA_037441485.1 Burkholderiales bacterium
CCTTGGCCACGTGCACCCACTTGCCCTTCTTGAACCAGTTGACGTTGCGCGGCGGGATCTGCGGCAGCGCCACGAAGGCCGCGCCGGTGTCGCCCATGTCCGCCAGGCAGATGGCGTTCCAGCTGCCCTTGGCGGTCGCCGGCTGGCCGGCAAGGTCGGCGGCGATGTTGTGCACGATGGCCGTCACCATCGTCTCGATCATGTAGCCGGTCTTGGGTGCGCCGGTGGCCACCGGAGTCTGCTCGACCGGCGGAATGGCGACGCACACGCCGGCCGAGTAGATGTTGCGGTATTTGCGGCTGCGCTGGTATTCGTCGATCAGCACGAAGCCGCGCGGATTGCACAGGCCCTCGACGGCCGCCACGGCGTCGACGCCCTTGAAGGCCGGCAGCATCATGCTGAACGTGAACGGCAGTTCGTGCTCCTTGCGCACCGCGCCGTGGTCGTCGAGTTCGGTGACGAACATCCTGCCCGCCTCGACGCGGGTCACCCTGGCATTGGTGATCCACTTGATGTCGTTGTTGCGCAGCTCGCTCTCCAGCAGCGTCTTGGAGTCGCCCACGCCGCCCAGGCCCAGGTGGCCGATGTACGGCTCGCTGGTGACGTAGGTCATCGGCACCTTGTTGCGGCGGCGCCGGCGGCGCAGGTCGCGATTGACGATGAACGCGTATTCGTAGGCCGGCCCGAAGCACGATGCGCCCGGCATGGCGCCGATGATCACCGGGCCCGGCTCCTCGACCAGCTTCTGGTAGTCGCGGTAGGCCTTCTCGGCGTGGTCGACGGTGCAGACCGAGTGCGTATGCCCCTCGGGCCCGGCGCCCGGCACCTCGTCGAACGACAGCTTGGGGCCGGTCGTGATCACCAGGAAGTCGTACGCCAGCCGGCTGCCGTCCTGCAGCTCGAGCGCGCTGCCGGCCGCATCGATGCGGTCGACCCGCTGGGCGACGAAGTCGATGCCCTTCTTCTCCAGGTAGGGGCGGATGGGCAGCGTTATGCCCTCGCGGTCGCGCCAGCCGACGGCAACCCAGGGATTGGACGGCACGAACTGGAAATAGTCCACGGCATTGACGACCGTGACCCGGTGTTCCCGCGCCAGCTTGGCGCGCAATTCATAGGCTGCCGGCATGCCGCCGGTTCCTGCTCCCAGTATGACGATGTGCGCCACGGTCTTCTCCTTGGTCAGGCGGTGCATGGGTGCCGGCGAGATCCGCCGGCGGCATAGGGTTCGGGCAGATCGCGCATCTACGGCTGCTGCAGGCGACGGTTGACCGCCTCCAGGTGCGCCTGGTCCAGCTGTCCGCCCAGGGCGGCCAGCCGCAGCTGTTCGGTCAGCAGTCCCGCGCGCGCCTGGTCCAGCGCCAGTTCGGCACCGGCCGCATCGCTTTGCGCGTTCAGCAGGTCCAGGGTGGTACGGTCGCCGACCTCGTGTCCCACCCGGGTCGCCTCCAGGCGGGCGCGGCTGGCGTCGCGGGCCGCGGCCAGCGCCGCCACCCGCTGCGCGCCGACGGTGAGCCCCAGCCAGGAGGCCCGCGTGCTGCGCGCGACCTGCTGGCGGGTGCGGTCGGCATCGGCACCGCTCTGGTCGGCCAGCCGCAGCGCCTCGGCGTGGCGCGCGCTGCGGTAGCCGCCGGTGAACAGCGGCACGGTGAGCTGCAATCCGATCAGGCGGCTGCTCGACAGGTTGCTGGCCGGTCCGAAGTCGCCCGTGCCGGAGAGGCGGTCGCGGCCGACCTCCGCGACCAGGTCCAGCGTCGGGGTCGACAGCGCGGCGTAGCGCTGGGCCTCCTGGCGGGCGACCTCGACGCCGGCCGCCCGGGCGAGCAGCTCGGGGTTGTCCGTCGCCGCCTGGCCCAGCCACTGGTCCAGGGGCGCCGGCGCGTCCGCATCGGCCGCGCCTTGCGGCAGCAGCGGATGCAGCTCCTGCGGGGGGATGCCGGTGAGATCGGCCAGCGCCAGCTGCTTGATCTGCAGGTCGGTCTCGGCCGCGAGAACCTGTGCCCGAATGGCCGCCGCGCGTGCGCCGGCCTCGAGCGAATCGGTGACCGGGATGTCGCCCACGTGGAAGCGCTCCTGCGCGGCGCCGAGGGCCTGCTCGACGGCGGCCTGTTGCTCGCGCAGCACGCGCAGCGTCCTTTCGGCCAGCGCCAGGTCGAAATAGCGCTCCGCGGTCCGCAGGATCAGCGCCTGCTGCGCCGATTGCCACTGCAGGTCGGCCACGTCCGCGGCCAGCGCCAGTTGCCGGCCCTGGGCCAGGCGCTCGCCGCTGACGAGCGGCTGGCGCGCCGACAGCGCCCAGCGGCTGGCGTTGCCATCGCTGATCGAGGTGTTGAAGGCCACGCCGTTCGACGTACCGAAGCCCGGCGCCGTGAACTGCGCGCCCTGCGTGTCGGTACTGCTGCTCATCCGGCCCGCCGTGCCGACCAGCGCGACTGTCGGCCGCCAGAGCGCGTGCCCCTGGTCGCGGCGCGCCGTGCCGGCCTCGTGCGCGGCGCTGGCCGCGGCGAACTCGAGGTCGTGGCCGCGCGCCGCCTGCCAGGCTTCCAGCAGGTCGGTGGCGCGGGCGCTGCCGGCGCCCGCGAGGAGGGCGGCCAGCGCGGCGGCCAGCGCCAGCAGGGGAAGCGCCCGGCCCGGCGGACGCACACGGACGGCGGCGGCTAGCGCGCGAGGCATGGCGGCCGTCCCGCGCTCAGTTGCCCGCGGGGGCGCCGAGCTTGCGCACGATCGATTCCATCAGGCACCAGCGCGTCAGCGCGCTCTGCAGCAGGTTGGCGCCGACGAAGGCGGTGAAGGCCAGCCACCACTGGCTGACGAACACCGGGCTGCCGGGCGTGCCCAGCGCCAGGGACAGGAGGATGAAGCTGCCGGCGACGAGCCGGACGATCTGCCATGAGGTCATGCGGATGCTCCTTGCGGGGTGGTGGGGCCGGACGCGCCCTGCGGTGCGCCCAGCGTGCGGTGGTAGGCCGCGAAGTACAGCGTCGGGATTACCACCAGGGTCAGCACGGTGGAGACCAGGATGCCGAAGATCAGCGAGATGGCCAGACCGTTGAAGATCGGATCGTCGAGGATGAAGAACGCGCCCAGCATCGCGGCCACGCCGGTGAGCAGGATGGGCTGCGCGCGGGTGATGGCCGAGCGCACGACCGCCTGGGCGAAGTCGATGCCCTGGGCCAGCTGCACGTGGATGAAGTCGACCAGCAGGATGGAATTGCGCACGATGATGCCGGCCAGCGCGATCATGCCGATCATGCTGGTGGCGGTGTACTGCGCACCCAGCAGCGCGTGGCCCGGCATCACGCCGATGATCGTCAGCGGGATCGGCGCCATGATGATCAGCGGCGTGAGGTAGGAGCCGAACTGCGCCACCACCAGCAGGTAGATGAGGACCAGCCCGACCGCATAGGCCGCGCCCATGTCGCGGAAGGTCTCGTAGGTGATCTGCCACTCGCCGTCCCATTTGATCGAATAGGCGCGATATTCCTCGGCCGGGGCATGAATGAAGTTCTCCCCCAGTGCCGTGCCGTTGGGTGCGGGCAGGCGCATCACCCGGCTGCGCATCGCAAACATGCCGTAGAGCGGACTGTCGATGCGCCCGGCCATGTCGCCCACGACATAGCTCACCGGCAGAAGGTCCTTGTGATAGATCGGCTGTTCGCGCAGCGTATTGCTGACAATCAGCAGTTCGCGCAGCGGCACCAGGCGGCCGCCGGTGCCGCGCACGCGCAGGGCCAGCAGCGCATCGAGTTCTCCCTGGCGCTCCGGGGGCAGCATCACGGTTGCCGCGGGTGCATAGCGACTCTGGTCATGAAAATACGTCACGGCATCGCCCGACAGCGCACTGCGCAGCGTATCGGCGACGGCCAGGTCCGACACACCCAGCAGCGCGGCCTTGCGCCGGTCGACCAGCAGCACGGTGCGCGGCGCCGCCGCGATGCTGCTGTCGTCGACGTCGACGACGCCCGGCGTGTCGGCGAATACCGCACGTACCGCCCTGGCCAGATTCTGCCGGCCCACCGCGTCCGGACCGTAGATCTCCGCCACCAGGGGCGCCAGCACCGGGGGGCCCGGCGGCACCTCGACGACCTTGATGGCGGCACCATAGCGCTGGCCGATCTTTTGCAGCGCGGGCCGCACCCGCGTGGCGATCTCGTGGCTTTGGGCGCGGCGATGGTGCTTGTCCACCAGGTTCACCTGGATGTCGCCGACGTCGGGGCCGCTGCGCAGGTAGTACTGGCGCACCAGGCCATTGAAGTTGATCGGCGCGGCGACGCCGGCATAGGCCTGGTAGTCGGTGACCTCCGGAACCGTGGCCAGCTGCGCACCCAGTTCGTGCAGCACGGCAGCGGTCTGTTCCAGCGGCGTGCCGGCCGGCATGTCGACCACCACCTGGAATTCCGACTTGTTGTCGAAGGGCAGCATCTTGAGCAGGACCAGGCCGGTGGCCGGCAAGGCAAGCGACACGGCGATCAGGGCGGCCACGCCAAGTCCGAGGCGGCGACGGTTGCGGGCACCGTTGGCGGGCGCCAGCAGGGGCTGGAAGATCCGCTCGAAGCGCGGTGCTAGCCATTGGGTCAGCGCGGATGCCTGCTGGTGATCGGCGGCCAGCGGCTTGATCCAGAGCCGTGCCAGCCAGGGCGTGACGACGAAGGCGATGGCCAGCGACAGCAGCATCCCCATACTGGCATTGATCGGGATCGGACTCATGTAGGGACCCATGAGTCCCGTGACGAAGGCCATGGGCAGCAGCGCGGCGATGACCGTCAGCGTGGCAAGGATGGTGGGGCCGCCGACCTCGTCGACCGCCGCCGGGATGATCTGCGCGATGGTACGGCCAGGGAAGAGCTGCTGGTGCCGGTGGATGTTCTCGACGACCACGATGGCATCGTCGACCAGGATGCCGATGGAGAAGATGAGCGCGAACAGCGATACCCGGTTCAGCGTGAACCCCCAGGCCCACGACGCGAACAGAGTCGCCATGAGCGTCAGGACGACGGCGGTGCCGACGATTGCTGCTTCGCGCCGCCCCAGGGCGAGAAAGACCAGCGCCACGACCGATGCGGTGGCGAATAGCAGCTTTTGGATGAGCTTCTGCGCCTTGTCGTTGGCGGTGGTGCCATAGTTGCGGGTGACTGCCACCTGCACACCGTCGGGAATGACCTGGTTGCGCAGCAGCGCGACGCGCTGCAACAGGGCGTCGGAGACATCGATGGCGTTTTCACCGGGCTTCTTCGTCACGGTCAGCGTGACCGCCGGATGTTCGGTCCAGGGCGTTCCGGCCCCGGCGGCAGCGGCATGCCACGCATAGCGGACGGCGGGCGGTGGTCCCTCGCGGATCGTCGCAACGTCCTGCAGCTGGACCGCACGCCCGTTGCGCACGCCCACGACCAACCCGGCAGCGTCGCGCGCGTCGTGCAGGTATTCGCCGGCCTCGACCGCGATGGTCTGGTTGCGCAGCAACAGGTCGCCGACCGGCGTGGCGATGTTGGCCGCCTGCAGGGCCGCGCGCACGTCGGTGGCGGTCAGACCGGTGCCGGCGAGGCGGTCCGGGTCCATCTCGACAAGCACGGCACGGCCGGGCCCGCCCAGCGTCGTCACCTCGCGCGTGCCCGGCACGCGCTTGAGGTCGATTTCCATCGAATGGGCGATGCGCTCCAGATCGTACGTGCCCACCTCGTCCCGGGTACCGTAGAGCGTGAGCCCGAGGATGGGCACATCGTCTATGCCCTTGGGCTTGACGATCGGATCGAGCACGCCCAGTCCGCGGGGCAGCCAGTCGGCGTGGGAGTAGATCGTGTCGTACAGGCGCACCAGCGCTTCGGTGCGCGGCACCCCGACCTTGAACTGCACGGTCATGACCGCCAGCCCGGGGCGCGACACGGAGGTCACGTGTTCGATGCCCGCGATCTGCGTGAGCACCTGCTCGGCTGGCGCCGCCACCAACTGCTCGACATCGGCCACGGCGGCACCCGGAAACGGGATGAAGACGTTGGCCATCGTGACGTTGATCTGCGGCTCTTCTTCGCGCGGCGTGACCAGCACGGCGAAGGCGCCCAGCAGCACGGCCAGCAGCGCCAGCAGCGGCGTGAGGCGGTGGTCCAGGAAGAAGGCCGCGATGCGGCCGGAGATACCCAGTGGCGCGTTCATCGGGGCGTCGTCAGTGCGTCAGCAGTGCGGCCTGCGGATCGACGGCGATGCGCTCGCCGGCCGCGAGGCCCGTCAGCACCTCGACCTGGTCGCCGGACACGGGACCGACGCGCACCTGGCGCAGCAGGGCACGCCCGTCGGTCGAGACGACATACACGGCGGTCAGTTCGGCGCGCCGCAGGACCGCACCGGCCGGAATGAACAGCCGGCCATTGCCGCCGGCCTGCGGCAGCCAGATCCGCGCGAACATGCCGGGGCGCAGCGTGCCGCCGGGCATGCGCGGCAGGTCGACGCGCAGCGTACCGGTATGGGTATCGGGGTCCAGCGTCGGCAGCACCTGGACATGGCCGGGGTGCGGCCATTGCGCGTCGCCCGGCAGGCCGGGGATCTCCAGTCGCACCGCGCTGCGCCCGGAGAGCGCGGCCAGCGCCGACTGGGGCACCGCGGCGGCCACGCGCAGCGCGGACGGGTCGTAAAGTGTCAGCAGCGCGCGGCCGGGCAGCGCCATGTCGCCGACGGCGACCGGCACCTCGGCGACCACGCCCGCGTACGGCGCGCGCACGAGGAAGAACCCGCTCTGCGTGCGCGCGACGCCGGCCTGCGACAGCTGCGCCGACGCCTGGGCCTGCGCCGCCTTGAACTGCGCCTCGGCCCGCTGCAGCGCGGCCTCGCTGATATAGGACTTGGCAAACAGCTTGCGCTGGCGTTCGTATTCCTGCGTGGCCACGTCCAGCGCCGCCCGCGCGGCCTGGACCTGCGCGTCGGTAGCCGCCGTGGCCTGGTCGGCCGCACGCGCGTCCAGGCGGACCAGCACCTGGCCGGCCCGCACGGTGTCGCCGGCCCGCACCTCCAGGCCGACGACGGCCCCGGCAACCTGCGCGGCGACGACGGTCTGGCGGACCGCCTCGACGACGCCATCGACGCTGCTGCCCTGTGCCGCGCTGGACGCCGCGACCACGACCGTGCCGGATGCGGCCGCCGGTTCGGCCGCCAGCACCCGAGCCACCAGCAGCCCGGAGGCGGCCAGAGCCATCCAGGATCGATTGCTATTCATGACCGCCTCCACAGGCTCGTTCGATGGCCGGCATCGCATCTTGCTCCTTTGGTGCGCCGTGCGCCGGTGCGCCGCCGCGTTCCGGGTGCAAGTATTTAGCTATTGAGTTAAATAGTCAAGTACGATATTATGCAAGCAGGGAGGATTCCGGCATGATGAGCAAAACGCCACCCGAGGTCTGCGCACGCATGGAAGGTCTGCCCCCCGAGGCCCTGGAACAGGTCGCCGCGTATTTCCAGGCGCTGTCCGAACCGACGCGCCTGCAGATCCTCAACCTGCTGCGCCAGCACGAGCACAACGTCGGGGAGCTGGCGCAGCGCTGCGGCTACACCTCGGCCAACATCTCGCGCCACCTGGCGCTGCTGACGGCGCACGGCCTGGTGGAACGCCAGAGCCGCGGCACGAGCGTCTATTACCGCATCGCCGACGAATCCATCTACGCGTTGTGCGACCTGGTGTGCGGGCGCATTGCCCGGCAGCTCGAGCAAAAAGCGCACAGGCGCGCGCTGTTCGTGCAGGCCGCCGCGGCGCCGGCCGCCAAGCGCACCGCCAGCCGCGGCGTGCGCCGCCGCGCATGATGGCGGCGCCGCGCGTGACCGTCCTGGGCTGATGCGGCCGGCGCCGCGCGCGGATCCGTGAGCCTCACCATCGCCCTGGGCGGCATCGTCGGCATGGTGCTGGCCCTCACCGGCGCCGGCGGCGGCATCGTTGCCGTGCCGCTGCTGATCTTCGGCCTAGGCATTGGCGTGGCCGACGCCGCGCCGGCGGCCCTGCTGGCCGTGGGACTGGCCGCCGCGCTCGGCGCCGGCATCGGCCTGCGCGCACATTGCGTGCGCTACCGCGCGGCCGGCTTCATGGCGCTGCTGGGCTTTGCCGGGGCGCCCGTAGGCTGGTGGCTCAGCCAGCGCATACCCAACGGCCCGCTGACCCTGCTGTTCGCCGCCGTGATGATCTACGCGGCGGGACGCCTGCTGGTGCGCGCGCACCGCAGCACGCGCGGCGGCAACGCACCGCTACGCGACACGCCGGCGCCATGCTCGCTCGATCCGGTCGAAGGCCGCCTGCGCTGGACGCGCCAGTGCGCGCGTGCCCTGGGCAGTGCCGGACTGGCCGCCGGCGTGCTCTCGGCGCTGCTGGGCGTGGGCGGCGGCTTCGTGATCGTGCCGGCGCTGATGCGCGTCACGGACCTGGACATGAAGAGCATCACGGCCACCTCGCTGGCCGTGATCACCCTCATCAGCGCCGGCAGTGTCCTGGTCATCTGGGGCGCCGGCCGCCACCTGCCCTGGGACCCGGCCCTGCCCTTTGCCGCCGGCGCGCTGCTGGGCCTGCTGGCGGGGCGCGCCGTCGCGGGCCGCCTGTCGGGACCGCGCCTGCAGCAGGGCTTCGCGCTGCTGAGCCTGGCCGTTGCTGCACTGCTGATCGCGCGGGTTACGCTGGCAGCGTCATGAAGGTGCAGCGGTCATGGCAATGCCCCGGGACAGGCCCGGCAATTGCGCCGGCGTTCAGCGGGCCGGCGCGGCCTGGTAGCCCTCGGCGGCCACCGCGGCGATCAGCGGCGCCGCATCGGCCGTGCCGGTGACGCGCGCGCGGCCCTCCTCGAGGCTCACCGTGGCCGAGGCGACGCCGGGAACGGCCTGCAGCGCATTGGTGACCGCCCGCACGCAGTGTCCGCAGGTCATGCCGGTGATTGCCAGGGTAATGGTTTGCATGGGTTGGCTCCGGGGGTACGGGTGACTAGGAGGGCGTGCGCCACGCGCGGACGCGCTTCAGGCGCAGGCTGTTGGTGACCACGAAGACGCTGGACAGGCCCATGGCCAGGCCCGCGAGCATGGGATTGAGGCGCACGTTCCACAGCGGGACGAACACCCCGGCGGCCAGCGGGATGAGCAGCGCGTTGTAGAAGAACGCCCAGAAGAGATTGGCGCGCACGATGGCCATCGTGCGGCGCGCCACGTTCAGCGCATTGAGCAGCAGGCCGAGGTCGCCGCGCGTCAGCGTAACGTCCGCGGCCTCGATCGCCATCTGGCTGCCGCTGGCGACGGCGATGCCGACGTCGGCCTGCGCCAGTGCCGGAGCATCGTTGATGCCGTCGCCGATGAATGCCACGCGGGCACCGGCGGACTGGCGCCGCACGATATCGGCCGCCTTGTCCGCCGGCAGCGTATCGGCCACCACGTCGTCGATGCCCGCCTGCGCGGCCAGCACCCGCGCGGCGGCCGCCGCATCGCCGGTGACCATCGCCACCTGCAGGCCGCGCGCCCGCAGGGCCGCTATCACGGCGGCCGCCTCGGGCCGCAGCGTATCGGCCAGGCCCAGCACGCCCCAGGGCCGGCCATCGACCACCACCGCGATGGCGGTGGCGGCGCGCGCCTGCAGCGACGCCAGCGCCGCATCGAGCGCGCCGGCATCCACGCCGGTGTCGGCCAGCAGGCGCGCATTGCCCACCAGCACCTGCCGACCCTCGATGCGGGCCGTTACGCCATGTCCCGGCAGCGCGGCGAAGGATTCGGCCGCCGGCAGGTCCAGGCCGCGGGTACGTGCGGCCGCGACGATCGCCGCGGCCAGCGGGTGTTCGCTGGCGGCATCGGCCGCCGCCGCCAGCCGCAGCAGCGCATCGGCGGCCACGCCGGCCACGGGCAGCACGTCAGTCAGCTGCGGTCGGCCGACCGTGAGCGTGCCCGTCTTGTCGAAGACCAGGGTATCGACACGGCTGAGGATCTCCAGCGCCTCGCCGCGCCGGAACAGCACGCCCAGTTCCGCGCCGCGGCCGCTGCCGACCATGATGGCCGCCGGCGTCGCCAGGCCCATCGCGCAGGGACAGGCAACCACCAGCACCGCGACACCGCTGATCAGGGCGGTGCTGAGCGCCGGCGGCGGCCCCAGCGCCAGCCAGAGCGTGACGGTCAGCACCGCGATGGCCAGCACGACGACGCCGAAGACCGCCACGATGCGGTCGGCCAGTCGCTGGATCGGCAGCTTGGAGCCCTGGGCGGCCTCGACCAGGCGGATGATCTGCGCCAGCACCGTGCGCGTCCCGACGGCGCGCGTCTGCACCTGCAGCACCCCCAGCTGGTTGATGGTCCCGGCGACCACGGCGTCGCCGGGGCCGCGCGCCACCGGCAGGGGCTCGCCGCTGAGCATCGAGGCGTCGACATAGCTGCTGCCGTCCTGCACGACACCGTCGACCGGGATGCGCTCCCCGGGCCTGATCCGCACCACGTCGCCCACGCGCAGCGCGGCGATCGGGGTCATCGTCTCGACGCCGTCGCGCAGGACGCAGGCCTCGCGCGCCTGCAGCCCGGCCAGGTGGCGGATCGCCTCGCCGGCACGGCCGCGCGCCACGGTTTCCAGGTATTTGCCCAGCAGCACCAGCGTGACGACCACCGCAGCCGACTCGAAGTACAGCGCCCGCGATTCGGGCGCAAACCACTGCGGGCTCAGCAGGACGGCGGTGCTGTAGCCCCATGCGGCGCCGACACCGAGCATTACCAGGCTGTTCATGTCGGGGGCGCCTGCCCGCAATGCCGACCAACCGGCCCGGAAGAACCGCCGCCCCGGACCGAAGACCACGGCACTGGCCAGCAGCCACTGCCACCAGGCGGACACGCCGGCGGGATTCATCGCCGCGTGCGGCGCCATCGACGCCGGCAACAACATCGGTCCCATGGCGAGCACCAGCACCGGCACGGTGAGCAGCGCCGCCACCGCCGTCTCGTTGCGCCGCGCGCGCCGCTCGGCCGCGCGGGCCGCGCGCTCGGCATCCTGGCCATCCGCGTCCGCGCGCAGCCGTGCGCCGTAGCCGGCGGCGACGACGGCGGCGGCGATCTGCTCGGGCGACACCGCCGCAGGCAGCACCCGCACGCTGGCGCGCTCGGTGGCCAGGTTGACGCTGGCCGCCAGGACGCCGGGCACGCGCGCGATGGCGCGCTCCACGCGCGCCGAACAATTGGCGCAGGTCATGCCCGAGATGGCAAATTCCCAGTCGACCGTCCGCGCTTCGTAGCCGGCCGCGGCGACCGCCGCGGCCATGGCCGCCGGATCGGCGCGTGCCGGGTCGTACTCGACGTGCGCCCGTTCGGTCGCGAGGTTCACCGACGCCGATGCGACGCCCGGCAGCGCCGCCAGCGCCCGTTCGACCCGCGTGCTGCACTGGGCGCAGGTCATGCCGCCGATGCCGATATCCACGCCGTGGCGCGCCGGCTCCGCGCCGGCGGCCGGCGCGCCGGCGCCATCGTTCAGGCCGACAGTGGCGCCCACAGGACCGCCTCGTCGCGATCGATCACGCGCACCGTGACCGGGATGGCCGCGCGCACGCTCTGCGTGACGACGCAAAAGTCCTCGAACTGCGCGAGGACGCGGTCGAGCATCTGCAGCCGGGCAGCGGCCACCCCCAGGTGCAGGTCCACGCCGATGCCGCCGATGCGCAGGCGCCGCTGCGGATTGCGCGTCAGGTTGACGGTGCTCACCACGCGCAGCGGCCCGGGCTCGTTCTTGTGCTTGCGCATCGCGAACAGCAGGCTGGCGGCCAGGCAATTGGCCACCGACGTTCCCAGCAGCATGGTCGGGCTGGGCCCGGCGTTGCTGCCGATCGGGGCTCCCTCGTCGGTGACGATGGTGCTGACGACCGGGTCGGGGAAATGCACGGTGAAGCGGTAGTCGGCCTGCTGGACGAGCTCGATCTTCAGGGAACCTTCGATGTCCATGCGGTGCTCCTGTTCATGTTTCGTACGTATTGTGGGGCCGGCGCTCCGTGCTCCCTCACCCCGCCCCCTTCGCGCTCGCGGGAGCGGGTGGGCAACGGGCCGCGCCCGCGGGCGGGGACCAGAGCGGGGCCAGGTCCAGCAGCCCCGCCGCCCCGGCGGGATCGGCCGGCGCGTTCCACGGCAGGCGGCCCATGCAGGGCGCGCGCAGCAGGCATTGCAGCGCCTCGACGTTGCGCTCGGGTTCGGCCATCTGCGGATCGATCGCGTTGGCCACCCAGCCGGCCAGGCGCAGCCCGCGCGCCGCGATCGCCTCGGCGGTCAGTGTGGCGTGGTTCAGGCAGCCCAGGCGCAGGCCGACCACCAGCACCACCGGCAGCGCCAGTGCGCGCGCCAGGTCCTGGGTGCCGAAATCCGCTCCCAGGGGCACGCAAAAGCCGCCGACACCCTCCACCACCACGGCATCGGCGCTGGCGCGCAGCGCGGCGTAGGCCTGCAGCATCCGCGGCAGCGACAGCGTGACGCCGGCGCGCTGCGCGGCGATATGCGGGGCCAACGGATCGGGCAGCAGGTACGGGCACAGGTCGGCGCGCGCCACGGCCGCACTGCCGGCCGCCGCCAGCGCGTCGACATCCTCGTTGTGCCAGGCGCCGCCGCGGCCGTCGTCGAGCCACCGGGCGCCGGCCGCCACCGGCTTCATGCCGGCCGAACGCGCCCCGCGCGCGGCCAGCGCGCGCACCAGTGCCGCGGCAACCAGGGTCTTGCCGACGCCGGTATCGGTGCCGGTGACGAAACACGAGGGCCAGTGCGCTGCTGCCGACATCAGGGGACCTGCGGCACGACATCATCGAGCGCGCCGATCGCGGCACCGGCGAGGTGGGCGTTGTCCGCCTCCGAAAGCACGTAGGGCGGCATCAGATAGACGGTGTTGCCGATCGGGCGCAGCAGCGCGCCGCGCGCGCGCGCCGCGGTGAAATAGCGCCGGGCGAACGGTTCCGCGGCGCCGCCACGGGACGCGCGGGCCAGCGCCTCGGGTCGCACGTCGAAGGCCCAGATCATGCCGCAGCGCCGAAAATGCGCCACGCGCGGGTCGGCCGCCAGCGGCCGCAGCAGGCCGTCAAGGTGCGCGCCGCGGTGCCGATTGCCCTCGAGCACCGCATCCTCGGCGAAGATGTCAAGCGTGGCCAGCGCCGCCCGGCAGGCCAGCGGATTGCCGGTATACGAGTGCGAATGCAGGAACGCGCGGGCGACGTCCGCGGCGTAGAACGTCTCGTAGACCTGGCTGCGCGTGAGCACGACGGAGAGCGGCAGGTAGCCGCCGCTCAGGCCCTTGGACAGGCACAGGAAATCCGGCCAGATAGCGGCCTGCTCGCAGGCGAAGAAGGTGCCGGTGCGGCCAAAGCCCACCGCGATCTCGTCGGCGATCAGGTGCACGTCGTGGCGGTCGCACAGCGCGCGCAGTTCGCGCAGGTACGACGGGTCGTGCATGGCCATGCCGGTGGCGCACTGGACCAGCGGTTCGACGATGATCGCCGCGATCGACGCCGCGCGCGCGGCAAACAGGCGCTCGACGTCGGCCAGTGCGCGGCGCGCCGCGTCGGCCGCGGTCTCGCCCGGGCGCGCGCCCCGGGCGTCGGGGCTGGCGGTGACGTGCGCGGCATGCAGCAGCCCGGCATAGACATCGCGGAACAGCGGCACGTCGGTGACACCCAGCGCACCCAGGGTTTCGCCGTGGTAGTCGCCGCGCACGCAGGCGTATGCGCGCTTTTGCGGACGGCCGGCATTGCGCCAGGCATGGTGGCTCATCTTGAGCGCGATCTCCACCGCCGAGGCACCGTCGGAGGCGTAGAAGCAGTGCCCCAGCGCGCCGCCCGTCAGCGCCGACAGGCGCTCGGACAGCTCCACCACCGGCGCATGGGTGCAGCCGGCCAGCATCGCGTGCTCGAGCACCGGCAACTGCGCGGCGATCGCCGCGCCGATGCGCGCATTGGCATGGCCGAAGAGATTGACCCACCAGGAACTGATGCCGTCGAGCAGCCGGTGACCGTCGCTTTCGATCAGCCAGGGCCCCTCGCCGCGCGCCAGCGCGATCAGCGGCAGGTGTTCGTGCACCTGCATCTGGGTGCAGGGATGCCAGACGGCCTTGCGGCTGCGCGCCTGCAGGCTGCCGGGCTGGGAAATGGGCGGGGGGGAGTTCACGGGTGGATCCGGGAGCCGCGTCCGGGGACGGAGACCGGATTATCGCCGTTCGCCGGCGGCGCTGCAGCAGGCCCCCGGATCAGTCCGCGCCGGCAGCCCAGTTGCGGCTGCGGTCGACCGCGCGCCGCCAGGTGTGCAGCAGTGCCGCACGCTGGTCCTCGCCCCACTGCGGCTCGAAGACGCGGTCGCGTCGCCACAGCGCGGCGATCTGGTCGGTACCGTCCCAGAAGCCCACCGCCAGGCCGGCGAGGAATGCCGCGCCCAGCGCCGTGGTTTCGATGCACGCCGGCCGCACCACCGGAACGCCGAGCAGGTCGGCCTGCAATTGCATCAGCAGGTCGTTGCGCGCCGCGCCGCCGTCGACGCGCAGCTCGCGCAGCGCGGCGCCGCCGGCGCGCATGCTTTCGAGCAGTTCCGTGGTCTGCAGGGCGATCGACTCGAGGGCGGCGCGCGCCAGGTGGG
This sequence comes from Burkholderiales bacterium, assembly GCA_037441485.1. Lineage (GTDB taxonomy): Bacteria > Pseudomonadota > Gammaproteobacteria > Burkholderiales > Burkholderiaceae_F > GJ-E10. The sequence goes on from JBBISD010000053.1 coordinate 14,563, forward strand.
CGCGCGTCGAACCGCGCGTGAGGCCGAGGATCGCGCCGCGCGCCGTCGGATCCCAGTACGGCGCGCCGAGCCCGGCAAATGCCGGCACCAGGACGACACCGCCGTTGTCGGGAACCTGGGCGGCCAGCGCTTCGATGTCGTCGGCCGCGGCGATCACGCCCAGGCCATCGCGCAACCACTGCACGACGGCGCCGCCGGCGAACACGCTGCCCTCGAGAAGATACTGCGTGCCGCCCGGGGCCAGCCGCCAGCCGACCGTGCCGAGCAGGCCGTTGCCGGGCACCGGCGGCTGCGCACCCACCTGCAGCATCAGGAAGCAGCCGGTGCCATAGGTGTTCTTGGCCATGCCGGGCACGAAGCAGGCCTGCCCGAAGGTGGCCGCCTGCTGGTCACCGGCGATGCCGGCGATCGGCACGGCGCCGCCGAAACACGCCGGATCCGAGTAGCCGGCAATGCCGCTGGAGTCGACCACCCGCGGCAGCAGCGCCGGCGGAATTCCGAAGGCCTGCAGCAGCGCCCCGTCCCACTGCAGCGTGCGCAGGTTCAGGAGCTGGGTGCGGGAGGCATTGCTGACGTCGGTGGCATGCACGGCGCCGGCCGTCAGCCGCCAGAGCAGCCAGCTGTCGACGGTGCCGAACGCCAGTTCGCCGCGCTCGGCGCGCGCGCGCGCGCCGGCGATGTGGTCGAGCAGCCAGGCGAGCTTGGTCGCGGAGAAGTACGGATCGAGCAGCAGGCCGGTGCGCTGGCGGATATCGGCCTCCAGGCCCAGGCTGCGCAGGCGCGCGCAGTCGCCGGCAGTGCGCCGGTCCTGCCAGACGATCGCCGGGGCCAGCGGCCGGCCGGTGGCCCGATCCCACAGTAGCGTCGTCTCGCGCTGGTTCGTGAGCCCGATGGCGCCCACGTCGGCGGCGGCAGCGCCGGCGCGGGACAGCGCCTCGCGGGCGCAGTCGAGCTGGGTCTGCCACAGGTCTTCGGGGTCATGCTCGACCCAGCCCGGCTGTGGGTACCACTGGCGCACCTCGCGCTGTGCCATCGCCAAAGGCTGCGCCTGGCGGTCGAAGACGATGGCGCGCGAGCTGGTGGTGCCCTGGTCGAGGGCGAGGATGAAGCGGGCGGAGGGCGCGGGGGTCATCGCACGCCCTCACCCCGGCCCGCTCCCGCCCGCGGAAGTGGGTGATGGCGGTTCGATTGTGCATTTGCACGACGACCTTGCATTGCCGCAATTGGAATCTTTACGGTGCGCGCCCGCAGAAATGCGCCAAATGGGACGCGGTTTTCATCCGTTCGGATATCCCCTGTCTCGGATGTACTGCATGTCATGCGGTCCCGCTCCTTGCGGGGCCGGTGCCAAAACGGATGGCTGCCATGCGGATGCAAGTAAGCGAACAGGGCGACGAGGTGTTCATCGAGCTGATCGGTGTGGCCGGGCGTCACCAGCGCATCCTGCAGGCGCTGACCCAGGGGCCCGTCGGCCGCGACGCCGGCCTGGGCGAGAGCGCGCTGGAAACCACCGACATCTCGGTGCGTGCCGGTGCCGACGAGATGCATATCCGCCTCAAGGGCCGCGCCGGGCGGATGCTCGAAGCGCTGGCGGTCTACCGCTACCTGCGCCATGCGCTGGTCGAACCGGGTGCCGCGCCGGCCATCGAGGCCGCCCGCGCGCGCAGCGCCGCCACGGCCTGAGCCCGCGCGGCGGGCAGAGCCGTCAGCCGCGCAGCGTGCGGCGCAGGATCTTGCCGACCGGCGACTTGGGCAGTTCATCGCGAAACTCGATCACCTTGGGGCGCTTGTAGCCGGTGAGATTGTCGTGGCACCACTGTGCCACCGTCGCCGCCGTCAGGGACGGATCCTTGCGCACCACGAACAGCTTGACCGCCTCGCCGGAATGCTCGTCGGGCACGCCCACGGCGGCGCATTCGAGCACGCCGGGGCAGGCGGCAACGACGTCCTCGACCTCGTTGGGATAGACGTTGAAGCCCGAGACCAGGATCATGTCCTTCTTGCGGTCGACGATGCGCGTGTAGCCGCGTTCGTCCATGATGCCGATGTCGCCGGTACGCAGGTAGCCGTCGGCGGTCATGACCCGGGCGGTTTCGTCGGGCCGCTGCCAGTAGCCGGCCATGACCTGCGGTCCGCGCACCGCGATCTCGCCGGCGCTGCCCGGCGGCACCGGCGCCCCGGCGTCGTCGAGGATGGCAATTTCCGTGGACGACACCGGCAGGCCGATGTTGCCCGAGTAGCTGTCGATGTTGGTCGGATTGCAGCACGCCAGCGGCGAGGTCTCCGACAGGCCGTAGCCCTCGCAGATGGGACAGCCGGTCAGCGCCAGCCAGCGCTCGGCCACGGCGCGTTGCACCGCCATGCCGCCGCCGCCGGACAGCGCCAGCGCGGAGAAGTCCAGCGTGCGAAAGCCCGGGTCATTGGCCAGTGCATTGAACAGCGTATTGACGGCGGGAAAGACGTGGAAGCGCCGGCCGCGCAGCGCGCTGACCACCGAGGCGAAGTCGCGCGGGTTGGGTATCAGCAGGCAGCTGCCGCCCACGCGCATCGCCAGCAGCTCGCAGCAGGTGAGCGCGTAGATGTGGTAAAGCGGCAGCGCCGTCACGATCACCACCGGTTCGCCGGAACGCACCTTGGCGAGCGCCGGGCGATACCAGGCCTCGGCCTGCAGCAGGTTGGCCACGAGATTGCGATGCAGCAGCATCGCGCCCTTGGCGATGCCGGTGGTGCCGCCGGTGTATTGCAGCACGGCCAGGTCCTCGGGGCCGCGCGGCACCGGCCGGTAGACGGCACGCGCGCCCGCCGCCAGCACGGCGCCATAGCGTGTGGCGCTGGCGCGCAGCCGGGCATAGGGCCGGACCAGCTTCTTCACGTGGCGCACGACGGCGTTGACGATCCAGCCGCGCGGACCGGCAAACATGTCGCCCAGCGTGCAGATCACGATGCGGCGCGTCGGGATGCGATCGAGCGCCGCCTCCACGGTGTGGGCAAAGTTCTCCAGCACGAACAGCGTGCCGGCGCCGGAGTCGCTCAGCTGGAAGGCCAGCTCGTGCGCGGTATAGAGCGGATTGACGTTGACCACTGCCGCGCCGGCGCGCAGGGCGCCGAAGAACACGATGGGGAAATGCAGCACGTTGGGCAACATGACGGCGACGCGCTCGCCGGGCACCACGCCCTGCTGCTGCAGCCACGCGGCGACCGCCGCGCTGCGCCGGCCGAGTTCGGCATAGGTGAGATCGACGCCCATGCAGGTATGGGCGATGCGCTCGGGATAGCGGGCCAGCGATTCCTCGAAGACCGCCACCAGCGAGGGATATTGCCGCGGATCGATGTCGGCCGGAACGCCGGCGGGATAGCTCTTCAGCCAGAAACGCTCCGGGGTCGCCATGCGCTGGTCTCCTTGGCACGCCGGGACATCTGTCGAACCCATGCGCTTGCGCAGGATGATACGCGGTCACCCTGGCCGCCGACCCCTCCGCGGCGCGCGCGGGCAAGCGGAGCAGTGTCCCCTCTGCCGTCGGAAGCGGGCCGGAGCAACGGCGCGTGCCTACGGATTCAGGTCCAGCCGCACGCCCAGGTAATAGAACACGTTGGTGGTCGTGTCGTTTTGCGTCGGACCCTCGTTGCGCGAGCGCTCCATGGCGACCGTGCCCTCGAACGAGGCGCGCTTGAACGCCTTGTAGCTGCTGCGCAGGCTCGGCGATACGCGCGTCAGGCGCTGGCCGGTGGTATCGACCTCGCGGTACAGGCTCAGGTTGGGCTCGATGGTGAGGCGGTTGTCGAGGAAGCCGTTCAGGTTGCTGTAGGCGAACTGGTTGCCGGCAAGCGTCGGGCTGTGCAGGTGCGTGAGCGAGAAGACGTTCACGTCGCGCTTGGAATACAGGTTGGATCCGGAGGCCTGCACGGTGGCGCTGTACACGTTGCCCGTGGCCGGCGTGGCCGGAAAGCTGATGCCGCTGACCGTCACGGCGGGCAGCGCCCCGACGCTGGTCATGCGCAGGTCGCCCGAGACCTGCCAGTTCTTGCCCAGCGGCCGCGAGATGTCGAGGGCGAACTGGCGCGCGGTGGCCGTGGTGGATTCGGCCGCCGACCGCAGCGCGTCCACGGTGTAGGGCGGCGTCAGGCTGGCATTGCATCGGCCGGCGAAATAGTCCGTATACGAATTGCAGCCGAACTGCAGCAGGCCATTGCTGGTCTCGAGGGTGGGCGCCTTGCGATCGTCGAGCAGCAGCGACAGCGAGGTCTGGTCGGGCAGCTGGTAGGTGCCCTGCAGCGTGGCGGCGTTGATGGTCGCAAACTGCACGTCGTAGTCGATCAGCGAGTACAGCGTCTTTTGCTGGTCGAAGTAGCGCAATTCGCCGCCCACGGCGCGCCGGTCGACGATGCCGTCGGCGGTCTGGTTGATGACGAATCCGCTGGCGCCCCAGTGCTCGGCGAAATTCTGCGCCTCCATGCTCAGGCCCTCGAAGCGCTGGTTGGCGTTGATGAACTGGTCCTGCGCCACCGGCGCGCCGGCCACGGCCTCGATGCGCAGCTTGGGCATCAGTTCGTAGCTGACGATGGCGCCGTCGAACCGGCCGACCAGGCCACCGGTGACGCCGCTTTGCCGTCCGACCTTCACCGACAGGCCGTGCGCCTGGTCGCGATAGTCGACGTACGCCGCGTCCATGCGATTGAGGCTGGGCTGCGTGTCGGCGATGAAGCTGTGCTGGTCGGAGTCGCGAAAGACGATGCGGGTATCGGTGGTGTCGGTCCGGTAGCGCGCGTTCAGGTCGGCGGTCGTGACCAGCGAGGACTGCGCGGTATTGGTGATCGTCTGCTGGTTGACGGTCAGCGGCACGTTGAGAAAGGCCGTCTGCACGTTCTGCTTGCCGCCGTAGTAGTAGGACGACACCGTACCGCCGGCGCTGGCCTGCGACTCGCGCTTCTCCGGCGGCTTGGCGGCGACCGCGGCCGCCTGCTCGGGCGGCGCCAGCGTCGCCAGGCGCTGGCGCACCCGGGTGGCGCCATCGCCCACGGGGAAGAGCCGCAGGTAGAGTTCGTACTCCTTGCGCGCCTGCCCGGGGTCGCCGGCGCGCTCGCGCGCCAGGCCGACCAGTTCCTGGGCGTCCTGCGAGTACTTGTTGGGCGGCAGCAGCAGCAACTGGTTGAGCGTGTTGATGGCTTCCTCGTTCCTGCCGGCGACCAGGGCGGCGCGCGACCGGGCCATCAGGGCGGCCCCCTGGCGATCGAGATCGGTTTCCGGTGCCGCGGCCAGCGCCGCTGCGGCGCTGGCCGCGGCTGAACCGGCAGGCGTGGCGGCCGCCGCGGCTGTGCCGGCCGTGCCCAGGGTCGCGGTGGCCGCTGCACTGCCGGCGGCTTGCGCCGCCTCCGCGGCCGTC
>JBBISD010000054.1:0-19769 GCA_037441485.1 Burkholderiales bacterium
TTCTGGAACATCTGGTCCTGGGCTTGCGGCAATTCGAGGTTGACTTTCTCTGCAGTGGTCACGATCCGCGTGCGGTATTCCTTCTTGTTCGTCGCCTCGGACACCGATTGCTGGCTCGAACCCGCATCGGAGACCTTGGCGTTGATCTGGGTGTCCTTTCGCACGATGACGCCCTTCGCGGCCTTCTCCCTGATCTGGACGTCGCAGACCAGCATGTAGGTGACGTCCTTGACCAGCGAGCCGCTGATGAATTCGGCGGCGCCTCCCACGAGACCGCCCGTCACGACCCCGCCCGCCTTGCCGCCGCCGGCGAGCCCGCCCGCGGCTGCGCCGGCGAGTACCGCCCCGCCCATGTAGCCTTGGTGAAGGGCGGCCTGCGCGGCGGTAGGGCTGGTCTTTTCCAGATTGAGGACGTAGGCGACCATCTGGAACTGCGCGGCGTCCGGGTCGTCGACGATCTGGTAGCCGTTGTCGTTGAATTTCGTGAATTGATCCCTGACGAACTGCTTGAAGGCGCGTCGGTCGAATTCCATGACGCCGCTTTTCACGTCCAAATAGACGGTGCGTTTCTCGCGTGGCACGGGGTCGACGAAGATCGCGGTGCTGGTCTTCGTCTGCACATCGAGATCCTTCTTCGAGAGCGCCACTTCGGTCGCCGCGCATCCGGCGAGCACATATGCGGCAAGTGCGGTGGCGGACCAGAGCGTGAGACGCGTGAGGACGTTGTTCATGGAAATGCCTTTCGTCAGGTGTTGTGGATTTGTTGCTTGCACGGGCAGGCGTTGCCTCATCTCCAGTAGTGCCCGTAGTACCGGTGGTAATAGAAGCAATCCCGGTACTCGTCGTACGCGTAGCGCCAGAGGTCCATGCACGTGTAGCCCGGGAGCCAATGCGGCGGTGGCTCCGTCGGAGGTTTGATGTCCTTCTTCATTGCGTCCTCAACGTAGGCGTCGATCTTGGCCTGGTCCTCGACCGTGAACGGACGGCTCATGACCTGGGCGTTGAGCTGCTTTTGCATCTGCGCCATCTCGTCGTCCGATGCGGCGCTGGCCGATGCCGCCGCCAACAACCAGGCGGCTCCAAGCGCAATGGCGCAGGACCAGGCTTCCCTCATGATTCATGCCTCCTTGTCAGTCCGGGTCGCGGCGCGGGTCGGGATGACGTAGCCGATCGACCATTTCTTTCCAGAAAAGACGCTGTCGGCGGGCTTTTGTCAGGGCAAAGGGAGTGCGCAGGTGCCCGGGGCGGAACCGGACGAACGGGCAAATCCTTGCAATAATCAAGGGTTTCCATCATCATGGATGCCTTGACGGCACCGCTGCGGCCCGCGCCGTTTCCTTTCAGACAGACGCCGGAGCACACGGCAATGCGGTACGCCCCCAGTCGACGCGACGCCTTGCATTTCCAGCGATGAGCCGTCCTTACTGGAGCGCGCGGGCCGTTTCGCCGATGCCGCCGGCCCCCAGCGCCGCTGCGCGCGCACGCCGCTAGGGGCGGTTGCGGCGCGCGCGATGGATAAGGACGAATTCATCCAGGCTTGTCGCGAAGGCGGCCGGCAGATCGAAAGGGCGCTCTGTCTGTTAGACCGTTCCTTTCACGCGCACTTGTACCGGGAGGCCGTTCGTGCGTTGCGCGACCCGGCGGGAGCACACGATGCGGTCCAGGAAGCGTTCATCCGTGTCTGGCAGCGGTGCGCGAGCTTCCGGGGGGAATCGGAAGTGCTGCCGTGGATCCGCGCGATCCTGCGTCACACAATCCTGGATCGCGTGCGCAAGCCCGTGCGCGAGGTGGCGCTCGAAAGCGAAGATGGCATTACCGACGTGGCCACCAACGCGCTGATCGCACTGTCGCTGCAACAGGAATGCGCGCCGGAAGACGTCGTGCGCCGCAGGCAGGCGGCTCAGTGCTTTGCGCGCTGCTGGGACGAGTTCCAGGCCGCGGCGCCCGAGCATGCCCTGGTCATATCCTGGATTGCCGGGGACGGATTGACCAACGAGGAAATCGCGCAACTCTTGGGGCGGTCGCCAGGCGCGACGCGGGAATTCATCTCGCAGTGTCGCAAGCGGGCGCGCATACACCTGGCGCCTTGGTATTCGCTGCAGTTCGAAAGGGCGTGAGCGCGAATGGACGACGAAGACCAGCGCTGGGTAGCGTCGCTTGCCGGTCGTGGGCAGGCACGCGAATGCCCCGAGGCTGATGCGCTGCGTGCCGCGTTGCTCGCCCGCGAATGTCTTGAGGTTGACGCCGTGCCGGAGCACGATCCGGCGCGCGAGCAAGCGCTGCTGGCGCGCGCCCGGGCGGCCGGGCTGCTGCCGCCAAAGACGGCATCACCGTGGCGCCTGTTCCGTCGGCCGATCTGGGCGGCTTTGCCCGTCGCTGCGGCGGCTTCCGTGCTGTTTGCCGTGTTGTTGCGCCCGATCGCGCCGACGGCCGGCGTCGACGCGGTAAGAGGCGCGCCATCAGACGTGATCCGGCTGCGGGCCGCCGATCCGCAGGCGGCGCAAGAACGGATCATCCAGGATCTCGCCGAGGCAGGCGTCCGTGCGCGCCGATACTCCGCACTCGGGCGCTATGGCATTGACGCCGAACTGCCGAGCCCGCTTCCCGAATCCGTCCGTGGCGTACTCGCGCGCCATGGCATACCGGTACCCGCGGATTCGGTGCTCCAGGTCCAGATCGAGGCGGAGTCTCGCTGATGCCCGGCTGGCGCACGCCTTGGTGCACGCCGCTGTTGCTCGCAGCCCTGTCGGTCGTGGCCATGCGAGCAGGCGCCTTCGACCTGCCGCCAGGCTGCGCGGGGCAGGTTCTGTCCGAGGAGGAAGCGAAGCTTCCGGTCGACGAGCTGCGTCGCCAGGTTGAATCGATCGAGGACACGGATCCAAAGCGCGCGGTACGCATCCTGTGCAGCACTATTCCGCGCGTCGAGCGCGAACGTGGCGCGCAATCGCCGGAGTTCGCCTGGTGGGTGTCGAGTCTCGCATCGCCCTTCATCGCCTATCTGGATCGCCTTGACGAGGCCCTGCCGTTGCTGGGCACCGGATTGGCAATATTCGATCGGGACCCGGAGCATTATGGGGTCGAGATCGCGGATATCCACGCGGCCTACGGCTGGATCTATTACAGCCAGGGACGCCTGGCACAGTCCGGGGACGCCTGGGAGGATGCATTACGAATCCGCGAGCGCCTTCCGGGGCGCAACAGTGTCGAACTCGCCAAAGTTCTCAATGGCCTGGGTCGGGTTCGCATGGCCCAACGGGACTACGCTGCCGCGCAGCACGCGCTGGACCGCGCGCTGGCGATCGCGACGGCGAACCATACCGATGACGGCGATTTCGGCGCGGGGCTCGAGAACGCCTTGGCCAACCTCTATTTGCGCCTGGAGAAGTTCGAACTCGCGCGGCAGCACATACTGGCCGAATTGCGCATCGAGGAGCAGATGCCCGGCAGCGGGGCGCAGCGCACCGTCGGGCACATACTCCTGGGCACCGTCCTTGAGAAGCTCGAGCGTTTCGACGAGGCGGAGGCGGAACTGCGCAAGGCTCTGGCGCTTTCGGATACAGCGCAGGGTCCTGTGCAAAAGCGCTCCCTGCGTGCGCTCAACCGCCTTGCCGCGCTGCTCCAGAACCGCGACCGGCCTCGCGAGGCGCTGCCGTATGCCGAGCGGGCGCTGCGGGTCGCTGAACAGGTCGTGGGCGCCGATGCGCCGACGATCGTGGCGATGCTCGTCACGCTCGCCAGCCTGCAGCAGGAATTGGGCGATCTGCCTGGAGCCGATCGGCTGTACCAGCGCGCTGAAGCCATCGAACGCGCACATCCGAACGACGTCGAGCGTCAGGTGCGGGTGGCCCTGCACCGCGACATCGCGTCGCTGGCGCTCGATCTGGGCGAGCCGGACCAGGCGCGCGCCCAGCTTGACCAGGCCCTGGACGCCGCTGGCGAGGATCCCGGACTGGCCGTCGAGCGCGCGCTCACGGTTATAACGCTGGCACGCATGCCGGGCGTGGCAGCAGTTGACGGCACGCGCCTCGAGCGTTCTCTTGCGGAATTGCAGGCCCGATTGCCGGCGACGCATCCGATTGTCCTGCGGGTGGTCGACCAGATGTGTGCCCGTCAGATCGCGACCGCTGCACCGCCGGCGGCATGCACCCAGGCGTTGAAGCGCGTCGCAGCCGAAGATGTCGAACCATCGCTGCGCAGCGCGGTGTATGCCGATCTCAGCCGGCTCGCTTCCTCCCAGGGCGACGAGCCCGGCGCATTCGCCCGGGCGTTGCAGGCGCTCGCATCGGCGCAAGCGCTCGATCTGCCCGGTCCCCTGTGGCGGGCGGAGTTCCGCCTGGCAAACCTGTTGCATGCGCGTGGGGATCTGTCTTTCGCGGTTTTCTTCGGCAAGCTGGCCGTCACGCAAATCGAGGATCTGCGCGGCCGTTTCGTTGGCGACGACCGCCACTTCGACCGTGCCTTTATCGGCGACAAATCGGCGGTTTATCGTGCGGTCGCCGACTGGCTCATGGAGGGAGGCCGCTTCGAGGAAGGCCTGGAGATGCTCCGCCTTCTCAAGCGCGAGGAGTTCGCCGATTTCACCACGCGCGCAGCCGAACTCGAACCGGGTGGCGCCGGCGTCTCGTTCACAGGCGCCGAGGAGAGATTGCAGCGTGCCTACCGCAAGGCGGTCGAAAGCGGGAAGAGGCGCGGGCGCGAACTCGAGCGGCTCGATAATCTGGAGTCCGCGCACAGCATGGATGCCGACGAGCGCGCCCGCAGGGCGCAGCTATTGGCAGACGCACGCGGCGCTGAAGACGGCATCGCTTTGCGTTTGCGAGAATTTCTTGCCGCCTCGCAAGAGCAGCGGAGCCGCACAGCGCGACCCGCGCCGGCTATGCGGGCATTCTCGCTCGCTCGCGAACTGCAGCGCTACGGGCCGAATACGGCGATAGCGGTCTATTTGCTGACCGACCGACGGCTGCGCATCCTAATGGTGAGCGCGCGCTCCCAGGAGCAGTTTGAAGCCCCAGTCGACGGCGCGGCACTGCAGCGCGATATCGGTGAGCTTTTGAGCGCCGTGAGTCGTCGCGAACCGGTGGAGGGCAAGGCGCAGGCGCTTTATCTACAGGTCGCTCGAGCGCTCGATGAGCGCGCTCGCCGCGACGGCGTGCAGCGGATCGTGCTGTGGCTTGACGGTCCACTGCGGTACCTGCCTTTTGCAGCGCTCCACGACGGTCAGGACTTCTTGGTGTCGCGCTATGCATTCCAGCGCTACGCAGCGCCTTCCGAAGACGTTCCCGTGGCGCGCCCGGAACTGCAAGTGCGGGGATTGGGGGTCACTCGGGCGATCGGTGGCTTCGCCCCCTTGCCGGGCGTGGCCGACGAACTTTGCGACATCGTGCGTGGTCCGATAAAGGGCCTTTCCCAAATCGGAGCGGACTGCGCTACGGCGAATCGTGGTGCCGGTGCGCTCCCGGGAGAAGGTTTCGCCGACTCGGAATTCACGCAGGCGCGCTTGCGTTCGGTGCTTGACGAGCGCGACGCCTACTCGGTGCTGCACATCAGTTCGCATTTCCGGCTGCGTCCGGGCAATGCGCTGCGCTCCTTTCTTCTCCTCGGCGACGGCGAACGCCTGACGCTTGACGAAATCGGCGGGCTCAAGTTCAGCGGCATCCGACTCGTCACGCTCTCGGCATGCCAGAGCGCACTGGCAGGGGCCGCCACTGACGACGGGCGAGAAATCGATGGGTTTAGCGATATTGTCCAACGCCGCGGTGCGCGCGAGGTCATCGCGAGTCTGTGGCAGGTCGAGGATCGCAGCACCGCGGCATTGATGCACGAACTTTATCGGGAGTTGGCGGCTGACGGCGGAGACGGCCCGTCCGCTCTGCGGGCGGCACAACTGTGGATGCGCAGCCGCGTGCGAGGGACGGAGCGTCCTTTCGAACACCCGTACTACTGGGCCGGGTTCGTGGCGACGGCCGATTGAAGGGCGGAATTCTGTCTTTGGTTGCTGAGCGCTACGCGTGAGCCGCCGGCCGTGCTCAAGGCCAGTGGTCTGGTCACCGACGACGAGCCCGAGAGCGACGCCCGCGCGCGGCTGTACCGCCTACAACCTGAAGGCTTCGAAGAGCTCGGCCGGTGGATGGACGACGTCCGAAGCTTGTGGGTCGATCAACTTGCCGCATTCAAGGACCACGTCGAGCGGCAGGCGCGTGACGGTCGCGCTCCCGGGCGTCGTCGATGAGGGTCCGGCCGCGCACTATCGCCGCTGCGGTCGCCGGAATCATCGCCTGGCCGCTGGGCGCGACGGTGGGCGACCTGGTCCTCCGCGTGGGTTTGGATGGCTACCGCGAGGCTGCGTCCGGGATGGAATTCGGCCCCTCCATGATGGGCGGACGCGTTCGGCGGCACGCCTGCGCTGATCGCGATTGAACCGCGCCGCCGTGAACCCAGCGCCATCTTTCTGCGTCGACTCGGCCTGTGGTGGGGTCGCCAACTCTCGGCGTACGGATTGCACGCGGCCAGGTGAAAAGCGGGGCGAAAATCTTCCCGTCGTGATCGATCCGGTCTCAGGAGCCAAGCCCCTGGCGGTACCGTACGATCAGACCGCGGCCGTCCGGCGAATCGAGCAGAGTCAGGCTGCCGTGCGAGGCGAACGCGGACTCTCTAGCGATGGCAAGCCCGAGGCCACTGCCAGTGCCCTCCGCCCCAGGGCGGCGGTAGAACGGATCGAACACGCGCTCCCGTTCCGCCACGGGGATCCCGGGCCCGTTGTCAACGACGTCCACCACGGCATCGGTGCCCTCTGCGTACAGTCGTACCGTCACCTCGCCGCCCGCCGGTGCGTACTTCACCGCGTTTTCGAGAACGTTTCTCAGCACCAGGCGCAGGCGCTCCGCCGAGGCGCCGAGCGTGAGCTGCGTCCGTTCGTCGAGTCCGAGATCGATGCGCTTCGCTTCGGCCTGGGGCAGGAGCTCGGCGATCAAATCCCGCACCAATGTGGAGACATCGATGGCCGTCGATTCCTCCGCGCCGGACTGCACCCTGGCCAGACTGAGCAACTGCTCGGTGAGCCTGCGCGCACGTTCGATACCGGCCTGCAGTGGCGCTACGCGCGCCCGCATGTCGGCCAGCGTCTGCGCCTGACTCAGGTTCTGCGCCTGCACCGCCAATGCCGTCAGCGGGCTTCTCAGTTCGTGGGCGGCGTCGGCGACGAAGCGTCGCTGCTGGTCCACGAGATTGCCGACGCGCACCAGCAGCCTGTTTATGGCGTGTGCGAAGGGCGTGATTTCCGTCGGCAGGCCCGAATCGGGCACCGGGCCCGGTCTGTCCACGGCCTGATAATCCAGCTGCCGTGCAAGCTCGTGGACTGGAGCGAATTCCTGCCGAACGATGCGCACGACAAGCCACGCCATGACGGGGAGAAGCAAGAGCAACGGTAGTAGCGTGCGCAGTGCGCTGTTGAGTGCCAGTTCGTTGCGGACAGCGGTCGGTTGCGCGACGACGATGGCTTCACCGGCGCCGTCGCGATGCACGAACACCCTCAGTCGTTCGCCGTCGAGGCCCAGCGTCTGCAAGCCGGAAGGAAGGTCGTCCCGATACCATGCGGGTTCCGGGTTCCCCGGCAAGCGCAGGACGAGGATCCTGGACTCCTGGTCGCCCGGCTCTTCGGTTACCGTTGTCGGCGTGGGCTGCGCAGGCAACGCGGGCCGCTGCCGTGCCGCGCCGAGCGAGATCTGCTGCAGCAGGTCGTCCTGAAACTCCTGCGCTTCGCCAAATGCCAGCAGGAAAGAGGCGGCAGCCGCCACCATGGCAGAGAGCAGGATGGCTCCGCCCAGCAACAGCGTCAGACGGCGCTGCAGCGAGCGTCTCATTGCGCCTTCTCCACCATCCAGCCAGCCCCGCGCACGTTCTTGATGACATGGGCGCCAAGCTTGCGGCGGACGCCGTGGATGAGGAAATCGACCGCGTTGCTTTCGACTTCCTCGTTCCACCCGTAAATGTGGTTCTCCAGTTCCGCCCGCGCCAGGATCCGGCCGGGGCGCAGAAGCAGCGCGTGCAGGAGGGCGAACTCCCGTGCGCTGAGCGCCGTCGCCGCGTCGCCGCAGCGCGCGGTGCGGCTCGCGGGGTCGAGGCTGACGATGCCGTTGGTTAGGACGGGCGCGGCTTGCCCGCCCTGGCGCCGGACCACGGCCCGCAAGCGCGCCAGCAATTCGTTCACGTCGAATGGCTTCACAAGGTAGTCGTCGGCGCCGAAATCAAGAGCGCGAATCCGCACTTCGACACCGTCACGGGCCGTAATGACGATCACCGGGATCGGATTGCCGGCCAGCCGCACGCGACGCAGCACCTCCAGCCCGTCGCGCCTGGGCAGCCCCAGATCCAGCAGTACGGCCTGGTGCTCGCCATGCTCGAGCGCACTGCCGGCCGAGGCACCGTCGCGCACCCAGTCCACGGCATACGCCGCGTCCTTCAGCGCCACCACAACGGCTTCGCCGATCATCGCGTCGTCTTCGACCAGCAACACTCGCATCGCAGCCTCGGCGTCAAGTGGGCGGTGTCATTTTCATGCCGCCGCCTCGGGAGCGCACACGAACTGTGAGCGCCATCACGCACCGCGGTGCCGGCGCAGATGCCCGAGCATCGCCATGGCAAGAAGTGCAGGTACTCCGAACGCGACCGGCAGAATGCGCTGTGACTCCACAACGGGCTTGCGCTTGACGTGAAAGTCTAAGAAGGGACTGGTGATGACATTCGGCGCATTGCGCGCCACGCCGCTGATCACGATCCGATAGTCGCCGGCCTGGATCAGGCGCACCGGCCACGTTACGGTGATCTGATCTCCCGGCGCAAGGGAGGTCTGGGTAATCGCCTTGTGGGCGCTCCAGTCCTCCAGATCGACCGGTTGCTCGTGGCCCGGATCCACCTGAATGAGGCTGATCCAGGCCACGATGCCCTGCGCGGGCGCACTGCTGTGGTTGCGGATTACGCTCGCGAAGGCCAGATGGTCACCCATCTGCGGTGCCGCCGGGTTCAAGGGCTGGGCGGACAGACTGATGTCCAGCGGCTCCGCTGCCCATCCGCTCGCGGCGGCGAGCATCGGCAGGCAGGCAAAAAGCCAAAGCGGAATCCTTCGCATCACGATCTCCCTAGATTTCGACCGTGCGCACGCTGCGCCCGGCAAACCACGATGTCAGTCCCAGCCAGACGAGGGTGACGACAAGGCGGCCCGCCTGCATGGAGAACGGCTGCGAGTCGATGACCACGCTGTCGAAGCTGTTAATGGCTGCCGAGAACGGATTGACGGCATCGAAGGCCTTGCCGATTGCGCTCTGGCGCAGCCCCGGCCCGAGGAGCAAAGGGCTGGCGAGCAGCATCAGGCCGATCAGGGCCGTGATCAGGGCGGCCCGCACGCTGCCGAAGCGTGCCGAGAGCCCGAGCGCGAGAAACCCGAAGCCCAGCACTACCGGCGTGCCCAGGAGCGCCAGGTAGACGATGGCCTGCGCCAGATTCTGTCCGCTGCTGCCGACCGCCCACAGGTAGGGCAGGCTAAGAACGTAGGTAACGCCCCACGCCACGACCTGTCCACCCATCTTTCCGAACACGATGTCGCCAGTGGATACCGGCGCCAGCAGCAGCGGGACGAGGCTCCCGCGCTCCTTTTCACCGGCAATGGCGTCGCTGCCCAATACGACCGCCAACAGCGCACCCAGAGCCATGATGGTGCCCATGACCATGTAGACGACCTGAGCGTTGTCCAGCAGGCTCAGTTCGGTATTGCTGACGAACAGCAAACTGAACACGGAGAGGATGACGCTGAGCGCCAGCAGCCAGGCCAGCCCGCGTCCGCTCCCGAGCAGTTCCCCACTTTCCTTGCGCGCGATCAGGCCGATGGATGTCATGCCGCAGCCTCCGTCGTCAGGCCGAGATAAAGGTCCTCGAGACCTCCGCCCTCCCTGTGAATTTCGCTGACCGGCCAGCCGGCACCGAGGAGTTGCCGCCACGCGCTATGGGGCGAAACGCCGGCGCCGATATCCACATGCCACCACTGGCCTTCCTGGGCCAGGATCCGGACATCCGCTGCCACGCTGGCTTCGGGCGGCGGCGCGAACAACCGCAGGCGGTAGCGCATGCCGGCGTTTTGGGCTGCCAGCAGTTCTGACAGGCGGCCCTCGACCACGGTCTTGCCCTGATGAATAATGCCGATGCGTGTGCAGAGCCGATCGACATCGTCGAGAAGATGGGTGCACAGGAGAACGCCCACGCCGTCCTCCCGCGCCAGACCCAGCAGCACGTCGTGGATCTCGCGTCGACCGCGAGGGTCGAGGCCGTTCGTGGGTTCGTCGAGCACCAGCAGCCTGGGGCGGTTCAACAGAGCGCGCGCCAGTCCCAGGCGCTGCTTCATGCCGCGCGAGAAGGTGCCGATGGGGTCCGGATTCTTCGGATCGAGTCCAACCTGCACCAGGTGCGACCGGATTTCGTCTGCGCTCAGCGGGCGGCCGTAGAGCGCAGCGAACCAGCGCAGGTAGTCATGGGCTCCCATCCAGTCATAGAAACCGGCCTGTTCAGGAAGCACCCCTGTCTGCCGATGCACGTCCCGACGTTGCGTCCACGGGTCCATGCCCAGCGCGCAGACGCGGCCGGAAGATGCCTGGCGCAGGCCGCTCAGCACCGACATGGTCGTGCTTTTGCCTGCCCCGTTGGGACCCAGGAGGCCATAGATTTCTCCCGGCTGCATGTGCAGATCGACGCCAGCGAGTACGCGGCGGTGGTGCAGCGACAGCTCCAAACTATCGATTTCGACCAGCATCGCCATGCTCCTTCAGCAAGGACCGTCGGGCGGCCATGGTTCAATGCGCTCGGGCGCTCGCGCGGTGTTGGAAGGCTAACAGGGTGAAGGCTATGAATGCCAGCAGCGCGGCCGAAGCGCCGAGGCGGCTCAACGCGAGACCGCCGGCCGTCAGCGGCTTGTCGAGGTAATCGCCGACGACAGCGCCGAGTGGCCGGGTGAGCACGAAGGCAGTCCAGAACAGCATCGTGCGCGATGCCCGCGTCCAGAGGTAGGCCGCGAGCACAACGGCGAGCAGCGCGCCAAAGACGAGTGCGCCTCCGCTATAGCCCAGCCTGGCGGCGTCGGCCGTCCAGTCGCCCAGGGCTGTACCCAAGGTCTGCGAGAACATGATGGTGACCCAATAGAAGACTTCCGCCTTCAACGTGGTCACACTCTGCACCGACACCGTGCCCAGCGTGCGCTGCCAAATCCACAGCGAAGCGAGGAGCAGACTCAAGAGGATGGCCGTTCCCCCGCCGTAACCGATGCCCAGCGAACGGTCGAAGTAGTCGGCCATCGTCGTGCCCACCGTGGTTGTCGCGATGATCGTCGTCCAGTACAACCAGGGGTGGAAGTCGCGCGCCCGGGCCTGAACGGTCACCGCCACCACGAAGACAGTGGCAAAGATACCGGTGCTGACGAGGTAACCAAGGTTCATCGACATCGACAGGGCATCGCCTCCGGTCTCGCCGAGAGTGGTGGCCGCGATCTTGATGATCCAGAACAGCAGAGTCACCGCGGGGACCTTGCTCGGGGATACCCGCTCGGTGGGCACAAGTGGGACGTGCTTCATAATGGTGTGGAAAGGCCGATGGGGGGGTGGGATAGCTTTCGCTCCAAATCTGCACCCGGTTAGACGTCAATCGTCATCCATCTCCCCGCTTTCGCGGCCTTCGGCTTCGTGGTCCGACGGATCAGCCTGGGCCGAGAGCAAGCGGCCATCGTCGCAATTCACCTTGACATCCGTAACCTGGTTGCTCTTTACAACCTCGACGCTGTAGACCAGCGTGCCGTTTTCGTCTTCCACTTCTGCTCGAATGGCCTTGCCCTGAACGTGTTGTTCCGCCGTCGCGATCGCCTGGGTCAGGCCGACTTTGGCCCGGGCCAGTTCAGCCGCATCGTTGTCGTGCTCGCGCACGCCTGAGCTGGCAAACGCCACTGCAGCGCCGAGCGTGGCAACGCCAACGAGGCCACGAATGAGCGGTTTGATGCTTCGCATGAGAATTCTCCTGAATGGGCAGGCCACCTATGGCAGGAGCACCTGCCCCCGCCTCGAAGTGCACTCTGCTCGCCGAGAATTAGCTCCTCGTTAGCGAACCACGACAGGAAGACGCGGACGCCAATCGCCTGGCTCGCGTGCATCCGGGACGGAACGGTCGCGCCAAGCGAACCGGAGGCCCGCGCACACCGAAGGCTTGCATGCGAAAATCCTGCGCGAAGGCCCACCTGTGCGCGGTGGGTTTGCTCATCGGGAATTACGGAACACGCCAAATTTCTGCCAGTAGCGATCGGGACGGTCAAGTGTGCCAATATCGAAGCGCACTATCATTTGCGCCGGTTGTCGCACGGTGAAACGCTCGCAGAGGAGTTCCTCGATCCATTGGGCATGAGCAACTGCCGTCCGGCCAATGAGACCGGCGTACCGTCCATAGCGTTTTGCCGAACGGGGAGTCGCCTCACGCCAGAGGAATCGCGTGCGAAGACGCAATAGACCTTGAAAGACCTCGCCAGCTGAGTATTGTGGAAGCGCCGACTATGCCAGATGGATGTCGATCGATGGTGGAAGCTGCGCGCGGGGATGCCGCTCAAAATGCCGGTGGTTCTGACGGTAAGCGGGAAGGCGTTACGGCTCCCGCATCAAGCCGATCAACAATTTGCCGAAGCTGTTTATCATCAAGTGGGAGTAGGTTCGCTGTCGACCGTGGACGATCGAACGCGGGCGAATGATGGACCCGGGCGACACTCAAGCGCAATGGCCGAGGGCGCGCGCCACGGCCCTCACCGCCATCTACCTCGGGACCGGCGATCGGGCCCGGATGACCGCATGACCGCGGCAAGCGCACGCGTCGCCATCATTGGCGGCGGCCTCGGCGGACTGGTGGCGGCGATGCTGCTCGAGCGGCAGGGCATCCACGACATCGTGCTGTTCGAGGCGCGCGCGGTGCTGGGCGGCCGCATCCTATGCGTTGCGGCCGATGCGACCCACGTGGATCCCACGCTGCCGGCGCTCGACCGCTTCGATCTCGGGGCGACCTGGTACTGGCCCGGCTTGCAGCCGCAGCTGGACCGGCTCGTCGACGATCTCGGCCTGCAGCGCTTCGAGCAGTTCGACGACGGCGATGTGCTCGTCGAGCGTTCTGCCCGCGAGGCGCCGCTGCGCATGGCCGGCTACGCCAGCTCGCCCGCGTCGATGCGCCTGGCCGGCGGTACCGGCGCGCTGGTCTCGGCAATCCACCGCCGGCTCGATGCGCGCCGGATCCTCACCGGGCAGGCCGTGCGCCGCCTGCACCGCATCGACGGCGGCATCGCGCTGGACAGCGAGCACGCCACGGGCGCCGCTGCCACCTGGCGCATCGACCATGCGCTGCTTGCGCTGCCGCCGCGCCTGGCCGAGCGCCGCATTGCCTTCGATCCGCCGCTGCCAGCGGACCTGGCGCGCCGCTGGCGCGCCACGCCGACATGGATGGCGCCGCACGCGAAGTACCTGGCCCTGTACGACGCGCCATTCTGGCGCGACCAGGGCCTGTCGGGTGCCGCGCGCAGCGCGCCCGGACCGATGGGCGAAATCCATGATGTCTCGATGCCCGGCGGCCACGCCGCGCTGTTCGGCTTCCTCGGCGTACCGGCCCGCATTCGCCTCGGTATGGAGCCCGCCGCGCTGCGCGCGCACTGCCGGGCGCAACTTGGCCGGCTGTTCGGTCCCCGCGCCGCCACCCCCCTGGCGGATGCGCTGAAGGACTGGGCCACGGACCCGCTGACGGCGACGGACGACGACCAGGAGGCGGGCGGGCACCAGGTCGAGGCGCCGCCCCAGAGCATCGACACCGGGCCGTGGCAGGGCTGCCTGACCGGCATCGGCAGCGAATGGTCGCGCCCGTTCCCGGGCTACCTCGCCGGGGCTGTCGACGCGGCGTCCCGAGGCGTGCAGGACTGGCTGGCCGCCACGGCTGCCGGCGGATCTACCGTACGTGCGACAGCGCACCGAGATCGGGATGCCAGTGGGCTGGATTGCAGCGGCCGGCGTCCGGCGTGACGGCTGCGCCGCCCGGCATTTTCGGCGCCCATGCAATATCCCGGCAGGCAGGGTTGCCGTCTGCCAGCGTCGCAAGCAAATGGAAATCAAGCGTCGCGCCGGCGTCGAACGGGCCGCGGGCGGCCTGAACCTCGGCCCGATCCATGCCTCGCTGGTGCTGTTCGCCTGCATCGCCGCCTGCATCTACGTCGTTGCACAGCGGCCGGCACGCGCCGGTCCGGCTGCAATGTGAGGGAGCAACGAATTAGAATGCCCGCAGACGATCGCGCAGGAGAAGCCATGGCCCCATCGAGCATCTGGCAACCGAGATCCGCTGACGCCAATGGCTAGCGCCACGGATGACCTGAAAGACCGCCTGCGCCAGCAGGTGCAGGGGGCGCTGAGCCTCGACATCGCCTATGTGGGCGTGGTCAACGGACTGTTCGAGGCCCTCGATCTGCTGTCGTCGGCTGACAGCGAGGCCATCGCGCGGGCCGCGCACCTCGATCCGGGTTATGTGCATCGCTGGTGCGACGCGGCCTATGCAGCGGGCTATCTCGATATCGACGGCGCTGCCTTCCGGCTCACACCGCTGGGCCGGGCGATGCGGCCGGATGCGCCGGAGGCGCTGTTTCCGATGGCGGTCCAGGCGGTGTTATCGGCCCACATGGCCGAGCGTGCCGCCGGCCTGATGCGCACCGGCGAGCGTCCGGGCGAGTCCGTCCTGGCCGAGCGCGCGACGGTGCTGCCCTGGTTCGGGCCGATGCTCGAGGCGAGTTTCGCGCCGCTCTTCGAAGGCACCATCTGCCCGGGCGTGCCGGCATTCGCGCAGGTCGACGCGCGTGGCGGACTGGCGGTGGACCTGGGCTGCGGCAACGGCTGGTACCTGCGCGCGCTGGCACGCCGGTGCCGGAACCTGCGTGGCCTTGGCGTCGATGGGTTCGATGAGAATATCGCGCAGGCGCGGCGCCGGGCAGCCGAGTCCGGCCTGGATCAGCGCCTGACCTTCCGGCGCGCCGACATCCACGACCTGGTGCTGGACGAGCCGGCGGATCTCATCGCCATGAACCGGGCGCTGCACCACGTGTGGGAGCAGGGCGCGGACGCGCTGTTCGGCTGGCTGCGGGCCAGCCTCAAGCCCGGGGGCTTCGTCGTCATCTGGGAGCCGGCATGGCCCGACGACCGGGCGACACTGCGGGATCCGGGCCGCCAGGCAATGGCCTTCCAGAACCTGAGCGAACATGTGCAGGGCAATCATTTCCTGCGGCCGCAGGAAATCCAGGATGCCTTCACGACGGCGGGGATGACGTCGAGCGTGTACCGTTTTGCCCAGGGCAACGAGGCCGTCGTGGTCGCGCAGCGCTGACCGCCGTATGCGGGGGCCGGCCGATTCAGTGCCGGTTTCGCCGTCCGACCCAGTAGGTTGCGCCTTGCGGGCCATGGCGTTGGGCGTGCGGCCAGCCGGGCGCCCACTGGCGCACCGGGGCTTCATCGACGCCGGCCGCGCGGGCATCGGCGGCGAAATCCCCGAACACATTGCCGTTCATCGCCCCGGCCCCCAGACTAGTTGAGGTCGTCGTCCTTCCAGTACTTCGTACCCTTGATGGTGGCCTGCAGGGCGATGCCGCTTTCGGTGATCTGGTAGATGGTGATGCCGTCGACCAGCACCTCGCCGCCGACGGCGCCGCCCTTGTCCGAGGCCTTGGCCGCCGCGTCAGCGTGGGCACCGAATTCCCACCCGCTGTCGATGAAGCGGGCCATTACCGCGGGGCTGTCGAAAACGAACACCGCCCGGAAGTCCTTGACGCCAAGACCCAGGCCTATGCCGGCTTCGCCCATTTTCATGTAGGTGTCCTTGCCGCTGCGGGCGTCGTGGACCACGCCATGCCCGCCGGAGAAGCTGGCAAGGATGATGTTGACGTTCGCGTTGCTGAAGACGGCGTAGCCGGGTGCCGCCTGGAGCTGGGCGCGGGCGGCGGGCCGCAGCCGATAGAGCTCGGCGAGGGTGTCCTGGCGCATCTGCTGGAGCGCAGCGCGCTTCTGCGGCACCGTGTCGCCGCTCGCCGCGCAACCGGCAAGGAGGGTCGCGACGACGGCCAGAAGTGTTGCGAGGGTACGAGCCATGGTGGTTGCTCCCGGGCGATGCTGCGCGCAGTTGCGCCAGCCGCAGGATAGCAAGCGACACCAAAGGCGGCGGACGGAGCCGGGCAGCGCGCCGTCCCCGGCGCCTGACAGGGCTATCCCGCCGCCTGCTGGCGGGCGAACTTTGTGCGGTCCCCCGGGGCGGGGGACAATCGGACCGACGGTCGCCTGGGGCGATCGTCCTTTCGATGCCGGGACTGCGCGCATGGAATCGCTGCTTGCCCTGTTCGTCCTCGTGCTGCTGCTGAACATCCTGCCGGCATTTGCGCCGCCGACGTGGATGCTGCTGTCCTTCTTCGGGCTCGGATTTCCCGATACGAGACCCTGGCTGGTGGCGCTGGTGGCCGCGACCGCCGCCACCAGCGGCCGCCTGGTGCTGGCGCGCCTGGCACAGCGGATCGTGGCTCGCGGCTGGTTGCCGGCGGCAGTGCGGCGCAACCTCGATGCTGTCGCGCAGGTCATCGAGGCCCGCCGCTCCACCAGCGTGGCCGCCTTCCTGGTCTTCGCGTTCAGTCCTCTGCCGTCCAATGCGCTTTTCATTGCCTACGGCCTGACGCGCGCGCCGCTGCGGCTGCTTGCCGTGCCTTTCTTCGCGGGCCGCTCGGTCAGCTATGCGCTGGCCTTTGCCGGCGGCGCGCTGGTGGGCCGCCGCGTCGATGGGGAGTGGAGCGGTGCCGCTTCGTGGGCCTACTTCGTCGCAACGCAGCTGACGGCACTGGCCCTGGTGCTGGCCTTCGCGCGGATCGACTGGCGCGCCAGTTGGGCGGCGCGGCGGGTGTGCTGGGTGCGCGCGACCACCAAGTAACGTCGAACGTGCGCCGGGCCCCAGCGACCGGATCCGCGGCGATTCGCTGCAATGCCGCAATACCGCCGATCCCGTTCCTGCCTTTGATCCGCGTCAAGCACCGCGCTTTTGCATCGCGTGTGCCGACGATGCGCGCGAGTAGGGTGGTGCATGGGCGGCGTGCGCGGTGCCTGCCGGCGCTGGCGGCACGTGCCCGAACGGTGAAGGGGAGCGCCATGAGCCATCTGCATGTTTCGCGGCACCAGATCCAGGTGCTGGAGTGGATCGCCGAGGGCGGCTTCGCGGCCGTGGTCGTCGCGCTTTCCGCCATCACCCTGGCCACGCTCATATACGCCTGGTTCGTTGCCTGAGGGCCGCACCAGCCCTTTTGCGCAATTGCCAACGACACGCGGCCGCGGCAGCGAAGCGGGCGCAGGAGAAGACATCATGAGCAATCGCACGCACGGCGCGCTGGCGGGTGCCGGCATGGCACTGCCGTGGTCGGCGGCGCTGGCGGCCAGCCAGGAGGACGCGCTGGCCTCGATGACGATGCTGATGCTGTACGGCGGCATCGCGTTCGTCATCGTGGTCGTCGTCGCCGTGTACTTCATGAACGCGCAGGACCCGCGCCAGGCACGCCTGGGACGGGTATTCGAGTGGGGCGGAGCCGTCTACGGGGTGGGGCCCCGGACCCTGGTGGCCGACGCCGTGCGGACGATGACGTCGCGGGGCATCGGCGCCGTGGTCGTGCTCGAGGGCGAAACGCTCGCGGGCATCTTCACCGAGCGCGACGCGCTCAACCGCGTGCTGGCCGCCGGCCGCGACCCGACGGCCGTCGCGGTCTGCGAGGTGATGACCGCAGACCCGATCCGCATCGCGCCGTCGACGACCGTCGGCGAGGCGATGGACCTCATCACCACGCGGCGCTTCCGCCACCTGCCGGTCGTCGAACAGGGACGGCTGGTCGGCCTCGTTTCCAGCGGCGACCTGATGCGCTGGCTGCTGCACGAGCAGCCCAGCCGCGCGCCCGAACTCGAACGTCTGGCCGCGCAGTTCTAGGCGGCAGGCGCCCCGCAGGACCGGCGGGCCACCGGCGCCCGCCGCGCCGGGTTCGACTGCGATGGCACGCGGCCGTGCAGGGTTATTCGCGGGGAAATTGCGCTGGCGGTTGATAATCCCGGCTCCTGAAGCACACGCCGCCGGGAGGCGCGCACATGACGGCCGAAGCGTTTGACGCGATCATCGTCGGGGCCGGCCAGGCCGGTCCGGCGATCGCCGCGCGCTGCAGCAAGGAGGGCCTGCGGTCCGCCCTCATCGAGCGCGGCCCCTTTGGCGGCACCTGTGTCAACGTCGGCTGCGTGCCGACCAAGACGCTGGTCGCCAGTGCCCGCGCGGTGCATACCGCGCGGCGGGGCGCCGAGTTCGGCTTTGCCGGCGGCGATGTGCGCGTCGACATGGTGCGGGTCAAGGCACGCAAGGACGCGATCGTCGCCCAGTCGCGCGGCGGCGTCGAGACCTGGATGCGCGGCCTGCGCAATACCGAGGTGATCGTCGGCGACGCGCGCTTCGCGGCGCCGGCCATCCTGGAAGTCGGCGCCCGGCGCCTCACCGCGCCGCGCATATTCCTCAATGTCGGCGGCCGTTCCCTGCGGCCGGACCTGCCCGGCATCGACGCGGTACCGGTTCTGGACAACGCCTCCATCATGGAACTGTCGACCGTGCCGGAACACCTGGTCATCGTCGGCGGCAGCTATATCGGGCTGGAGTTCGCGCAGCTGATGCGCCGGCTCGGTGCCGCGGTCACGGTGATCGAGCGCTCGGCGCGGCTGTTGCCGCGCGAGGACGAGGACATCGCCGACGGCGTGCGCGCGATCCTCGAGTCCGAGGGCGTGCAGTTCCTGCTGGGCGCCGAATGTATTGCGCTTGCCCGCGACGGCGAGCGCATCCGCGTGGGCGCCGCCTGCGGCGCCGATCGTCCGGCCGTCTGCGGCAGCCACGTGCTGCTGGCGGTCGGGCGCCGGCCCAATACCGACGGCCTGGGCCTGGAGCGCGCGGGCATCCAGACCGACCCCCGCGGCTATATCGTCGTCGACGACCAGTGCCGGACCAGCGCCGCCGGTGTCTGGGCGGTCGGCGATTGCAACGGCCGCGGAGCCTTTACCCATACGTCATGGAACGATCACGAGGTCGTCGTTGCCAATCTCTTCGACGGCGATCCGCGGCGCCTGTCGGACCGCATCGCCTGCTACGCGCTGTTCATCGATCCGCCGCTGGCAAGGATCGGCCGGTCGGAGACCGAGGCGCGGGCGCTCGGCCGGCCGCTGTTGCGGGCGAAGATGCCCATGAAGCGGGTCGGGCGGGCCCGCGAGATGAGCGAGACGCAGGGGTTCATGAAGGTGCTGGTCGATGCCGGGCAGCGCACGCTGGTCGGCGCGGCCATCCTCGGCGCCGGCGGCGATGAGGTCATCCACGGCATGCTCGACATCATGGCATCCGGGCAGCCCTACACGGCCATCTCGCGGACCATGCACATCCACCCCACTGTTTCCGAGCTGGTCCCCACGTTGCTGCAGCAACTCGAGCCCTTGCCCTAGCCGGCGGCGAAGGCCGTCGCGCCGGTGGCGGGATGTTTTGCCGCAGTGCGGTAAAATGGCGCTGAAAGGGGGTCTCCATGAACCCGAGGCTAGTTACGGACGCCCGCAGCGACGTCCAGGGGCTGCTGCAGGCCATCAGCTTTGCCGCCGAGAAGCACCGCCACCAGCGGCGCAAGGACAAGGACGCCAGCCCCTACATCA
>JBBISD010000055.1:0-19578 GCA_037441485.1 Burkholderiales bacterium
GCGCGGATTCTGGCGCGCCCGGCAGGAATCGAACCTGCGACCCTTGGCTTCGGAGGCCAATACTCTATCCCCTGAGCTACGGGCGCGTGGGGCGGAGTTTACCTGCTGTGCCCGTGGGTCCCCGACCGGCACCCGCAACGGGCAGCGCGCCGACGTGCGGCGCCGTGCGGGCCCGGTCTCCTATAATCGCGCCCATGAGCCCTACGCCGCCCGCCGCGCCTACGACCGCCGCCAATATCATCCCGCCCACCCTGCTGCGCATCGTGGCCGCGTCCGTGCCGATCGTGATTGCCTGTTACTTCCTGTCGCGCCTGCACGACCACCCGGCCGCGCCCGAGACGATGAGCGCGGCGGCCATTGCCGAGCGCCTGCGGCCGGTTGCCCAGCCGCTCGGCGCCGATAGCGCTGCCGCGCCCGCGGCCACGGCGCTGCTGAAGGGCCGGGCGGTCTACGAGGCCACCTGCGTGGCCTGCCACGGCGGCGGCATTGCCGGCGCGCCGAAGTTCGGCGACCGCAAGGCCTGGGCGCCGCGCCTTGCGCAGGGCTATGCGGTGCTCGTCAAGCACGCCATCGAGGGCTACACCGGCAAGGCGGGGATGATGCCGCCCAAGGGTGGCGGCAGCTATGAAGACGTCGAGGTTGCCCGCGCGGTCGCCTACATGGGCAAGCAGGCGGGCGGCGCCTTTTCCGAACCCGATTCGCTGCCGGCGCACTGACCCGGCGGGGCCCGGCCGGAGCGGGCCGTACCGCACACCGCTCAGATGATCAGTGCTGCCAGCACTGGTCGAGCGTTCCCGTACCGCCCAGCGCCGCCTTGAAGCCGGTGTTGTCCAGGGTCAGCACGTTGCAGGTCGCGTCCTGGAAGTTGGCATTGGCCGTTGCCGGACAGCCGGCACCCGCATTGCCGCACGGCGTGGCCGACAGCACGAAACCGCCGGCCGGTGCCGGCGCGGCGCTGCTCAGCGTGATGCAATAGCTGGGCGCGGCCGCGTCGGATGGCGCGACCGCGATGCAGGCGGTGCCCGCCACGGTGGGCAACGTGCCGGCGGCAGGGTAGGCGCCGCCGGCCACGTAGGCACCGGCCGCGGTCGTGTAGCCGGCGGTATAGGCGCGTTCCATCGTCTGCGCCGCCTGCAGCAGCACGGACTTGGCCGCCGCACGCTGGCCGCGTACGAGGTACGACTGGTAGCTGGGGATGGCGATCGCGGTGATGATCGCCACCACGGCCAGCGCCACCATCAGTTCCAGCAGCGAGAACCCGCCCCCGCGGCGCCCAGCCCGCCGCGTCCTCACGGCGTTACCTCGTGCCACGACACGCGTCCGGGTACCGGTGCGGCCCCCTGCATGTGCTGGATGCTGGGGCCGCCCAGGTTGCCGCCCGACCCCGGTACGCCGACCGGCGCCGGACCACCGCCGGGGCTGCTGACCGGATTGCTCGCGGCGCCGGCGCCATTGCCCGAGGCGTAGACGTTGATCGTCGACCCGGCGTTGATGAGGGTCAGGCCCTTGACGCAGCCCACCAGGGTGGCCAGCGCGTCATAGGTCCTGCTGGTGGCCGGGTCCGTCAGGAAGGCCATGCCGCCGGCCCCGCTGAAGGCATTCAGCGCGTAGATGAACCCGCCGCAGCCGCCCGTGCACGGCTGCGACTGCGGAATGACCGAGGAGAACAGCAGCAGCCCGCCCACCAGCAGCGGCGTGCTCAGCGCCCGTTCGCCGGTGCCTGGCAGGTCGATGTACCAGCCATCGTGCACGGTGAGATCGACCGCGGCGGGCGGCAGCTTGATGTTCTCGTTGCCGCTGCCGTCCGCGGCCGCGACGATGGTCTGCGCCACCAGCGTGCTGCGCAGGGATCCGTTGATGGGCGCGCCCTGGTCCTGGATGGCGTAGATGCTCTGGGTGGTGGTGTCGGCCGCATCGCCGGCGGCGAACATGCGGCCGGTGACCACGTACACGAGGTAGCTGTTGAAGTTGCCCAGCGAGGGCCCGAGGTTGGGCGCGCTGACGATGGGCTGCGGCGCCCCGCCCTGGGTGGTCGCGGTGAAGAGCGGCTGCGGCGCGCCATTGCCCTTGGTGTAGGCCACCTGCCACTTGGCCGGGTCGGTCGACGTGAGGTCGAACTTCCACAGGTTGCCCTGCAGGTCGCCGGCGAACACGTAGTCGGTGGTGCCGTTCTGGTCCAGGTCGAGCAGGGTGGGGCTGCCCAGTCCGTTGGCGTTGCTGCCGGAGGGATTGAGGCACGAGGCGGTCGCGCCGGCGGCGGCGCCCGAGGTGTCGATCGTGCGCACGAGGCCGTCGGACAGGCGCACGATGTACAGCACCGCGCAGTTGCGCGCGCTCAGGTAGCCGTTGCCGAAGACCGCCGCCCAGTCGCCGTTGTTCAGGCGCGCGATGATCGGCTGGCCGATCGTGTAGCCCAGGTTCGCGTCGCCGTTGCCCATCGGTGCGGCCGTCGCGTCCAGGTCCCACAGCACGTTGCCGGCGCCGAAGGACTGCGGGCTGGTGACGTCGAGCGCGAACACGCCCGGGCCGCCCGCCCCGGTGGTGCCCACCAGCACGCTGTGCCATGCGGCGGCGTTGCCGCCGGCCGCGAAATAGGCGTCGCCGACGAAGACGGGGCCATCGACGGTGAACGCGTGCAGGTAATTGGGGTTGTCCAGCGCCGCGATCTTCAGCAGCACGCTGTGCGGCACGTAGGCGAAGCGCTCGGCGCCGGTGGTCGCGTCGAAGGCGTGCAGCATGCCGTCGTTGGCCCCCGCGTACACCATGGCCGGCCGGCCGGAGGCGCCCTTGGACGCGAGGTAGGCCGCATAGCCGTTGCTGCCCAGCCCTTCGGGGAGCAAACCGTAGTTGGGGAAGGCCTCGGTGTACGAATACAGCGGGTTGGAATCGACGATGTCGCCCAGTGCGGTGACGGGGCGGTTGCGGAAGCTGCCGCCGTTGCGCTGCTCGCCGCTGGCGTCGCCCAGCAGGTAGTTCACCACGGCGGTCTGCGCGGTGGCGGTTGCGCCGAAACCGGCCAGCAGGCCGGCGCGCGACAGCGCCGCGGCGCCGAAGGCGATGCCCGGGCTGGCGCTGATCGGGCTGCCGCCGGCGGGCAAGCCGCTGGCGGCGGTGAATACCGCGCGGCTGGCAAAGGGCGCCAGGCTGGCCGCGGTGGTCTGCCAGGTGGCCGCCGTACCCACCGCACCGGTGGAGTCGATCGGATAGGCCGACAGCGTGCCGTGCCAGTCGCTGCCGTCGTAGCTGCCGACGAAGAGCTGTGTGCTCGCCGTCAGCGACGAGGAGCTGCCGGCGGCGGCGGAATTGCCGCGCGTCTGGCCCTCCACGCGGGCGATGATGGCGCCCATGGCCGCGACCAGGTCCTGCGGCGATTCGGCGCTGAATGAATTGCCGCGGCTGTTCATGGCGGCGTGCCACAGGTCATAGACGTTGCCGTTGCCGGTGGCGCCGCCGCCGGTGAAGCCGCCGCCGCTGGCGTTCAGGTCCACGGGCGGCCAGGTGCACGGCGCCGGCGTCACGCCGGCAGCCGACGTGCAGTTGTTCGCGGCTGTCAGCAGGTTGGCATACGCCGGGCCCGAATGAGCATCGCCGGTCCAGGGCAGGCCATTGAGAGACAGGAATCCGGTCAGGCCGACGCCCACGGTGAACTGGACCACGTGCGGCCAGGTCGCCGGATCGTTCTTCGGATTCCAGTACGGCCAGGTGGCGTCCGAGGCGGCGCCGGTGGCCGGATTGTTCGTGCTCGTGTCGGCGAAATACGGCGGCACGTAAAAACCGGTGAGGTCGGGGCGCAGGTTGTGCGACCAGTAGTAGAACGCGATATCGGACAGGCCGCCCGTATCGATCGCGCTGTCGCCGCCGCCGTTGCCGTCGCCATAGATCGTCGTGGAGGCCGCCGTGCGCGAGGGCGTGTAGGTCATGCCATCGGGAAAGGTGGCGCTTTGGCTGTCGGTGTCGCCGCACAGGCCGGCCCCGCAGAAATTCTGCTGGGTTTCGTTGCGGGTGTTCCACAGGCCGTCGGTCAGCGTGACGCTGAAATTGTTCACGCACAGCAGCTCGCTGCCGGCCACCGTGGGCGTCTGGTTGGGATCGACGCCATAGGGCCCGTTGGCGCCCAGCGTACGGTTGCTGAAGTATTCGCCGACCCGCCACCAGGCCTGGCGCGTGGGCGTGGAATTGGCCGCCGGCAGCTGGAATAGCCAGTGATAGAAATCCGTCAGGTGCTGGCCGGAGAAGCGGCGGACGCGGTTGTCGAACGTGCCGTTGTTGCGCCAGCCGCTGCAGTTGGTGCCGGAAAAGTCGTTGCAGGAATCGAGCCCCTGCCAGGCGACGCGCGCGCTCGCCAGGCTCGGATCCTGCATCGAGCGCGCCGCCGCGGCGATGATCGACAGGTGGCGCGTGCGGTAGAACGAGTACCAGTTGGCGAAGTTCTGCCGCTCGTCGGTACCGCCGGGCCCCGACGTGGCCGAGACCGTGACCTTCTGGAAGCAGCCGTCGGCCGGTGGCGGCTGCGTAGGCACCGGCGCCGTGCAGCCGGTGCCGCCGACATAGACGTAGTAGTACGCCGGGCCGCTGACGCCGGTGGCCGACTGCGGCGTGCCGTTGCCGGGGCTGTAGCTCAGCGTGGGCGTGTAGCTCGCGGACAGGTCGAACGCGCCCTGGTCGGGGTTGAAGCCGTCGTAATACGCACGGGTGAACGACGTGAGGGCGTAGCCCTGGCTCAGCGGCACCGCCTGGCCGGTGTCGTCCGGCGGCGCGGCGTAGACGGTGGCGGGGTTGTAGTACAGCGCGTTGTAGGCGCTCGCGGTGAAGGCCGCCGTGGACGGGTACTGCGACTGCGAATCGGGCACGTAGGCCCAGGCCATGCTGCCGGAATCGTCCACCGTCAGCACCAGGTTGGGCGGCGGCGGCGAGGCTGCGAGCATCGGGTTCTGCGAGATGCTGTACTGCCCCAGCGCCGGCGTGCTGGCGGCCAGCGCCACCAGCAGCGCCAGCGGCCAGGCGGCGCGGCGGGCCGGCGCACCACGATGATCACGCGCGTAGAGGGTCATTGCATGCTCCGACGTGACGGCTGTCACATGAACGCAACCGTGGAAACGAGGGTGACCACGGTGTTCGAGTTGAGGCCGTAGCCGCGCGCCGTGATGCGGGCGGCGCGCAGGCTCGGCGTGGTGCGTGGCAAGCCGGCGGGGGCGATCACCTGCCCGGTCGACACGAGATCGAATTCCTCGGCGATGCACTGCGGCGTCTGCGACCACTGGCTGCCGCCGCTGCGCGCCGCCGCCAATTTGGGCGGCGGCAACACGTAGGTGCTGCCGGTCCAGGCCGCGGGGTTGTCGCCCAGCCAGGGCTGGCCGCCGGTGGGCGCCAGGAACATGCCCCCGGTTCCGCCGGTGGCATCGAACGCCAGGCCCACCGTGTTCTGCACGTAATGCTCGCAGTCGCGCAGCATCGACTCGGCGGCGTCCATGGCGCGCGCGTGGTCGCGCGCATTGCCGGCGATGCGCTCGTCCTGCGTGGCGACCGAATAGGCCGACGCGCCCAGCAGCGCCAGCACCACGAGGATGATCATGCCGATGATCAGCGCGACGCCGCGCTGGCGCGCGCGGCCCGGGCCGGAGGGAAGGTTCGATCGCTTGTCCATGGGCATCTCCTGCGATTGCCTGCTTGACGGTCGTTCGCGCAGCCGCGTCATTGCAGGCGGTCGCGCAATGCCGCCGTCGCCGTGAAGACCTGGCGCAGGCGGGTATCGGTGAAGGTCAGGGTCGACGGCGTGGCGGAGGCGTTCACCGCGCCGAAGGACAGGGTCTGGCCCGGGTCGACTGCCGCGGCCTCGTCGCCGACGGCCAGCAGCGATACGCGCACGCTGATGACCTTGTCCCAAAGGCCCGCGGCGCTCACCTGATCGGCGGTATTGAAGACCACGTTGCCGGCGCCCCCGTCGACGCCGTAGACGATGCTCATGTTCTCGACGTGGTCGATGATTTCCTCGGACACCTGATTGGTGGCGGAGTAGCGGTACAGCGCCGGTGCCGGCCGGCCGGCAAGCTGGCCGACGTAATAGGTGACTTCGTCGAAGGGCTGCGCACCGGCCAGCGCGCGGGTCGAGAGCACGCTGGTGGGGCCGGGGCCCGGCGGCAACAGGGCCGTGAGCTTTCCGGGCGGATTGCCGTTGACCGTGTTGCCGTTGACGTCGGTGGGTCCGTGGTCGATCTCGATCGGCGGATTGGCCACCACGCCGTTGGCCGGGCAGGCGGCGGCGGTCGCCAGCGGCGCATTGGAAACGCGCAGCACGGTGGTCATCGTGCAGCTCGATACCAGCAGGTAGTCGCCGCTCTTGATCTTGGCGCAGTTGTTCGCCAGGTAGATGGCCGGGATGGTCGGGTCCGGATCCTTGGCCATGAGCGTGGGCGTGCCCGTGGAAACGCGCAGCGTTATCACGTCACCGCGGAACCAGGGCACCGACAGCCCGGCGGGCGCGGCCCAGCCTGGCACGCTGCCGGCCGCGGTGTAGTTGGTGGCCGAGTAGCCGATGACCGCCTGGGTCGGCGACGCGAAGTTCAGCGGCGGGTTGGCGATCTGGTAGACCTGCTGCGGCTGAAAATTGGCCAGCGAGAGGCGCGAACCGCAACCGATGAAACCGGTCAGGCGCACGTCGCGCATCATGGCGTCCAGGCCGAAGCGGCCGGCCTCCTGCACGCGCGAGGTGGACTTGCTGGTGCGGTACGCACCGCGCGACCCGAGGTAGACGTACAGCACGGCGCCGACGATAAGCAGGCCGATCGTGATGCTGATCATCAGCTCGACCAGCGTCAGGCCGCGCTCGCGCCGGCCGCGCACGGACGAGCCGCGCCGGGCGGGCAGATGCTCAATAGGCATCGGAGAGTTCCGCGACCATCGCGTAGCTGCCCAGCTGGTTGGTCTCACCGGCGCCCTTGCTTGCCCGGGTGTCGTTCCAGAACACCTCGATCTTCACCGGCGTAGGCACCATCGCCGGCACCGTGGGCAGGGCAACGATGTTCACGCACGGCAGCGCCGTGCCGCAGGGTTCGGCGACGGCCGAGACCCCGCCCGGCAGATTGGCCAGGCCGGCCAGCCAGTCCTGCAGCGCCGGCGTTGCCGCCGTGGCGGCATTGGACGGCGAGAACGCGCCATAGAAACCCCCGGCCGCATTTGCCGGGTTGGCCGCCGCGGCGTCGGCACGCATGCGGTCGGCGAGGTCCTCGGCCATGATGGCCGCCTGCGAGCGCATCGCCGAGCCCTGGTTGACCTGCATGCCGCGCAGCTGCAGGCCGGCGAGCCCCAGCAGGCCGACCGACAGCAGGACAATGGCTACCAGGATCTCGATCAGCGACATGCCGCGCTGGGGAGCACGACCGCGCGGGCGCGGCGCCGGGCGGGCGGTGTCATTGCGATGCATCGGGTGCGGTGCGTGGTTCATGATGGTTCCTGCGACGTCGGAAGGGACGTAAAGGCGTTCAGGGTTGCTGGCAACCGGCCATCGGCGCACCGTCGTTCTCGATCGGCCGGCCGGTGGTCTTGTCGTTGTCGGCCACGCGCACGCGCCCCGACAGCGCCACCGTGACGCCGGCGGCCTGGGTCGGGTCGGCGCCGTCGGCGCAGAAGATGAAATTGACCGCGCCACCGGTGCCGATGAGGCGGCCGGTCGCGTCGAAGCCCAGCGCCGCGACACTGCCCCATTGGGTGAGCGGCGCGGGCAGCGCCGAACCCTGCTGGATGACCGCAGCGGCAGGGTTGGGGCACCCGGCGGCCGCGACGAGGGTCCAGCCGGGGGTCCAGTCGCCGGCGGTGGCCGACGTGCTCTGCACGCACACGGGCTGGCCCAGGCGTACCGCCTCGCTGCGCGCGCGCGTCAATGCGCTGACGAATTCGCTGGTAGTGCTGTCCAGGCGGTTCTTGCGCAGCGTGGCCTGCAGCGCCGGTGCGGCCAGGGCCACCAGTATCGCCGCCACCGCAATGGTCACTGCCAGCTCGACGAGCGTCACCCCGGACGCGGTGCGGCGGCGCTGCGGCACCGCGGAGCGGGCGAAACGGGCGCGGCGGGCGGCGGGCAGGCCTGGCATGGGACACCGGTGGGGAACGGGGACAGGCATTTTCGGGGGGGCAGCACGATCCCGCCAGTCACGTCCCGCCTCTCCGGTCGGTTACAGACGACGAACGGGCGCCGCGTGTGGCGCCGCGGGACGGGCGCCATGCCGGGCGCCAGCCGGATGGCCGATGCTCAGATAGCCTGCGGGTCGACGTCGATCCCCCAGCGCAGCACGCCGCGGCTGCCCATCTCGCGCAGCCGCGGCAGCCAGGCGCGCAGGAAGGCGTGCAGCTCGGCGCGGCGCGGCGCTTCTATCAGCAGCTGGCCGCGCGCTTCGGCCGCCAGGCGCGCCAGGGGCATCGGCACGGCGTCGAACAGTGTCACGCCCGGCGCCTCGGCCAGACCCTCCTGCAGCGCGCGGCAGCGGCGCAGGAAGTCGAGCGCCTGCTCCATCGTGCGCGCGGCAGCCGTCAGCAGCGCCTGGTACACGAAGGGCGGCATGCGCGCCGCGCGCCGTTCGGCGAGCTGCTCGTCGGCAAACGCCTCGAAACTCTGCCGTGCCAGCGCCGCGAACAGTGGGTGATGCGGATAGCGGGTCTGGATGAGCACGCGGCTGGCCTGGCCGGCGCGGCCGGCGCGGCCGGCCACCTGCATCAGCACAGCGAAAAGGCGCTCCGGCGCGCGAAAATCCGCGGCCACCAGCTGGGAGTCGGCATTGAGCACGCCCACCGTCGTGACGCGGCGAAAATCGTGTCCCTTGGTGATCATCTGCGTGCCCACGAGGATGTCGACCTCGCCGGCGTGCACGGCATCGAAGGCCGCGCCGGCGCGGTTCGCCCCGCGCGCGCCCTGGGTGTTGTCGCGATCGATGCGCGCGATCCGCGCCGCCGGCCACAGGCGCCGCAGCGTCTCCTCCACCCGCTGGGTGCCCTGTCCCACGCCGTGCAGGTCCTGGTTGCCGCAATCGGGGCAGGCCGGCGGCACCCGGGCGTTCCAGCCGCAGTGATGGCAGCGCAGTGCGCTGCCGACCTTGTGGTAGGCGGCGAACGCATCGCAATGCGGACACCGCGACAGCCACTCGCACGCGGCGCAGCGCAGCACCGGCGCGAATCCGCGGCGATTGATGAATACCAGCGCCTGTTCGCCGCGCGCCAGGCTCCGCTCCAGTGCCGCGCGCAACGGTTCGGCCAGCCCATTTTCGGCCGGATGCTGCTGCAGGTCGATGGTCTCGATTACCGGGTCCGCGCCGCCGGCACTGGCGCGCTGCACGAGGCACAGCAGGCCGTAGCGGCCGGCCTGCGCCAGGTGCCAGGTCTCGAGCGAGGGCGTCGCCGAGCCCAGCACGACCGGGATCGACTCGATCTGCGCGCGCTTGACCGCGAGGTCACGCGCCGAGAACGGCACGCCGCCATGGGCCTTGAAGGACGCGTCGTGCTCCTCGTCGACCACGATCAGGCGCAACCCGGGCAGCGAGGCGAACACCGCGGTGCGCGTGCCCAGGATGATCTGGGCGCGCCCGTCGTGCGCCTGCAGCCATGCCGCCGCGCGTTCGCCGGGCGTCAGGCTGCTGTGCAGGCTCACGACCCGGTGGCCGGTAAAGCGTGCCGCCAGTCGGGTCGCCAGTTGCGGCGTGAGATTGATCTCCGGCACCAGCAGCAGCACCTGGGGTGCCACGGCCGCGGGCGCAGCGGCCAACACCCGCGCGATCGCGCCCAGGTACACCTCGGTCTTGCCGCTGCCAGTGACGCCGAACAGCAGGAAGGGCGCAAAGCCCCGTGCCTGTGCCAGGGCGTCGATCGCCGCCTGCTGCTCGGCGCGCAGCAGCGGCACAGGCGCCGGCGGCGTGGCGCCCGAAGCCGCCACGGCCGCTGCCGCGGCCGCGGGGTCGGCCGCGCGCGGGCGCCGGGTCGATGGCAGGCGGCGCAGGTACGGCGGCAGCACCGGCAGCGCCAGCTCGCCCCAGGCAAAGTGGTAGTAATCGGCGGCGAAGCGGCTCAGCGCGAGCCATCCCTCGCCCAGGCAAAGCCCGCCCAGCGGCGCACCGAGCGGGCGCAGGCGCGCCTCGGCAAGGGCGCTAGAGTGCGCGATCTCCACGACGATGCCGGCATGGCGCCGCTTGCCCACCGGAACCACGACCAGCGCGCCCGGCCTGGCGGCGAACGTCGTGCCGACGCGATAGTCCAGCGGTTGCGGCATCGGCACGTCGACGATGACGCGGGCGATGGTGCCGGGTTCGGGAACGATAATGGACATCGCGCGAAACTTCAGGAATCCGCACTAACTATTTAATTTACCTGCGTTCTTTGAAGTTCCGCCAAAGCGACCTTCGGGGATGTGGATAACTATGTGGATAACTGTTGCGATTAAACGCTAAGTGCGCGACCCACCGGCAATTTGACTGGAAAGTGACCGCCGGCCGATTCTAAAAAAATTAATACTTTCAATTACTTGCACGGAAAATCTGCGGCCCGGCCCGGGTCATGTCACGGAAAACCGCATGAATACTGGCTCCGGCCGTCTTTGTGCATAAGTCAAGGGGCGCACGGCCGTGCGGTGAAAATGACCCGGCCGGCATCCGCGGGCGATTTTGTGGGCGCCTACTGACGGCCGGGCCGCGTTGTTCAGGCGGCCCGCAGGCTGCGGCTATGCACATGGACCGTTTCCACCAGCGCCGCGACGACCTCGGGGTCGGTGAATTGCGAGATGCCGTGGCCGAGGTTGAACACATGGCCGTCCCAGCCGCCATCGGGTCGCTGCGGCCGGCCAAAGGCGTCGAGCACACGCACAGCCTCGGCACAGGTGGCCGATGCGCCGGCCAGCAGCACCATGGGGTCGAGATTGCCCTGCAGCGCGCAGCGTGCCCCGATGCGCGCCCGCGCCTGCGCCAGGTCGACCACCCAGTCGACGCCGACCGCATCGCAGCCGGTCTGCGCCAGGTCCTCGAGCCAGGCGCCGCCGCCCTTGGTGAAGACGATGCACGGCACCGGCTCCCCCGCGTTCTGGCGGTCGAGGCCGCGCACGACCTGCGCCATCGTCGCGAGCGAACAGGCGCGGTAGGCGGCATCGGTCAGGACGCCACCCCAGGTAT
Source organism: Burkholderiales bacterium (assembly GCA_037441485.1). Lineage (GTDB taxonomy): Bacteria > Pseudomonadota > Gammaproteobacteria > Burkholderiales > Burkholderiaceae_F > GJ-E10. The sequence goes on from JBBISD010000055.1 coordinate 11,139, forward strand.
CGAAGATCATCACCGCCTGGGCCCCGGCGCGGATCTGGGCGTTGAGGTAATCGGTGACAGCGCGCACGTTGACGGCCAGCAGGCGCTGGATCAGGTCCGGACGCGTGTAGAGCATCGTCTTGACGGTACGGAAGTCCTCGGAGCCACCGCCTTCGACCATGTAGCAGGCCAGCGTCCAGGGGCTGCCGGAAAAGCCGATCAGCGGGATGCGGCCGCCCAGCGCGCCGCGGATCGACCGCACCGCATCGATCACGTAGCGCAGCGACAGGTCGGGATCGGGCGCGGCCAGCGCCGCGACGTCGGCCTCGCTGCGCACCGGCCGCTCGAACCGGGGCCCTTCACCCTCGACGAACTGCAGTCCCAGCCCCATCGCGTCGGGCACGGTGAGGATGTCGGAGAACAGGATGGCGCCGTCCAGCGGATAGCGCTCCACCGGCTGCAGCGTTACCTCGGTAGCCAGGTCCGGTGACTTGGCCAGCGCGAGGAAACTGCCGGCCCGGCGCCGGGTGGCGTTGTATTCTGGCAGGTACCGTCCGGCCTGCCGCATCAGCCAGATGGGCGTGTATTCCGTAGGCTGCCGCAACAGGGCCCGCAACAGGGTGTCATTAGTGGGTTTCACGAGCGCTCGATGAAGGTGCCGACGCAGGATTCTCGCACGGCCGATCTGCCCCAATGGGTGCAAGGGCGCGACGGCGTGACCGTGCTGCTGCTGCGTGTGCAGCCCGGTGCGCGGCGCACCGCGGTTATCGGCCCGTACGGCGCACGCCTGAAGATTGCACTGCATGCGCCGCCCGTCGATGGCAAGGCCAACGACGAGCTGCTGCGCTTTTTGTGCGCGCGGCTGGCGCTGCGCGCGAACCAGGTGCGCGTGCTCAGCGGACTGGCCAGCCGCGACAAGACGGTCGCGGTCGGTGGCGCCGACCCGCCCGAAGCGCTGGCCGGGCGCCTGCTCGCCGGCACGCCGCCCGGGCGGGCCGCCGGATAAACAAAAGGACGGTGGCGCATGCGGCGCCACCGTCCTTCGGGACCAGCCGGCGTCGGCGCCTGCGCGCCGCGCCGCGGAACCGCGCTTACTTCGCGGCCGGAGCGGGAGCCGGCTTGGCGGCTTCGACCGGAGCAGCGGTCTTGCCCGCGTCTTCGGTCTTGGCCTTGGCCTTTTCCTTGTGCTTGCGCTTGTGCTTGGCCGGCTTGGCTTCGGTGGGCTTGGCCTCGGCGGCCTTGGCTTCCGGAGCGGGCGCGGCCTTGGCCGCAGGAGCTGCCGGGGCGGCGGCCGGCGCCGGGGTGGTCTGGGCGGCAGCGATGCCGGCGGCGAAGAGGCCGGAAACGAGAACGGTGATCAGCTTGTTCATGGTGCTTTCCAAGTAATGAAGGGGAGGGGGAACACGGTACTGCACGCTTTTGCATCCGCCGGCGGCCAGGACTGCCGGGCGCCGGCTTCGTGCTCGCTATCGAGCTCGCCAACCCTGAACGCCCCAGGGCCCGAAAAGGTTGACGGCGGCAGTGCCGCCGCGCACGCGGACGCGGCAATGAAAAAGGGCGAGCCGGGGATTTACCCTCGCGCCCGCCCTTTGAAGCGGCAGAAGAACTAAGCGAAATGCTTACTTCTTCATTTCGTCCTTCTTCTCTTCCTTCTTCTCTTCCTTCTTCATTTCCTTCTTTTCGGCCTTCTTCTCGGCCTTCTTTTCTTCCTTCTTCTCGGCCTTCTTTTCTTCCTTCTTTTCGGCCTTCTTCTCTTCCTTCTTCGCTTCGGTCTTCTTCTCTTCCTTCTTCATTTCGTCGGCATAGGTGACACCGGCGGCGAACATCGAAGCGACCAGCAGGGCAAGCAGTTTCTTCATTTTAAGATCCGTGGAAAGTTGATTGGAAAGTGCAGAGCGTTCGGCCGCCAGTGTTGATGGACGATCGGCACATCCGCTCAGCATCGATAACGCGGCATTGCCAACACGCGTTGACAAAGGCCTTCGAAGAAACCCCCGCCATGCGCTCTTCTAGGGCAACGCCGGCCCCCTCTACGAGGCTTTGGGGCCCGCCAAAGCGCAAATGCGCGGCAAATTGCACCCCCAAGGCGCCTCGGGCGCGGATTATGCACGGTAATTGGGCTCCGGGCGCGACTATTTGCGCCGGCCGCCCGCCGTCGCCGCTGCCGCGAGGAGCGCGGCGGACGCGTCCGCCAGGGCCAGGGCGCCGCGCGCCAGCGCCGGGCACCCTCGCTCAAAGGCGGGATGCGAGACCTGCGCGGTACAGTGCGCGCCATGTATTCGGACCGCGACGCCATCGCCGCCATCGCCACCGCACCGGGACGCGGCGGCGTCGGCATCGTGCGCCTGTCCGGGCGCGATCTGGCACCGCTGCTGCCGGCGCTGCTCGGCGCTGACGCGGCGGCGCGCCTGCAGCCGCGGCGTGCACTGCATGCCGCGTTCCTCGATGGCCATTGCGCGACGCTGGACGTCGGCCTGGTGCTGTACTTTCCCGCGCCGCACTCGTACACCGGCGAGAGCGTCCTGGAGCTGCAGGGCCATGGCGGGCCGGTCGTGCTGCGACTGCTGCTGGCGCGTTGCCTCGAGGCGGGCCGTGCTCTGGGGCTGAGGATCGCCCAGCCGGGAGAGTTCACCCGGCGGGCCTTTCTCAACGGGCGCCTGGACCTGGCCCAGGCCGAGGCGGTAGCCGATCTCATCGACGCCGGCACGGCGGCGGCGGCCCGCGGCGCGGTGCGGTCGCTGCAGGGCGCGTTCTCGCAGGCCGCCCGGGCGCTCGCCGACGAGCTCACCGAACTGCGCGCGCTCACCGAGGCGACGCTGGACTTTCCCGAGGAGGAGGTCGACTTCCTGCGCGCCGCCGCCGCCGCCGCGCGGCTGGAGCGGGCGGCGGCGACTCTCGAGGACGTGCGCCGCCGCGCCCGCCAGGGCGCGCTGTTGCGCGAGGGCCTGCACGTCGCCCTGGTCGGGGCACCCAATGTGGGCAAGTCCAGCCTGCTCAATGCGCTGGCCGGCGCCGACGTGGCCATCGTCACCGAGCACCCGGGGACGACGCGCGACCGCATCGAGCGGGCGATCGAGATCGAGGGCATTGCGCTGAACCTCATCGACACGGCGGGCATCCGCGACACCGTCGATCCGATCGAGCAGCTGGGCATTGCCCGCACCCGGGCGGCCGCCGCCGAGGCGGACGTCGTGCTGCACCTGATCGATGACGGCGCGGCGACGGCCGGCGGCGCGGTGCCCGGGCTGCCCGACGGCGTGCCGGCGGCAAGGATCCTGGTGGTGCGCAACAAGGTCGACCTCAGCGGCGCGGCGCCGGGCCTGCACGCGGGCGTCGTGTACGTGTCGGTCAAGACCGGGGCCGGAATGGCGGCGTTGCGCGAGGAACTGCTGCGCCGCGCCGGCTGGGACGGTACCGCTGACGGCCAGGGCGTGTTCCTGGCGCGCGAACGCCACCTGCAGGCGCTGGCCGTGGCGGCGACCCACCTGGGCGCCGCCCGCGAGCACGCCGGCGCCGGCGCGGCGCGGCTGGAACTGTTCGCCGAGGAGTTGCGGCTGGCCGCCCAGGCGCTTGGGCAGATCACCGGGCAGGTGACCTCGGACGACCTGCTGGGGCAGATCTTCGGCCGCTTCTGCATCGGCAAGTAACGCGCCCGCCGGGCCGGATTTGCCACCGTCACGCGCTGCGCGACAATACCCCCGCCCGCGATGGCGATGGCGGCAGCGTTCCGGCTTCATCGTCGCCGGAGCCCGCAAGGAGAATTGCCGATGCGCCTGACCCTGCACGACCTGCGCCGCCTGGCCGGCGAACGCAAGCTTGCCACCCTCACCTGCTACGACGCCAGCTTCGCGGCGGTGCTGGACGCGGCCGAACTCGACCTGCTGCTGGTCGGCGACTCGCTGGGCATGGTGGTCCAGGGGCACGATTCGACGCTGCCGGTCACCGTCGCCGACATCACGTATCACACCCGCGCGGTGGCGCGCGGCGCGGCCCGCGCCTTCATCGTGGCCGACATGCCCTTCGGCTCGTACCAGCAGAGCCCGCAGCAGGCGCTGGCCAGCGCGGTCCAGTTGATGCAGGCCGGCGCCCAGATGGTCAAGCTCGAAGGCGGTGCCGAGATGGCGCCGACCATCGCCTTCCTGGTGGAGCGCGGCATTCCGGTCTGCGGACACATCGGGCTGACTCCCCAGCACGTGAACGCCTTCGGCGGCTATCGCGTGCAGGGACGCGGCGACCGCGCCCAGGGGGTGCTGGAGGCCGCGGCGGCCGTCGAGGGGGCTGGCGCGGCCCTGCTGGTCATCGAGGCCGTGCCCGAACCGGTGGCACGGGCGATCGCGGCGCGCAGCAGCAGCCTGACGATCGGCATCGGCGCGAGCGTCGCCTGCCATGGCCAGGTCCTCGTGCTGCACGACATGCTGGGGGCCGGCGTCGGGCGCCGCCCGCGCTTCGTGAAGGACTTCGTTCCGGGCGCGGAATCGATTGCAGATGCCGTGGGCCGCTACGTCGCCGATGTCCGGTCCGGGCGCTTTCCCGGACCCGAGCACGTCTACCCCGACACGCCCTAGCGGCGCGGCGGCACCAATAACCCGCCGCCGGCAAGGGTGGCGAAGCCAAAAATAAAGGTGTACCTTTGTCTCGCAGTCGATTTTTGCGCTGCGAATTCCGGCTTCAAAAGCGCTACAGCAGACCACCTCTCGGCTCTCCCCTCGCGATTTCATTGCAGCCCTATTGCAACTCGCCTGCGTCCTTGCGTTTCCCCTCCGGCAGTCCCTTGCAATGTGCCCTCCCCTGCAATCCCCGTCGCGGTGCTTACCCGGTAATCGCGCACCTGTTCCGCAGCAATCGCTTGCGCGCCGCGGGCGCTTCCCGTGCTTCTCTCGTTAGAAAGACGTGATATGCCGACAGGCACCGTGAAGTGGTTCAACGAAACGAAGGGTTTCGGCTTCATCAAGCCGGATGACGGTGGCAGTGACGTTTTCGCCCATTACAGCGGGATAAAGTCCAAGGGCTTCCGCACGCTCAAGGAAAACCAGCGCGTCGAGTACCAGGTCCAGCAGGGGCAAAAGGGCCCGCAGGCGGTCGAGATCAACGTCCTGTCCTGACCGTCCTTCCAGGGCCCATCAGGGCCCTTGTGGGAATTGAAGAAGCCGGTACCCCGCCGGCTTTTTTTTGTTCCGGCGCGGCGCCACCGTATACTCGTCGCACAAGAAATTGCGCAGCGCGCAGTGTCCGGGCCGGGCCGCGTCATCGGGTGCCGGGCGACCGCGCGACGGCGCCATCGTCAACCGGAGGAGCGCCCGCCAGCGGGCGGCGAGACGGGCGTGGGCCAACAGGACCTCATACTGCAGACGCGGGGCTTGGGCAAGGATTTCCGCGGCTTCACCGCGGTCGAGGGCGTCGACCTGCAGGTGGCGCGCGGATCCATCCACGCGCTTATCGGGCCCAACGGCGCCGGCAAGACCACCTGCTTCAACCTGCTCACGCGCTCGCTGCCGGTCAGCCGGGGCGCCATCCTGTTCAAGGGCGAGGACATCACGCGGGTGGCACCCCAGGACGTCGCGCGCCGCGGCATCGTGCGCTCCTTCCAGATCTCCTCGGTCTTTGCGCAGATGACGGTGCTGCACAACGTGCGCATCGCCCTGCAGCGCAGTGCCGGCCTCACCTACGCCTTCTGGCGCAGCGGCCGGCTGCTGCGGCGCCTGGACGAGCGCGCCCTTGCGCTGCTCGAGGAGGTCGGGCTCGGCGCCGATGCGCAGCGGCGCACCGCCGAGTTGCCCTACGGGCGCAAGCGCGCGCTCGAGATCGCCACGACGCTGGCCGCCGACCCCGAACTGATGCTGCTCGACGAGCCCACGCAGGGCATGGGCCACGAGGACGTGGGACGCATCACCGAGCTGATCCGCCGCGTGGCGGCTGGCCGCACGGTGCTGATGGTCGAACACAACATGGGCGTGATCGCCGGGCTGTGCGATCGCATCACGGTCCTGGCGCGCGGCGCGGTGCTGGCGGAGGGCAGCTACGCCGAGGTCTCGGCCAACGCCGCAGTGCGCGAGGCGTACATGGGCGGCAGCCACCTGGCCCTGAACGAGGCGGCGCACTGATATGAGCGCCACGGCCGCCCCGGTGCACGACCGCGCGGCGAGCGCCGCGGCGGCAACGGATGGCGCGGCGGCGCCGGCGCTGGAGATCCGCGGCCTGCACGCCTGGTACGGCGAATCGCACGTGCTCCACGGCATCGACCTCGTCGTGCGGCCGGGCGAAGTGGTCACCCTGCTCGGGCGCAACGGCGCCGGCCGCACGACCACGCTGCGGGCCATCATGGGCCTGACCGGACCGCGCAGCGGCTCGATCAAGGTCTACGGCACGGAGGCGATCCGCACGCCGGCGCACCGGATCGCCCACCTGGGCGTCGGTTACTGTCCGGAGGAGCGCGGCATCTTCGCCAGCCTGAGCTGCCTGGAGAACCTGCTGCTGCCCCCGCGCGTGGCCGCCGCCGGCGGCATGGGCGTGGAGGAGATCCTCGCCATGTTTCCCAACCTGCGCGAGCGCGCCCACAGCCCCGGGACGCGGCTGTCGGGCGGCGAACAGCAGATGCTGGCGGTGGCGCGCATCCTGCGGACCGGGGCGCGCCTGCTGCTGCTCGACGAGATTTCCGAGGGCCTGGCGCCGGTGATCGTGAACAAGCTGGCCGAAATGGTCATTGCGCTGCGCCAGCGAGGCTTTACCATCGTCATGGTCGAGCAGAATTTCCGCTTTGCGGCGCCGCTGGCAGATCGCTTCTACGTGCTCGAGCACGGCACGGTAGTGGACAGCTTCGCGGCGGCCCAGTTGCCGGCGCGCGCGCAGCGGCTGAGCGAGCTCCTGGGGGTTTGAGGCCCCCCGGTCCCATGGAATTTCCGACGGAGGTGGCGAAATGAAGAACAAGCGAGCGTGGTGGCAGGCGCCGGTCGTGATGCTGGCGGCAGCAGGAGCAGCGGCACTGGCCGGGCCGGCCCAGGCGCAGAAGCTCAGTGACGGGGCGGTCCGCATCGGCTTCATCACCGACATGTCCAGCGTCTACTCCGACCTGGACGGCAGCGCCGGGGCCATCGCCATCCAGATGGCGATCGACGACTTCAAGGCCAGGAATCCGGGCATGACCATCGAGCTGCTGACGGCCGACCACCAGAACAAGGCCGATATCGCCTCCTCCAAGGCGCGCGAGTGGTTCGACCAGAAGGGCCTGGACATGCTGATCGGTGGCACCAACTCCGGCGCCAGCCTGGCGATGAAGACGGTGGCGGCCGAGAAGAAGAAGCCCTTCATTTCCATCGGCGCCGGCAGCTCCAAGCTGACCAACGAGGAGTGCACGCCCTATACCGTGCACTATGCCTACGACACGATCGCGCTGGCCAACGTGACCGGCGGCGCGGTGGTGCGCGCCGGTGGCAAGAGCTGGTATTTCCTGACGGCCGACTACGCCTTTGGCCAGTCGCTCGAGAAGGACACCTCGGCGGTCGTGACGGCCAATGGCGGCAAGGTGCTGGGCTCGATCCGCCATCCTCTCAACGCCTCGGATTTCTCCTCTTTCATGCTGCAGGCGCAATCGAGCGGCGCGCAGATCCTGGGGCTGGCCAATGCCGGCGGCGACACCATCAACGCCATCAAGGCCGCCAACGAATTCGGCGTTACGGGCTCGATGAAGCTGGTCGGCCTGCTGATGTTCAATACCGACATCCACAGCCTGGGTCTGGGCCTGACCAAGGGCATGTACATGACCGATGGCTGGACCTGGAACCAGTCGCCCGAGGCGCGCGCCTGGGCCAAGCGCTTCTTCGAGAAGGTCAAGCGCATGCCCTCGATGGTGCAGGCCGGCGACTACTCGGCGACGACCCAGTACCTGCAGGCGGTGAAAGCCGCGGGCACGGATGACGGCGACGCGGTGATGGCCCAGCTCAAGAAGACGCGCATCAACGACATGTTCGCCACCGACGGCTATATCCGCGCCGACGGCCGGATGATCCACGACATGCGCCTCGTGCAGGTCAAGTCGCCCGAGGAATCGAAGGAGCCGTGGGACTACGTCAAGCTGATCGAGGTCGTGCCGGGCGAGAAGGCGTTCCTGCCGCTGTCCGAATCCAAGTGCCCGCTGGTCAAGAAGTCCTAGGCGGCCGTTTGCGGCACCTGGCAGCCGATCGACGCGCGTCCCGGCAATTGAGCGGCGGGGGCTCCGCGCTCCCGCGTGCGGGAGGGGGGCTGGGGGCCGCCGGCGCGATCGCGCAGGGGCGACGGCCATGACAACGGCTTTCGGCAAGCCGCTGCCCTTCCTGCTGGCGCAGTTGCTGCTTGGGCTGGTCAACGGCTCGTTCTATGCGTTGCTGTCGCTGGGCCTGGCGGTGATCTTCGGGCTGCTCAACGTCATCAACTTCGCCCACGGCGCGCTCTACATGATGGGCGCGATGCTGGCGTGGATCGGGGCCGA
>JBBISD010000056.1:0-19158 GCA_037441485.1 Burkholderiales bacterium
ACGGCGCCGCCGCCGGCCGCGCCCTCGCGCGAGGCCATTGCCCACAGCGAGGCGCTCGCGGCGCAACATCAACTGGAGCAGCAGAAGGCGGCCGAGGCTGCCGCGGCCGCGGCGGCCGCACGCGCTGCCCGGGACGAGGCCCGGCGTGCCGCTGCCGCGCGCAAGCGCGCGGCCGAGGCGGCCCCGGCACCGGTACAGATCGAGCCGGGCACGCTCACCCTGGCGCTGGTCCCGTGGGGCGAGGTTTTCCTCGACGGCAACGATATCGGCGTATCACCGCCGCTCAACCGCCTGAGCCTGTCGCCGGGCACCCACGTGATCGAAGTGCGCAACGGCAGTTCGCCGCCGTATCGCGAGCAGATCGAGGTTGCCGCCGGCAAGACCCTGGTGGTGCAACACCGCTTCTGAATCCGCAGCGCACGCCTGGCCGAAGGCGCGCAGAATAGGGGCTCTGGCCGCCCGCGCCCCGCCGAACCATGAACGATCTCCCCAGCACCCCCACGCGCGCCATCGGCCGCTACACGATCCTGCGCGAGCTGCGTCGGGAGCGCCACAGCGTTTCCTACGCCGCCGTCGATCCGGTGATGAACCGCCAGCTGGTGGTCAAGGCGGTGGAACTGCTGCCGGCCGGACCGAAGCTCTCGGGCGACGAACGCAAGCGGGTCGAGGAGGCCTTCGTGCGCCAGGCCCAGGCGGCCGGGCGCCTGCAGCATCCGCACATCGTCACCGTCTTCGATGCCGGGCTGAGCCACGCCTTCGGCTTCCTGGTCATCGAGCGCATCAACGGGCGCCCGCTGCACGAGCTGCTCGCCGGTGGCCTGCGTCCGGCGTTCGTCCAGTGTGCAAGCATTGGCGCCCGCATTGCCGATGCACTGGAGTGTGCACACACAAACGGCGTGGCGCATGGCCATCTGGGGCCGCAGCACGTCTACCTTCTGGCCGACGGCTCGCCCAAGCTTTCAGGATTCGGCGGCTGGATCGACGACGGCGCCACCGGCGACGAGGCGCTGGCCGGGACCGAGCGGCTGCTGCCCTACTTCCAGAACGAAATCACCGAAGCGACGCGCCGCGCCGACGTGCGCGCCATCGGCCAGTTGCTGTTCATGATGCTGGTCGGACGCGGTCCGCCGGCGCCCTCCGCCGGGGGCAGCGCGGCCTCGGTGACGCTGGCGGCGCGTGCGGACACGCCGCCGGCGCTGGCCCGCCTGGTCGACCAGGCGCTGCTGCCCGACCTGGGCACAGGTCCCAAGACGGCCGGGGCCATGCGCGACGCGCTGACGGCGTTCATCTGGAACGAACGCACCGACAACGTCGCCCCCAATACGCTGGGCATTCCGCTGGCCGCACCGCCACAGCGCGGGCCGCAGCGGCCGCCGGTGCACATGGCCACGCTGTCGCCGGCCGACGGCCTTGCGCCCCCCGGCGAGCTCGCAGCGCGCATGCCGGCCGCGAACGCCCCCGTGCAGCCGGCCGCCGCACCGCCGGCCGCGCCGATGGAGGCGCTGGCACTGCCCAATCCGGTGGCCGAGAAACTGCACGAACTGCTCGAGCAGCTGCGTCCCTGGGCGACCCGCAACCGGCTGCCGCTGGTCGTCTCCGGCGTGCTGCTGTCGGCCGGACTGTTCCTGGGCGTGCTGCTGGGCAATCTGCGCCACACCGATCCGGCGCCACCGCCGGTGCTCTCCACCGCCGCGGACCGCTCCCCTGCGGCCGCCGATGCAGCGGCGCCCGGCGGGGCGGCCGCACCGCCGGCACAGGCGCCGGTGGTCTTCGCCATCCGTCCGTGGGGCGAAATCTTCATCGACGGCAAGCCCACCGGCGTGTCGCCCCCGCTCACCCAGGTCGATTTGCCGGCGGGTCCGCATCATGTTGAAATCCGCACCGTCGCCGCACCCGCCTGGGAGATCGATATCGACCTGCAGGCGGGCACGGGAACCCGGATAGAACACACCTTCACCCCATGAGCCCCGCCCTGGCCGCGCCGCTGCGCGGCGTCGTGCTGGCCGCTGCCAGCGTGCTGGCGGCCGCCTGCGCGGCACCGCCGCCGCCGCCCGCCAGCGTGGTCGACCTGCTGGAGCGGCCGGCAGAACATGCGCTGGCCGCCGGCCTGGTCGACTACGACGACGGCGCCTTCGAGCGCGCCGAGACGCAATTTCGCGAAGCCGTAAAGCAGCGCCTGCAGAATCCGCGCGATGCCGGCGTCGCGTACAAGCACCTGGCCTTCATCGCCTGCGCGTTCAACCGCCTGGCCGAATGCGAGGCCGACTTCCGCGCGGCGTTTGCCGTCGATCCGGATTTCCGGCTGAGCGACGCGGAGATCGGCCATCCGATCTGGGGCCCGGTCTATCGCCGGGTCGCGGCCGCACACGTGCCGGACACGCCGGCGGCGCCGGCCCGCCCCGACAGCCGGCCGGGCAGCGCGCCGCGCTGAGGCGACCGGGCGCGCGCCGGCCGGTGCGTCGAGCGGCCGATGCGCGGATGCTAGTATTTGCGCCCTCCCAGATTTCCCGCGCCCCGAAAGCACGGGGCAAGGACACCAGCAATGGCCGGGCACTCAAAATGGGCCAACATCCAGCACCGCAAGGGGCGCCAGGACGCCAAGCGCGGCCAGATCTGGACGAAGATCATCCGCGAAATCACGGTTGCTGCCCGTAACGGTCCCGATCCGGCGTCCAACTCGCGCCTGCGCCTGGCGCTGGACAAGGCCTCGGGCGCCAATGTGCCCAAGGACACCGTAACCAAGGCGATCCAGCGCGGCAGCGGCAAGCTCGAGGGCGTCGCCTACGAGGAGATCCGCTACGAGGGCTATGGCATCGGCGGCGCCGCGGTGATCGTCGACACGATGACCGACAACCGCACGCGCACCGTGGCCGAGGTGCGCCATGCGTTTGCCAAGCACGGCGGCAACCTGGGCACCGACGGATCGGTGGCGTTCCAGTTCCGCCATTGCGGCCACTTCCTGTTCGCGCCGGGCACCAGCGAGGACAAGGTGATGGAGGCCGCGCTCGAGGCCGGCGCCGAGGACGTGATCACCGACGACGACGGTTCCATCGAGGTGGTGTGCGCGCCCCACGATTTCGACGCCGTCCGCCAGGGCCTGGAAAAGGCCGGCCTCAAGCCGGAGATTGCCGACGTCACGATGAAACCGCTCAATGAGATCCACCTGAGCGGCGCCGACGCGGAAAAGATGCGCCACCTGCTCGATGTGCTCGAGGACCTGGACGACACCCAGCACGTCTACTCCTCGGCAACGCTCGCCACATGAGCGCCGCCGCACGGCGCACCCCGGGACCCCGCCGCACTGCCGCCCGCGCCCGGCGCGCGGGCCGGAGCGCGGCGCGATGAAGGTCCTGGTCATCGGTTCCGGCGGCCGCGAGCACGCGCTGGCCTGGAAGCTGGCGCAGTCGCCGCGCGCCCAACGCATCTACGTCGCCCCGGGCAATGGCGGCACGGCTGCTGACCGCAACCTGCAGAACGTCGACCTGCATACCAGCGCCGAACTGGTCGCCTTCGCCCGCGAGGAGCGCATCGGCATGACCATTGTCGGCCCCGAAGCGCCGCTGGCGGCGGGCATCGTCGACGATTTCCGCGCGGCCGGCCTGCGCATCTTCGGCCCCAGCCGCGCGGCCGCGCAGCTCGAGTGGTCAAAGGACTACGCCAAGGCTTTCATGGCGCGCCACGGCATCCCGACCGCGGCCTACCAGACCTTCGAGTCGACCGGCCCGGCACACGACTACGTGCGCCGGCGCGGCGCGCCGATCGTCGTCAAGGCCGACGGCCTGGCCGCCGGCAAGGGCGTCGTGGTGGCGCAGACCGAGGACGAGGCGCATGCCGCCATCGAGGCGATGCTGGGCGGCGCGCTGCCGGGGCAGGCGGGAGCGCGCGTGGTCATCGAGGATTTCCTCGCCGGCGAGGAAGCCAGCTTCATCGTCGTGTGCGACGGACGCCATACGCTGGCGCTGGCCACCTCGCAGGACCACAAGCGCCTGCGCGACGATGACGCGGGTCCCAATACCGGCGGCATGGGAGCGTACTCCCCGGCGCCGGTGGTTACGCCGGCGATCCACGCGCGCGTGATGCGCGAGATCATCGATCCGACGATCGCCGGACTGGCGGCCGAGGGCATCACCTACACCGGCTTCCTGTATGCCGGCCTGATGATCGGCGACGACGGCCAGCCGCGTACGCTCGAATTCAACTGCCGCCTGGGCGATCCGGAGACCCAGCCGATCGTGATGCGGCTCAAGTCCGACCTGCTGGGCCTGCTCGATCACGCCATCGACGGCACGCTGGACCTGGCCGACGCACAATGGGACCGGCGGCCCGCGCTGGGCGTGGTACTGGCGGCGCACGGCTATCCTGAACAGCCGCGCAAGGGCGACGCCATCACCGCGCTGCCGGCCGACAGCGCCGACGCAGTCGTCTTTCATGCCGGCACCGAGCGGCGCGATGGCGTGCTGCGCACCAGCGGCGGGCGCGTGCTGTGCGTCACGGCGCTGGGCGAGAACCTGCGCGCGGCGCGCCGGCGCGCCTACGAGGCGGTCGCCCAGGTGCGCTTCGACGGCGCGCAGTTCCGCAACGACATCGGCAACCGCGCGCTGCCGCCCGCCTGACGCCGGCGCCCGCCTCCCATGAGCCACGTCATCGCCGTCGACAGCGTGCAGGCCTACCTCACCGGCCTGCAGCGGCGCATCGTTCAGGGCCTGGAGGGCCTGGACGGCGGCCGCTTCGCCGTGCACGAATGGCACAAGGCGCCCGGCGAGCCGCTGCGGGGCCGGGGCACGACCTGCATCCTTGAGGGCGGTACGCTCTTCGAGCGCGCCGGCATCGGCTTCTCCCAGGTGGGCGGCGACCGGCTGCCGCCGTCGGCCAGCGCGGCCCATCCCGAGGTGGCCGGCTGCGGCTTTGATGCGCTGGGCGTGTCGCTGGTGCTGCACCCGCGCAACCCCTACGTTCCCACCGTGCACATGAACGTGCGGTTCTTTCGTGCGCAGCCGGGTGCCGGTGCCGCGCCCGGCGCCGGGGGCGGCACGTGGTGGTTCGGCGGCGGCATGGACCTCACGCCGTACTACGGGTTCGAGGACGACGCGCGCCATTTCCACGGCAGCTGCCGCGATGCGCTCGCGCCGTTCGGTCCCGATTACTATCCGCGCTTCAAGCGCTGGTGCGACGAGTACTTCTTCCTCAAGCATCGCGGCGAACCGCGCGGCATCGGCGGCATCTTCTTCGACGACTTCAATGAACTGCCGGGCGAGGGCAGCTTCGGCCTGATGCAGTCGGTCGGCGACCATTTCCTGGCGGCCTATGCACCGATCGTCGAACGCCGGCGCGCCCTGCCCTACGGCGAGCGCGAGCGCGACTTCCAGGCGCTGCGGCGCGGACGCTACGTGGAGTTCAATCTTGTCTACGACCGCGGCACCCTGTTCGGCCTGCAGTCGGGCGGGCGCACCGAGTCGATCCTGATGTCGCTGCCGCCGACCGTGCACTGGCGCTACGAGGCGGTTCCCGCGCCCGGCACGCCGGAGGCGCGGCTGTATACGGACTTCCTGCGGCCGCGCGACTGGCTGGCGGCATGATGCCGGCGCCGGGCACCGGCCACGGGGCTGCCCCGCCGTGCCCGCCGCCGTGAACGCCGCCGCGCCGCTGGGGCTGCTGGGCGGCAGCTTTGATCCGGTGCATGCCGGTCACCTGGCGCTGGCGCGCGCGGCACGCGCCCGGCTGGGGCTGGCGCAGGTGGTGTTCCTGCCGGCCGGCCAGCCCTGGCAGAAGCCGCAGATCACGCCGGCGCAACACCGCCTGGCGATGCTGCAGCTGGCCGTCGGAGACGCCGCCGAGGGCAGCGTCGACGCCCGCGAGATCAACCGCGCCGGGCCGAGCTACACGATCGACACGCTGCGCGAGCTGCGCCAGGAGCACGGCCCCGAGCGGCCGCTGGTGTGGCTGCTGGGGCTGGACCAGTTGCGCCGGCTCGACACCTGGCACTGCTGGCAGGACCTGAGCACGCTGGCGCACCTCGCCTACACGGCACGCCCGGGCACGGCGGCCGAATTGCCGCCGGCGGTGGCCGCGCACGTCGCGGCGCGCCGTGGCGAGCCGCAGGCGGTGGCGGCGCGGCCGGCCGGCAGCGTCGTGGCGTTCGCGATGCGGCCGGTCGACTGCTCGGCGACCCGGATCCGCACGGCGCTGGCGGCCGGACGGGAGGACAGCGTGGCGGCCTTCCTCGCGCCCCCGGTGCGGGCGTACATTCACACCCATCAACTGTATACGGCGGCACATGGACAATAGAAAACTGCAGCGGCTCGTGGTCGATGCCCTGGAAGACGTCAAGGCGCAGGACATCGCGGTCTACAACACCACCGCGCTGTCCGACCTGTTCGACCGCGTCGTGCTGGCCAGCGGCACCTCCAACCGGCACACCCGCTCGCTGGCCTCCAACGTCGCCGAGAAGGTCAAGCAGGCCGGCGGCACGGTGGTCAGCGTCGAGGGCGCAGAGACCGGTGAATGGGTACTGGTCGACCTGGGCGACGTGATCGTCCACATCATGCAGCCGGCCGTGCGCGCGTATTACGCGCTCGAGGAGCTGTGGGGGGGCAAGCCGGTGAACATCAAGCTGGCGGCCAGGCCGCGGGCGCCGCGGGCCGGCAGTGCCAAGCCGCGCACCGTGGCCAGCCCGCGCCGGCGCGCGGCCAAGACCACCGGCTGACGCCGCGCGGGGCGCAGCGCCGGCCGTGATGAAGATCTGCATCGCCGCCGTCGGCCAGCGCATGCCCGGCTGGGCCGAGGCCGCCACGCGCGAGTTCCTGGACCGGCTGCCGCGCGATTTTCGCGTCGAACTGCGCGAGGTCAGGCCGGAACCGCGCAACGGCCAGAGCGTCGCGCGGCTGCAGGCCGCCGAAGCCCAGCGGCTGCGGGCCGTGCTGCCCGGCGATGCGCTGGTTGTGGCCATGGACGAGGCTGGCAGGGACTGGACCACGGCCCAGCTGGCCAGCGCGCTGGGCGCCTGGCGCGATGCCGCCCGTCAGCCGGCCTTCCTCATCGGCGGCGCCGACGGCCTGGATCCGGAGCTCAAGCGCGGCGCCGCGCTCAGCCTGCGCCTGTCGAGCATGACCCTGCCCCACGCGCTGGCGCGCGTCGTGCTGGCCGAACAGATATACCGCGCCTGGTCGATCCTCAATGCCCACCCGTACCATCGCGGCTAGCAGGGACGCGTAGCCGGCCGGCGCGGCGCCCGGGATAGAATCGCCGCGACCATGGCCGACTTCTACCTCGCCTCGCACAGCGCGCGCCGCCGCGAACTGCTGCGCCAGATCGGCGCGCGATTCGAGACCCTGCTGCTGCGCAGCGCCGGGCTGCGCGGCGCCGACATCAGCGAGCAGCAGCAGGTCGGCGAGCCCGCCGCCGACTACGTGCTGCGCGTCGCCCGCGAGAAGGCCGAACACGGCGTGCAGGTGCTGGCGTCGCGCTCGCTGCTGCAGCGGCCGGTGCTCGGCGCCGACACCGTGGTCATCGTCGACGGCCAGATCCTGGGCAAGCCCCAGGACGTGCGCCAGGCCACCGAATTCCTCGAGCGCCTGTCGGGGCGCACGCACGAAGTGCGCACGGCCGTCGCGCTGGCGCTGCCGCGCCCGCCGGCCGACCGGCGCAATGCCGCATGGACCAGCGTGTCGGTTAGCCAGGTGACGCTGCGTCCGGTCGCCGCGGCCGAGATCCAGGCCTACTGCGCCAGCGGCGAGCCCTTCGACAAGGCCGGCGGCTACGGCATCCAGGGTCGCGCGGCGATCTTCATCGAACGGCTGGAGGGCAGCTACTCCGGGGTCGTCGGCCTGCCGCTGGCCGAGACCGCCACCCTGCTCGCCCGCGCCGGCGTGCACCTGCTGTAGCGGCACCCGGCCGCGGCGCGGCCTGGGCTTCCATTACCATAGCGGACCGTTCGCCCGGCCGCCCCAGTGCCGCGAACCCCTGCCGCAGGGTCCCATGTCCGCCGAAGACATCCTCATCAACATCACGCCGCAGGAGACCCGGGTCGCCGTGCTGGTGGCCGGCGTGGTGCAGGAACTGCACATCGAGCGCACGGCCACGCGCGGCATGGTCGGCAACCTGTACGCCGGGCGGGTCGCCCGGGTGCTGCCGGGCATGCAGTCGGCTTTCATCGACATCGGCCTGGATCGCGCCGCCTTCCTGCACGTGGCCGACATCTGGGAAACCCGCCAGTTCAACAACGGCGACAAGCCGCCCATCGAGCGCCTTATCCACGAGGGCGACGTGCTGGTCGTGCAGGTGAACAAGGACCCGATCGGCACCAAGGGCGCCCGCCTGTCGACCCAGGTGAGCCTGGCGGGGCGCAACCTCGTGTACCTGCCGCAGGAATCGCACATCGGGGTCTCGCAGCGCATCGAGGACGAGGCCGAGCGCGCCCTGCTGCGCGAGCTGCTCACCCGGTTGGTGCCGCCGGACGAGACCGGCGGCTTCATCGTGCGCACCAGCGCCGAGGACGCCAGCGCGGACGACCTGAGCAACGACATCGGCTACCTGCGCAAGCGCTGGGGCCAGATCCGCGCTGCCAGCGCCCAGGCGGCCCCGCCCGCCCTGCTCTACCAGGAGCTGTCGCTGGCCCAGCGCGTGCTGCGCGACCTGGTCACCGACGAGACGCGCTCGGTGCTGGTGGACTCGCGCGAGAATTTCGCGCTGCTGCAGTCCTTCGCCGCCCAGTTCGTGCCCGGCGTCGAGGCGCGGCTGCAGCACTACACCGGCGAGCGGCCGCTGTTCGACCTGCACCTGATCGACGACGAGATCGAGCGCGCGCTGGCGCGCCGCGTCGACCTCAAGAGCGGCGGCTACCTGGTCATCGACCAGACCGAGGCGATGACCACGGTGGACGTGAACACCGGGGCCTTCGTCGGCACGCGCAACTTCGACGACACCATCTTCAAGACCAACCTCGAGGCCGCCCACGCCATCGCGCGCCAGCTGCGCCTGCGCAACCTGGGCGGCATCATCGTGGTGGACTTCATCGACATGGCCGGCGCCGAGCACCGCGAGGCCGTGCTGGCGGAGTTTCGCCGCGCGCTGGCCCGCGACCGCACGCGCATGACGGTCAGCGATTTCACGCCGCTGGGCCTGGTGGAGATGACCCGCAAGCGCACGCGCGAGTCGCTGGCGCACATCCTGTGCGAACCCTGCCCGGTATGCAGCAGCCGCGGCGAGCTCAAGACCGCGCGCACCATCTGCTACGACATCCTGCGCGAGATCCTGCGCGAGGCGCGCCAGTTCGGCGACGCGCGCGAATTCCGCATCCTGGCCGCGCAGAAGGTGATCGACGTCTTCCTGGAGGAGGAGTCGCCCTCGCTGGCCATGCTCTCGGACTTCATCGGCAAGCCGATCTCGATGCAGGTCGAGACGCTCTACCACCAGGAGCAGTACGACGTCGTGCTGATCTGAGGGCCGCGTTGCCGGCCCGGGCCGGTCAGGCCGGCGCCTCGCGGCGCAGGATCAGGACGGGCTTTCCCAGGTAATCGGCCGGCGTCTGCTCGACGAATCGCAGCCGGGCCGCCAGGCGCAGCGAGGCGCGGTTGTCGGGATGGATGATGCAGCTGTAGCGCGGCGCCGGCAGCGCCACTTCGGCCCAGGCCAGCGCCGCCTCGATGGCCTCGGTGGCGTAGCCCCGGCCCTGGTACGCCGGCAGGATTCCCCAGCCCGTTTCGAGCGTGCCCTCGATCGACGGGCGCAGCTCGCGGCGCATTTCCTGGAAGCCGGCCTCGCCGATGAAGCGCCCGCTGGAGCGCTCCTCGATGGCGAAGAAGCCGAAACCCAGCAGGCGCCAGTGGCCGGTGATGAGCAGCAGGCGCTTCCAGCTCTCCTCCCGCGTGAAGGGCCGGGCGGATATGTAGCGCACGACCTCCGCATCCTGCCAGAAGGCGGTGTAATCCTCGAGGTCCCCGAGCCCCAGGGGCCGCAGGACCAGGCGGCTGGTCTTCAGCGTCGGCGGCATCGGCGCGAAAGGCGCGGCGCGCAAACCGGGCGCGCGCTCACGGTCCATGCCCGCTGCTGCCGCCTCCGCGCCCGAACATCTGCAGTTCCATGTCGTCCTCTACGGACAAGACGCCGGGCACCCGCGCGGCGACCTGCATCGCCTCGGCCAATTCGCTGGCTTCCGTAACGAACCCCGACAGCGTGACGACGCCCTTATAGGCGCTGACCTCGATATGCCAGGCGTAGATCCTGGGGTCCTGCGAGAGACGGCTGTTCACCGCGCTCTCGATCTTCTGGTCCGCCGCCAGTTCGGCCGCGCTGCGCGGCGGCCGGCTGGCACAGGAGGCCAGGATGGCGGCCATTGCCAGCGCCAGGCACGCTGCCGCGGTCTTTCCAAGGTACTTCATGAGCACTTCTCCCGCCATTGCCGACCCGTCGTGGCCAACCCCTTCTTGCGTCGCGGTCCGTCGGCAGGTCGCACGCCCGCGCGACGGCGCATTTCCGGTCGGGCTTGCGTACGCCCGCGCCGATCCCGTCGGCCTTCGGGTGCGGCCCTCGCGCCCCATGGCCATGGCCGCGGTACGCGTCCGCGACCTCTTCGACGTGCGTCGGGCCGCTGGCGTTGCGCCCGTCAAGCGGAAGCGTTGCCATGATAGTACCGGGCCGCCGGCAAAGGCACGGTGGTGGCGGCGCGGGCCTGCCGCCGCACGCCGCCGCCGCGGCTTGACACGGCCCCGGCCTGCACAGCCGAGATCGACCTGAAGGTCGGCGGGCATTACCGCATCGCGTTCAGCTCGCCGGATGGCGAGCGGCATGAAGTCTCGGGCGTCGACCTGCAGGCCATCGCGGTCACGACCTTCGACGGCCGCTCGCTCTAGGCGGCTGCGCCGCCGGCCCTGACACCGATCGACAGCGCCGGCGCCCCGCGCCCCGCGCGCCGGACGCCGTTCATCCCGCCGCCGGCCGATCGCGTTCGGCCAGCAGGTCGACCAGGCGCACGACATCGCGTTGTGCTTCCAGGTCGCGCACGAACGCAATCACCGCTTCGGCCTGTGCGCGCGGCCAGTGCGCGAATTCGGCGCAGCCGCGGAACTTGTCGGCGACCTCGTCGAAGCTCATCGGATCGCCGGGACTGCCCTTGGCGAACTGCGCACGTCCCGAGAGCGCCCGGCCGTCCTTCAGGCGCACCGTCAGGATGCTGGTCATCCGGTTGAAGCCGGCCTGCTCCGCCTGCGGATCCACCCGGTAGTCGACCAGCCGGATCAGCCGCTGCACATCCGGCCGCTGCACGACCGCATCGGTGTACTGCGCCAGGTTCGCCTGGCGCTCGAGCAGCAGGATGGCGATGCCGAACTCCATGCTGAACTTGCCCTGCAGTCCGGTCGTCGGCCGATGGTGCAGCAGCGTGCTGACCATCCGGCTGTTGCCGCCGACCTGCACGCCCTCGACCTGCTCGGGGCGGATGTCATATTGGCGGATCAGCCGCAGCATCTCGCCCATGGCCGGATGCGTGAGCGAGCCCGAGGGAAACGGCTTGATCGATACGCCCGGGTTGGCGAAGGTCCACGGCTTGCCGAGCCGATCGACGATCGCCCCGGGATCGAATCCGCCGCCGGCCGCATGGAACCAGCCGTACTGCGCCTCCAGGATGTTCGGCGCGGCGGTCCAGCCCAGCGCGGCCAGGTCGGCCGCAACGACGCCCGCCTCGGCGGCGTGGCCGGCGTGAAACGGCTTGGTCATCGAGCCGAAGTTCTCACGCAGGCCGCCGGCCTGGGCGGCGGCGACGGCCAGCGCGACGGCCGTGGCGGGCACGTCCAGACCACGCAGCCGCGCGCTGGCGGCCGCACTTCCGAAGGAGCCGACCGTCCCGGTGGTATGGAAGCCGTCGTTGTAGTGCCGCGGCCAGACCGCCTCGGCGATCTTGCATTCGACCTCCACGCCCACCTGATAGGCGGCGAGCAGGTCCGCGCCCGAGCGTGCGCCCGATTCGCACAGCGCCAGGGCCGGCGCCAGCACCGATACGGTCGGATGGGTCAGCAGGCCGTAAACCCGGTCGGACGCGACCGCCAGCTGGGTATCGTCGTAGTCGTCGGCGTGGATGAAGGTGCCGTTGGCGAAGGCCGCAAAGCGCGGCGCCACCCGCAGGCCCGAGCCGACGATGCGGCTGGCGCCGGTACACGGCCCGAGCGAGGCCAGGTACTGCCGCATCAGCGGCGCCAGCGACGACACGGATCCGGCCAGCGCGAGGCCGAGCCCATCGAGCAGCGACTTCTTTCCCAGGGCGATGACGTCCGCGGGAATATCCTGCAGGCGGGTCGCGACGATGAACTCGGATACCTGGTGCGTCAGTCCCGGCACCGGCACGAACGATGCGGCCGCGGCCGGCGCCTGCGCCTGCGTGGCGGGCGCGGCGCCCAGCGCCGCCGCCGCCAGCACCGGCGTCCTGCAGAAGTCGCGACGCTTCATCGCGCGTCCTGGCCGTGGCGACCGGATCC
This sequence comes from Burkholderiales bacterium, assembly GCA_037441485.1. Classification (GTDB taxonomy): domain Bacteria; phylum Pseudomonadota; class Gammaproteobacteria; order Burkholderiales; family Burkholderiaceae_F; genus GJ-E10. The sequence continues at coordinate 12,465 of JBBISD010000056.1, forward strand.
CGGCGCACGCCGGGTGCCGAACAGGAACTGCGCGTTTTCCATGCCGATTTTCCTCTGCAAATCCGCCGGCAGCTGGTCGAGCAGGCGCACGGCCGCCTCCCAGCGCTGCAGGCCAGCGGGTGGTTCGGGGTAGTGCTGGTCGGTGCCGATGACGAAGCGGTCGGGGTAGTCGCGCAACAGTGCGAGCCACGACGCCCGGACCGGACCGTCGGCCCCGCCGGTGAGCAGCGGATTCAATCCGGGCTTGAGCGGATCGATCTTCAGGTCCATGTAGAGATTGGGGTGGGCCAGCAGCAGGCGGCGGCACAGCGCCGCGTCGCGATAGCCGGCATTGTCCCAGCCGGCGTGCGCCCAGACGATGCGCGCGCCGCGATTGTGCGCCAGCAGGCGCTCGAAGCGGTCGATATTGGCCGGCAGCTCCCGCGGGCCGCGCGATGACGCGAGCGTCGCCGGCGCCGGCATCGCGTCCGGGACCGCTTCCATGTGCAGCACGATCGGCACGCGGTGCTCGGCGGCAATGTCGGCCAGCAGCAGGAGCAGCGGGTGATCGGGCGGCACGGATTCGTACGGCGTCGCCCCCGGGAAATGCTCGACCGCCAGTTCGCCAAAGCCGGCCACGCCCTGCGCCAGCAAGGCCTGCGCGCGCTCGCGGAACCGGCGCTGGACCGCCGGCCCGGCGTCGCCGGAGCGGGCCGCATCCAGGATCATCGGGTTGAGTACGCCCCCGCCGCCCAGCACCACCAGGCGTCCGGCGGCAGCATCGACCGCGCCCTGGAATAGCGGCGCATCGAAACGCCCCGGGGTATCGGCCGCAAACGGCGGCGGCATCAGCACGATCCAGGCGGCGTTTTCCGCGGCCAGCGCCTGCAGCGCCGCGTCCACGGCGCGCTGCGGCTCGGCAGGGTCCAGATGAGTGTGCACGTCGACGAATGGCGCGCGGGCCGCGTGGCCGCCGGACGACGCTGCAGCCCCGGCCGCCGTTGCCCAGGACGACAACAGCGCTGCGGCAAGTGCCGGCGTGGCCCGCCGCGACGCGGCAGTCCGCAGTCTTGCGGGCGATCGTGTTGTTGCGCGCATCGACGGGGTATCCCAGCTGGATTTCGGCGGGCGCCAATGTACCCCGAATCGCCCGGGCCGCGAAGGATGGATTGGCCCGTTGGCCACGCGCGGCACGGGACCGCAGCCGCTGCATCGCAACACGCCCGTAGTCATTGGTCTTCCAACCGGTTGACCCCCATCAAGGCCGGTTCGCGAACCGCCCATACCATTGTTCAGGCGCAGCGGGGAATCGCCCCGGGGCCATCGCACCATTGCCGGAGGAATTACGGATGTTCGATAGACTGGTGCAGGACGTGATGGAGACGCGACGGGCCGTGCGTCTTCCGCCGCAAACCACGGTACGGGCCGCGGCCGAACGGATGGCCGGCAACACGACCGGCGCGGTGATGGTCGTCGACGCCGATCGGCTGGTGGGCATCTTCACCGAGCGCGATGCATTGTTCCGGGTCATCGCGCAGGGGCTCGATCCGGCATGCACTCTGCTGTCGCAGGTGATGACCCAGGATCCGCGGACGGTGGGCCCGCGCGATTCCTACGGCTATGCGCTGGTGCTGATGCAGGAAGGCGGATTTCGCCACGCCCCCGTCATCGACGGCGGCAAGGCGATCGGCATCGTGTCCTCGCGCAATGCGATGGATCCGGACCTCGAGGACTTCGTCGCCGAGGCAAAGCGGCGCGAGCATCTGCGCGGCGGCCGCTGATCCGCGGCAGGGCAAAAAAGACCATGGCCGCCCCGGGATCGCAGGCAGCCATGCGGTGGCCGGGAACCCGGCCGTCCCGGGGCAGACGCGGCTAGAAATCCGCCGACAGCGTCAGCGAATACGCCCGGCCGGGCAGGGTCATGAAATCGTCCAGGCCGGCGAGGTTGGCGCCGTAGACGAAGTAGCGGGCCCGGTTGTCCGACAGGTTGTCGATGCCCAGGCGCACGTGGGCAGCCTTGGCGCCGGCGCCCGGCTCGCGCACCGTATAGACCACGGACAGGTTATTCACCGTGTAGGCGCTGATGTCGTAGTTGCCGGTGGCCGTGGCCGGATTGTTGCCCGCCTCGGTCTGGGAGCCCACGCGCTTGCTGATCAGCGAGGCGTACAGCGGACCCTGGTCATAGATCAGGCCCAGCGCGGACGTGCCGTTGGGGGTGTTGAGCACCGGACTGCCGTCGGCGTAGGTCGCCGCGTTGTGGCTCCAGTTGCCGTAGGCACTGACGCCGAAGCCGAACGCGTAGGTCGCCTCGAGCTCGGCGCCCTTGAACACCGCCGAGCCGCCGCCCAGCGCGGTCAGCGTGGCGCCGTGGGTCTTCTTCGCGGTGACGAAGTTGTTGAACTTGATGTGATAGACGTCCCCCGAGACCGTCAGCCGGTCCGACTTCCACGTGGTGCCCGCCTGCAGGTTGTTGGTGTTCTGCGGAGTGAACTCGTTGGCGGCGGTGAGGTTCGCGTAGTACACCAGGTTCAGGTTGGGCGCGAGGAAGCCGCGGGCGTACTGGGCATAGGCGCTCCAGTTGGACGCGATGCGGTAGTTCGCATAGAACGACGGCTGCGCGGCGCTCCAGGTGTGCGAGTAGTTCAGCGGCTGCAGGGTGTTCTGGTTGACGGCGGCATCCACCGTGCGTTTGAACGAGGTGTAGCGCACGCCAGGGGTCAGCGTCAGCGCGTCGATCGGACGGAATTCGTAGTCGATGAACGGCGCCAGCGTGGTCAGCGTGTTGTGCTGCACGCGCTGGAAGCCGTTGGCATTGGGGTTGACGGTCGTCGAATCCAGCGGCAGGATCGTGCCGCCCTGGGTCCAGTCCACATCCCAAAGCGCCCGGTCGTTCCACTGGTAGTCGACCCACAGGCCGGTGTGCACCGTGCCCGGCCCGGCATCGCGGTCGGCGTGCAGCACGTCGCCCCAGGAGCGGTAGTTGTTGAAGCCCTTCTGGCCGGTGACGTCGAAGAAATTTCCCTGGCCCGGGACGTAGGGCGCGGCCGGCGAACCCAGGCCGGTGTAGGCGCCGTACGAGCCGAACGCGTTCAGGCTGGGGTCGTTGGTCTCGTTGATCTTGTGATAGTAGGCGTAGGTGTAGGCCTTGTTGTCGAACTGCCAGCCGCCCAGCACGGTCTTGAGGTCGACGTATTCGAAGTCGGTATGGATGTCGTCGAAGTTGTAGCCGTAGTAGGCATCGCTCGAGGGCACGTCATTGAGGCTGTAGTTCGGGCCGAACTGGCCCAGCTGCGAACCGAGCGTGCCGAATTGCGACACGTTCTGGTGCACGGTGTTGTACATCGCCACCGCGGTGACCGTGGTTTCTGCCGATAGCGGCTGCACGTACTTGAAGAAGGCGTTCTTGCGCTGCTGCCCGTTGTTGGACATCGCACCGTCGGTGTTGATGTCGGTGAGTTCCAGCAGCGCGCGCCCGCCGCCGGCCTGCGGCAGCGTACCGGTGTCCACCTGCAGCGAATAGTCGCTGGTGTGATAGCTGCCGATCATCAGCGACGGCGTGACATTGTGCGCCGTCATCGGGTCCTTGGAGCTCAGCGCCACCGTGCCGCCGAAGGTCGCATTGCCTACCTGGGAGGCCGTGCCGGGCCCGCGGTCGACGACCACGTTGCCGATCGTGTTGCTGGTGAAATACGAGGTCGAATGGTGCGTGAAATCGTTCGAATCGGTCCACGGAATGCCGTCGAAGGTGACGTTGAACTGCCCGTCCTGGAAGCCCCGGATCGACAGGTTCAGCGACTCGGCATTGCCCGCCCCGTTGGGCGTCGTGTCGGAGACGCTGGGCGCGATGTTGATGATGTCGGTGTAGTTGGCGCCCGCCGTCAGGTTGTTCTCGATGAAATGCTGGTTGATGATCGACTGCGGCTGGCCGGCGTCGAGCGAACCCTGGGTCGGCGCCTCGTAGGGCGCGGTCGCCGGTCGCGCGCCGGAGACGACGATGCCCTCGAGCTGCGGGTCATCCTCCGCGCGGGCGGCAGGAAGGCTGATGAGCAGGGCGGCGGCCAGCGCCGCCGAAATCGGCAATAGACGTTCTTTGGCACACGACATGGTGTCGCACTCTCTTTCGCAGCAACGAGGAAAGTGCGGACGGTAGGGGTGCGAGATTGCAGAACCGTGACGCTCCGCGATTGTTGTCGCCACGCGACGTCACGCACCGTGCACGTGCATGACGCTCTGATGACACGGCGGTGCCGGGCGGGCGGCAATTGCCGCAAGCGCCTGCGCTAGGCGGCGAACTGGATGCGGTACAGGCTGGCGTACAGGCCCTTGCGCTCGAGCAGCTCGGCATGGCGGCCGATCTCGGCGATGCGGCCGTTCTCGAGCACGACGATGCGGTCGGCCCGTTCGATGGTGGAGAGCCGGTGCGCGACAACGAAGGTCGTGCGCCCGCGCATCAGGCGCTCGAGCGAGAGCTGTATGAAGCGCTCGGACTCGGAGTCCAGTGCCGACGTGGCCTCGTCGAGCAGCAGGATGGGCGCGTCCTTGAGCAGCGCCCGCGCGATCGACAGCCGCTGGCGCTGGCCGCCCGACAGCTTGACGGCGTTCTCGCCGATGCGCGTATCGAAACCCTGCGGCAGCGATTCGATGAGCGGCAGCAGGAAGGCCGCCCCGGCCGCCGCGCGCACCTGTTCCGGCGTCGCCGCGCCGCTGGCGCCGTAGGCGATATTGGCGCCGATCGTGTCGTCGAACAGCACCACGTCCTGCGAAACCAGCGCGACCTGGCGGCGCAGGCTGCGCAGCGTGAGTTCGGCCACCGGCACGCCATCGATGCGGATCTCGCCCTCGGTGGGGCGGATGAATCGCGGAATCAGGTTGATCAGCGTGGTCTTGCCGGCGCCCGAGGGGCCCACCAGGGCGATCGTCTCGCCGGGCTGTACCTGCAGGTCGACCCCGGTCAGCGCCGGCGCGGCCGCGCCGCGGTAGGTGAAGCCCACCTGGCGCATCTCGATGGCGCCGCGGGCGTGCGCGATCTCGCGGGTGCCGGTCTCCTCCTCCGATGCCGAATCGATCATCGCGAACACGCTGTCGGCAGCGGCCGACATGCGGGCGATCGGGCTGTTGACCGAGGCCAGGTGGCGCAGCGGCTGCAATATAAGCAGCGCGGCAGTCAGGAACTCGATGAACTGGTCGGGGCTGAGCAGGCCGGCGCGCGCCTGCCACATGGCGATGCTGATCACCAGCGACAGGCCGATCGCCGCGATCAGCTGGGTGGCCGGCGTGGCGGCCGACCAGGCCACCTGCATCTTCATCGCAAAGCGGCGCAGCCGCAGGTTGATCTGCTCGAAGCGGCGCGTCTCGTAGGCTTCGCCGTCGTAGACCTTGATCACGCGGCTGGCCTCGTGGGCCTCCTGCACGGCCCGCGTCATCTCGCCGAGCATCGCCTGGCTTTCGACATTGAGGCGGCGCAGGCGCTTGCTGAAGCTGCGCAGCACGATGGCGATGACCGGGCCGACAATCACGGTGAGCAGCGTCAGGCGCCAGTTGTCGTACAGCAGCAGGCCGAGCAACGCCAGGGTAGTGAGTGATTCGCGCACCAGCGTGGTGAGCACCTCGGCGGCCAGGTTCAGGGCATTGCTTGCCTCGTTGATGAACTTGGCGATCACCAGCCCCGAGGGCGTGTTTTCCAGGGTCGACTGCGGCCAGCGCAGCAGGCGCTGGAACATCGACTGGCGCAGCTCGACCAGCACGCGCTGCGAGACGCTGCTCACCAGGAACGAACTGCAGTAGTTGGCCAGGCCGCGGACGAAGAACACGCCGACGAAGGCGGCCGGCATCCAATAGCCGAAGGCTGGATCCTTGTCGACGATGCCCTTGGCAAGCAGCAGGCTGGTGAGCCGCGCGATGACGCCCTGGCAGGCCGAATCGATCAGCATCGTGCACACGGCCAGCGTCAGGATCGGGCGGTGCTGCAGCACCATGCCGACCATGCGCCGCAGGCTGGGGTCGGCGAAGCGGGACGCGGACGGCGCTGCCGGCAAGGATGGTTTCATGCAGGAGGCTTCGGTAAGATGGCGGCTGGTTCCCGACGATGTCCTGCGGGCGGCGCCGGCCGGAGTCGCGGTGCGGCCTTCAGGGTGCCGTAGTGTATGCGATCGACCGGCACGCCCGGCACGGCCCTGGTGCCCCGCATGCCCTGCACGGAAGGCACTACCTCGCATGCAATCGCTGATCGTCCGCCTGCCTAACCACCTTGGCGACGCGTGCATGGCGCTGCCGGCCCTCGAGTGTCTGGCCGCCAGGGGCGTCGGACTGACCCTGGTGGGCCATCCCTGGGCGCAGGACCTGCTGGCCGCCCATCCGTGGCCGGTGGTCGCCCTGCCCGCCGCGCGCGGCGAACGCATCGCGGCGCTGCGCGCATTGCAGCGTCCGCCGGGCGCCTGCACCGAGGGGCTGCTGCTCACCAACTCGATCTCCTCGGCGCTGGAGTTCCGCCTGGCCGGGCTGCGTCCCTCGGGCTACGCCACCGACGGCCGCCGCCTGCTGCTGCGCAACGCCATCGGCGTGCCGCGCGAATGGGCCGGCGACATGCACACCGTCTCCTATTACCTGCACCTGGCGCGCGCGCTGCTGCCGGCGCGGGACGCGGCCGGCGGCCGCAACGGTGCGCCGCCGCCGCCGCGCCTGCAGGTCAGCGCAGCGGCCCGCGAACGCGCCGCGC
>JBBISD010000057.1:0-18758 GCA_037441485.1 Burkholderiales bacterium
AACCGCTGACCTCTTGCATGCCATGCAAGCGCTCTCCCAGCTGAGCTATACCCCCAACGCGAGAACCCGACATTATACGCAGGCGGGCCCGTGATTGCAAAATCGCCTGCGGCGGCGCACCGGATTACCGCCCACCAGCGTGTGCAGCATGCGGGTCCGGGCAATGTCCGGGGCCGGCACCGTCATGACATTGCGGTCCGTCACGATCAGGTCAGCCAGCTTTCCCACGTAGGCGATGCGTCCGCCGCGGTTGGCCATGGCCTGCGCGACGCTATCGCGCGCATCCAGGGTGACAACGTAGCCGTTGCTCAGCACCGTGTCAGCGGGCGGATCGGTGGCGGCCACGATGGCGGCACTGCCGGCGACCAGGGGGACTGCTGATGGCACGGGGGGCGTGATGCGTTGGGCAATCAGCCCGCCCTTTTGGCGACTCTCACCCCGGCCCTCTCCCGGAGGGAGAGGGGGAATTGGGAGGGTTAGGTGCTTGGGGCAAGTGCTGCGCGTGCGCGGCGCAGTACGGTGTCGCGGCCGAGGACTTCGAGGGTGGCGTCTATCGAGGGGGTCTGCGTGCGGGCCATGACGGCCACGCGCAGCGGCACTGCCAGCTGCGGCATCTTCAGTGCGTGCGCCGCCAGCACCTGCTTGATCAGCGCGCCGATGGCGGCACGCTGCCAGTCGGCGAGGCCGGCCGCCTGATGCACGAAATCGGCCAGTGCGGCGCGCGCCGGGCCCTGCAGGTGCTCGGCCAGCAGTTCGGGCGGCACGTGCGGATCCACATAGAAAAGCCGCGCCTCGTCGGCCAGCTCGTTGAGGGTCTTCACGCGTTCCTTGTACAGCGCGACGATGGCTGCCAGCCCCTGGGGTTCGGCCGGCACGCCGCGCGCGCGCAGGCGCGGCGCCACCAGCGCGGCCAGGCGGTCGTCGCCGGCCTGCCTGAGGTATTCGCCATTGAGCCAGAGCAGCTTGTCGATGTCGTATTGCGCCGGGGCGCGGTTGACGTGCTCCAGGTCGAACCACTGGACGAACTGCTCGCGCGTGAACTTCTCGGCGTCGCCGTGGCTCCAGCCAAGGCGCGCCAGGTAGTTGAACAGCGCCTCGGGCAGGAAGCCGTCCTCGTCGTATTGCAGCACGCTCACCGCACCGTGGCGCTTGGACAGCTTCTGCCCGTCGGGCCCCAGGATCATCGGCAGGTGGCCGAAGCGCGGCAATGCGGCGCCCGGCTCGAGCAGCGCGCGGTAGATGTTGATCTGGCGCGGAGTGTTGTTCACGTGGTCGTCCCCGCGCAGCACGTGCGTGATGCGCATGTCGATATCGTCGACCACGACCGCGAAGTTGTATGTCGGCACGCCGTCGCCGCGGGCGATGACCAGGTCGTCGAGCTCGGTGTTGCTGACGCTGATCGGGCCCTTGACGAGGTCGTTCCAGGCCACGTCGCCGTCGTCCGGATTGCGAAAGCGGATCACCGGCGTGACGCCGGCCGGCGGCGTGCGGCCGGCGGCGCGCTCCGGGCGCCAGCGGCCGTCGTAGCGCGGCTTTTCGCCGCGCGCCGTTTGCTCGGCACGCAGCGCGTCGAGCTCCTCGCGCGTGGCGTAGCAGCGGTAGGCCTTGCCCTCGGCCAGCAGGCGCTGCAGCAGCTGCTGGTAGCGCGCCAGGCGCTCGGTCTGCCGGACCGGGCCCTCGTCGTACCCGAGTTCGAGCCAACGCATGCTGTCGAGGATGACCTGCACGGCCTCCTCGGTGGAGCGCTCCAGGTCGGTGTCCTCGATGCGCAGCACGAAGGTGCCGCCGTGGTGGCGCGCGAACGCCCAGCAGAACAGCGCGGTGCGCGCCGTCCCCAGGTGCAGCATGCCGGTGGGGCTGGGCGCGACTCGCGTGCGGACCTGCCCGACCGGCGGCGTGGCGCTCACAGCCGGGACGGCACGCCGTCGTCGGCGCCGTTCACGCCCACCTTGGCGATGCGCAGCAGGTTGGTGGTGCCGGAGTGACCGAAGGGCACGCCGGCGGCGATGACGACGTAGTCGCCGGCGGCGGCAAAGCCTTCCTGCAGCGCGGCGCGGCAGGCCATGTCGGTCATGGTGGTGACGTCCGGGGCCTCGGAGGTCTGCAGCGAATGCACGCCCCACACCACCGACAGGCGGTTGGCAGTGCGCTCGCTGGGCGTGACCGACAGGATCGGGGCCTCGGGGCGCTCGCGCGCGGTGCGCAATGCCGAGGCGCCCGACGAGGTATAGGTGATCGTGGCCTTGGCCGACACGATATGCGCGGTCTGGCGCAGCGCCGCGCACACGGCGTCGGCCACGGTGGAGCGCGCCTCCTCGTGGTTGGCGTCGAGCAGCGCGCGGTAGTGCGGATCGCCCTCGACCTGGCCGATGATGCGGTCCATCATCGTGACCGCCTCGACCGGATACTTGCCGGCGGCCGACTCGGCCGACAGCATCACCGCGTCGGCGCCCTGGAAGATGGCGCTGGCCACGTCCGAGGCCTCGGCCCGCGTGGGCACCGGGCTGGCGGTCATCGACTCGAGCATCTGCGTGGCCACGACGACCGGCTTGCCCTCAAGGCGGCAGGCGCGCACGATGGCGCGCTGCAGGATCGGCACGCGCTCGGGCGGCATTTCCACGCCGAGGTCGCCGCGCGCCACCATCACCGAATCGGAGGCGCGCACGATCTCGTCGAGCCGGTCGATGGCCGCCGGCTTCTCGAGCTTGGTCATGATCAGCGCCCGGTCGCCGATGATCTGGCGCGCCTCGAATATGTCCTCGGGCCGCTGCACGAACGACAGCGCGATCCAGTCGACGCCGATGTCCAGCGCATAGGCCAGGTCGCGCCGGTCCTTCTCGGTAAGTGGCGAGATCGGCAGCACGACGCCGGGCACGTTGACGCCCTTGCGGTCGGTCAGGCGCCCGCCGACGATGACGCGGGTGATGGCGTGGTCCTTGCCGAAGTCCTCGACCTCCAGGTTGAGCTTGCCGTCGTCGAGCAGCAGCGTGGCGCCCTTGACGAGCGCCGCGAAGATCTCCGGATGGGGCAGGTTGACACGCTGGGCGTCGCCCTCGGCGGGGTCCAGGTCCAGGCGAAAGCGCGCGCCGGGCACCAGCGTGATGCCGGCGCTATCGGCGAACTTGCCCACGCGCAGCTTCGGGCCCTGCAGGTCGCCCAGGATGCCGATGGGCCGGCGGAACTCGCGGCCGACGCGCCGCACCGTGTCGTAACGCTCCTTGTGCTCCACATGCGTGCCGTGGCTGAAGTTCAGCCGGAACATGTCGACGCCGGCCACGAACAGCGCACGGATCATGTCCTCGGTCGAACTGGCGGGGCCCAGGGTGGCGACGATCTTGGCGTTACGATTTCTGCGCATACGGTTCCGGTCTTGGGTGAAGGTCACGCGATCGCCGTCGAAACAGGCATCCTTGCGGACGCGCGATCGCGCGTGTTTGCGGCGCAGCCGACCGCCCGGGCCACCGTGGCGCCGCACGGTCGCTGCAACGAGGCCGCAATTGTACGCAATCAAACCAGGGTTATCAGGATGGCCCGCAGGATGCCCGCACCGCCATCGCCCGGCCCCAGCGGCCGCACGTCTCCCAGGTCGCGCAGCAGATCGTTGCCGCCGCCGGCCAGCAGCGCCTGGCCGGGATGGCCGTGGCGGTCGCGCGCGCGCTGCAGGGTATCGGGCCGCAGCACGGCGACCACGTTCTGGCCGCTTGCCGGCTCCCATCCCGCGGCCGCGGCGTGGACGGCGCGGTGTTCATCCATCGACAGCGCCAGTGCCAGCAGGAACTGGGCCGGTCCCGCGGCGCTGCCCTGGTGCAGCACCGCACCGCCCGACAGCAGCAGCGTCGGCGCCATCGGCTGGCCATGGCGCAGGCTCTGCAGCGCGATGGCCGCATGCAGCTGCGCCAGCTCAGTGGCCTCGGCGCCGGCCTGCAGTCCGATGGGCAGCACCGCCCAGCCCTGCGTGCGCCCTGCCTGCGCCACGGCCTCCAGCTGGCGCGCCGCCGCGCCCGCGGGGCCCGGCGCATCGGCCGCCGGCATGGTCGCCAGCGCGGCGATCACCGGCGCGAGCGGGTCCTGCGACGTTGCGGTCGGTTCATGCATGCGCCCATTGTAGTTTCCGCCGGCCGCCCGGCCTGCGCCGGCACGACGTGCCGCGGCGCGCGGCCGCGCGGCCGGGCCACGGCGGCGTGGCAATGCGCTAGCATGCCCCCGGCTCTGGCGATGCGATCGATCGGCCGGGCTTCCTGCTTTCTTCCTGAACCGGAGTGACACGCGATCATGGCTGGGCGCGGTGCCGCAGCGGCGCCGGCCGCCTCCGGCGACAACTTGGCCACGGTCGGCGCCAGCGCGGCCGACGCCACGCAACTGCGCCGGCGCTTCCTCAGCGGCATGAGCCATGCCGCCGCGACCGTCAATGTCGTGACCACCGACGGGCCGGCGGGGCGCTTCGGGCTGACGGTCTCGGCGATGTCCTCCGTGTCGGCCGACGGACCGCGACCCACGCTGCTGGTGTGCGTCCACCACCGCAGCGCCGCTGCCGAGGCGCTGCTGGCCAATGGCGTGTTCTGCGTCAACGTGCTGCGCGACGACCAGGCCTACGTTGCCGACACCTTTGCCGGACGCATGGGCCAGGCCGCGTCCGACCGCTTTGGCGGCGCGCGCTGGACCACGCAGGTGACCGGTGCGCCGCGCGTCATCGACCCGCTGGTGGCATTCGACTGCCGGGTGCTGCGCAGCGAGCGGGTCGGCACCCATTTCGTGGTCGTGGGCGAGGTCGAGGACGTGTTCATCGCCAGCGGCGGCGGCGCGCCGCTGATCTACGCAAACCGCGCCTACGGCACACCCCAGCCCTATGCCCCGGCGCACGCCAGCCACAGCGGCAGCGAGGGCACCCTGGCCGTAGGCTGCTTCCAGACCTTCGCCCCCTATGTGCTGCCCGCCCTGGTGGCGGCACTGGTGCAGGAACACCCCGGCCTGGCCATACAGCTGCTCGAGGGCGACCAGCAGTACGTCCTGGGCAGCCTGCGCAGCGGCGAAATCGAACTGGCGCTGCTGTTCGATTTTGGCCTGGACGCCGACATCACCACCGAGGCGCTGGCCGCGCTCGGCACCTACGTGCTGCTGCCCGAGGGTCATCGGCTGGCCGACCAGGCGCGCGTCGCGCTCGAGGACCTCGTGGACGAATCGCTGATCCTGCTCGACGTCGTGCCCAGCAGCCAGTATTTCCTCGGGCTGTTCCAGGCGCGCGGCCTGCAACCGCTGGTGGGCTATCGCACGCGCTCCTTCGAGATGGTGCGCGGCCTGGTGGCCAATGGCCTGGGCTACAGCCTGCTGGGCACGCGTCCGGCACAGGACGTGGCCTACGACGGTCGCCGGCTGGTCACGCGGCCGCTGGCGGGCGATGCCCCCTCGAGCCGCGTCGTGCTCGCGCACCTGTCGCGGCGCAGCCCCGGTGCTGCCGCGCAGGCCTTCATCGGCCACTGCCGTGCGTTCTTCCTGGGCCTGGAGCACCGATGACCTTCTCGATCGTGGCGCGGGCAACGGCGCCCGGCGAGCTGGCCCGCGCGCCCGCGCTCTACGGCATCGCCCTCGCCTCGTCCGCGCCCGCGGTCGCGGCCCGCTGCGCGCACGCGCGCGCCGCCGCCGGCGCCGTGGCCAGCCAGAACATCGCCGATCCCGCGCTCGGGTCGCGCATCCTCGACGCCCTGCAGCAGGGCGGCGGTGCCGCCGATGCGCTGGGCATAGGCCTGCGCTCGACCCCCTACAGCGAATATCGCCAGATGCTGGTCATCGGGCGCGACGGCCCGCCGGCGGCGCACTCGGGCGCGCACGCGCTGGGCATTCACGCGACAACGCTGGGCACCGACGCGGCGGCCGCCGGCAACCGGCTGGCCAATGTCGGCGTGCCGGCGGCGATGCTCCGTGCGTTCGAGCAGTCCGGCGGTGCGCTGGCCGAGCGGCTGCTGCAGGCGCTGCGCGCGGGGCTGGCGGCCGGCGGCGAGGCCGCCACGGTGCATTCGGCGGGACTGGTCGTGGTGCGCGATGTCACCTGGCCGATCATCGACCTGCGCGTGGACTGGGACGACGCCGATCCCGTGGGCACGCTCGAGGCACTGTATGTGCGTTATGCGCCGCACATCGAGGCCGACGTTCAGCGGGCCGTCAATCCCGTCCGGGCACCGCGCTACGGTGCCGGCGAACCCTGACCGGACCACAGCACGCCGCGCCGCGCGCGCCCGGCCCTTGCGTCGACCCTCCAGCACCCATGCCAACCTCACGTTCCCCGGCAACGCCTCACCCGCACCGCGACGCCCGCTACGACATCCTGTTCGAGCCGGTGCGAATCGGTCCGGTCACGGCGCGCAACCGCTTCTTCCAGGTGCCGCACTGCAACGGCATGGGCTACCGCGACCCGGCCGCGCTGGCGGTGATGCGCGGCGTCAAGGCCGAGGGCGGCTGGGCGGTGGTGTGCACCGAGCAGGTGGAAATCCACCACACCTCGGACATCACCCCATACATCGAGCTGCGCCTGTGGGACGACCGCGACATCCCCGCGCTGGCGCAGATGGCCGAGCGCATCCACGCGCACGGCAGCCTGGCGGCCATCGAGCTCTGCTACAACGGCATGACGGGCGCGAACCTGCACTCGCGCGAGGTACCGATGGGCCCGGCCCACCTGCCGGTGGTGTCCTTCCACGTCGAGCCGGTCCAGGCCCGGCGCATGGACAAGCAGGACATCCGCAACCTGCGCCGCTGGCACGTCGACGCGGTGCGGCGCGCGCAGCGCGCCGGGTTCGACCTCATCTACGTGTACGCCGCGCATAACCTGAGCTTCCTGTCGCATTTCCTGTCGCGCCGGACCAATGACCGGTGCGACGAATACGGCGGGTCGCTGGAAAACCGCGTGCGCCTGCTGCGCGAGGTGACCGAGGACGCCCGCAACGCGGTCGGTGGCAGTTGCGCGATCCCGATCCGCATTTCGGTGGACGAGCTGCGCGGGACGGCGGGCCTGCACCGGGCCGAGGTCGAGGACATGATCGGCCTGATCGCCGACCTGCCCGACCTCTGGGACGTCACGCTGGCCACCTGGGAGAACGACTCCCGGACCTCGCGCTTTGCCGAGGAAGGCCACCAGGAGGAGTTCATCCGCGGCATCAAGCGCCTGACCACGCGGCCCGTGGTGGGCGTGGGCCGCTACACCTCGGTCGACCGGATGGTGAGCCTGGTCAAGGGCGGCGTGCTCGACTTCATCGGCGCGGCACGCCCGTCGATCGCCGACCCCTTCCTGCCGCGCAAGATCGAGGAAGGCCGTATCGAGGACATCCGCGAGTGCATCGGCTGCAATATCTGCGTGTCGGGCGACTTCACGCAGTCGCCGATCCGCTGCACGCAGAACCCGACAATGGCCGAGGAGTGGCGCAAGGGCTGGCATCCCGAGCGGGTCGCGCCGCGCGGCTCGAATGCGCCGGTGCTCATCGTCGGGGCCGGTCCGGCCGGCCTGGAAGCGGCCCAGGTACTGGGCAAGCGCGGCTACGAGGTCAGCCTGGCCGATGCGCGGCGCGAACTCGGCGGCCGCGTGGTGCTGGAGGCGCGCCTGCCGGGGCTGGCGGCCTGGATCCGGGTGCGCGACTACCGCAAGGGCCAGATCGAGCGCATGGCCAATGTGCAGGTGTTCCTGGACAGCCCGCTGACGGCCGACGACGTGCTGGCCTATGGCTGCCCGCGGGTGCTCATCGCCACCGGCAGCCGCTGGCGCGCCGATGGCATCGGACGCCACCACCTGGAGCCGATCGCCATCGCCGCCGGGTCCGAGGTGCTGACCCCGGACGCGCTGCTGGCCGGCGGGCTGCCGCGCGGCCGCCGCGTGCTCGTATGGGACGACGACCACTACTACATGGCCGGCGTGCTGGCCGAACGCCTGGCCGAGCGCGGCTACGCGGTGCACTACGTCACCCCGGCCTGCGAGGCATCGACGTGGACCCGGGTCACGATGGAGCAGCATTTCATCCAGGCGCGCCTGCTGCACAAGGGCGTGCGCATCAGCGCGTTTCGCGCCCTCAATGCGATCGCGCCGGGCGCGGCGACGCTCGAATGCATGCATACCGGCGCGCTGGAAACGGCCGAGGCCGACGCCGTGGTACTGGTGACCGCGCGCCTGCCCGAGGAGGCCCTGGCGCTGGCGCTGCGCGCCCGCAGCGCCGAGTGGGCCGGTGCCGGCATCACCGATGTGCGCGTGATCGGCGATGCGCTGGCACCCGCCACCATTGCCCATGCCACGTATGCCGGGCGCCGCTATGCCGAGGAGCTCGATGCGCCGGATGACGCCGGCGATGGCGCCCCCTACCAGCGCGAGATGGTGCGGCTGGAGCCGCTCGACGCGAAGCGGCGATTCGAGACCCTGCTGTCACCCTCTCCCGCAGGGAGAGGGTGACAAGCTGCCGCGGCCGCGGATCGCTAGTTGGCCTGGGGATAGGTGCTGGGTAGCGGATTGAAGCCTTCGGGCACCTGGGCATCCTCGGGCGGCGCCGCCGGCGTGATGCCCAGCGCATGGCAGCCCTGGCCGCCGTAGGGCGGCAGCTCGGTGAGGACGGCCGGTTCGGTCTGCGCCAGGGCCGCGGGCAGCGGCGGCGCGATGCCCAGCAGGCGGCGCGGGTCGAACCCGGACAGCAGGCTGTCGGTCTGCGGCGACGGCTGGTCGCGCGGGCCCAGGTAGCGCTGCTCGAATCCGGGCGGCCCGAAGCGGTTGAAGGCCGGCGCATTGCCGGCCAGCAGCGCATCGCGTTCCTCGGGCAGGCTGGCCAGCGCCGGCAGGTCGAAGAGGGCGTTGATGGTCTCGATCACCGCATTGTGGTCGCCCTCGGCGTGCGCCACGGCATGGGCGCGCGCATAGGGCGAGATGAGGATCAGCGGCACGCGCAGCCCGCGTGACAGCGGCAGGCCATCGGGGCCATAGGACAGGATGCGCGGGGCGACGTGGTCGAAGAAGCCGTCCGACTCGTCATAGGTGATGATGATGGCGCTTTGCGACCACAGCACCGGATCCGCGGCGATGGCGTTGACGACGCGGGCCGCCATCGCCTCGCTCAGCTGGCGGTCGCTGTAGGACGGATGATCGTCGTCCCCGCCCTTGGCGGCACGGATGGCGGCGGCCTCGGCGGGCGGCGTGCCCGGCGCCACGTAGGGCTGCAGGCCCATCTGGTTGGCGTAGCCGCCGCGGATGTAGAAGACGCCGCCCGGCGGCAGGCGCCCGGCGGCCACGTCGGCGAAGAACTGGGTCTCGCCCTGCAGGTTGCCGTACACGGCCGGATTGTTGGCCAGGTATCCGAAGTACAGCGGCCCATGATGGTGGCTGACGAAAGCCGCGTGGCTGGCCTGCCCGCCGGCATCGGTGGACTCCAGGCCGTAACCGTTCTGGTACCAGCGCCACGGCACCGGCGCCCGATGCAGGTCCTGGACGTAGGCGATGTCCCGGGCGATGTCGGCCAGGTCCAGGGCCGGGTTCAGGTCGCGCGCCATCGTCGCGGCCACGTCGCTGCCCGTGAGCGTCAGGGGCAGCGACGCGAACGTGAGGTTGGCAGCGATATTGCCGCTTGCGTAGTCCTCATACGGACCATAGGGCTGGCGGTGCACCGTGGTGTCGTCCACCGTGGCGTCGAACGGCGAACCGAAATTCGGCTGCGGGTCGTTCACCAGCGGCGGGCCCTGCGTGCGCGCACTGCCGCTGAACGTGCGCGGCCTGCCGGCGAGCAGGAAAGTGCCGCCCAGCGGACCCGTGCTGCCGGTAGCGGTGGGGTCGTCGCCGCTGGCCGGGTGCCGGACCCATTGGGTCTCGCCCGCCTGGCCGGCGATCATCGCGATAGCGTTGGGCGTGGACGGCGTGTCCTCGGTGGCGAAGATGTTGTCGAAGATCGTGAAATTGCTGGCCCACCGCCAGAAAAACGGAATGGTGTCGCAATCGACGTGGGCCATGACCAGGCGTGCGTACTGGCGCGCCTTGGCCTGCTGGGCCGCGGTCGCACCCGGCGGGGCGAATCGCGTGTACTCGTCGCGCGCGAAGCCGTCCAGGCGCGGCGTGCCGTCGACCACGTCCAGCTTGCGCGCCAGCCCCCGGTGCGAGTGGTCGACGCTGTCGACGACATTGCCATTGCGCTCGGGGCCGAGGCGAAACGGCCGCACGCGCACGGGCGCGCCATCCAGGTCGGTATAGCGCTGCTCGATGCCGGGCGCGTCGCGGCGCTGCACGCCGTCGGCATACAGGCCGTTTACCCCGGGGAAGGTGCCGTATTCGCTGTCGAACGAGTGGTTCTCGTTGAAGATGACGAACACATATTTGATGCGCTGGCGCAGCAGCAGCTGCAGCGCCGACACCGGCAGCTGCGGATCGCTGGCGGGCGCCAGCAGCGGCACCCCCGTCGCCGGGCCCCCCGGCGGTTGCAGGCTGACCGCGCTGCCGGCCTGTGCGGCGGCGGCGACCACGGCGATCGCCATCCCCACCACGGCGTGCCACGCCGACCCCATCCAGCGGCGGCTGGACCGGCGGCGGTACGGGCCAGCAGGCGGCTTGCCCTGCCGGGCAACCGCCAACGTTGCGGCCATGGTTATTGCGGCCATAATTGATCCTTCTTGCCCTTGGGAAAGCGCTGCCGATCGTTGCGGGATGCCATTGCCGGGCGACATAGTACTTTCCCACCCCCTGTTACAGGGATCCGGACGAAATGGGGGTGCTTCCCCCATAGACGCCCCCGGGGACCTATCGCAATCTCCTGCGCCAACACCCCGGCGGAGGCTCCGCCAGCCGTGCGCTCACGCCAGCCCAAAAGGCCCGGCAACATGGTGCGACGCGGCTCCGACAAACCCGATCCAATCGATCAGCGGCAGGAGAGATTCATGTTGCAAGCAGCATGCAGTTCGGCATTACGCAGGCCCGCGCCGGCACGCGCGGGAATACCGGGAATGCGGTCGGCACTGGCCCTCATCCTTTGCGGGGCGGCTGGCGTCGCCGCCGCGGCCGGCATTGCCGTGCCGAACCACGCCGACAAGGTCGCCAATGATGACGGCATCAGCCGCCCCGACTACAGCCGCTACAAGAACATGGCGTATCCGGCGGCCGACGTGGCGCCGGCCCAATCGGACGCGGCCCGCACGGCCTTCAAGGCCCTGAGCGGCAACTTTGCGCCCGGCGCAACGCCGGCCTGGGCATTGATTACTCCGGGGGCGGCGCCGGTATCGGGTTATGTCACCTACACCGGGCGCGACAGCACGGCCTCGGGCCGCATCACCGCACTGGCACTGACCCCGGGCTGCAAGGATGATGACTTCGGCAGCTGCCGGGTATTCCTGGGCGCCGCCGGCGGCGGCGTCTGGGTGGCCGACCACCCGTTCAGCGGCAGCCTGAACTGGACGGCGGCCTCGGCCGGCCTTGACTCCAACGCCGTGGGCTCGATCGCGGTCGACCCGCACGGGCGCGGCCGGGTGCTGTACGTGGGCACCGGCGAACAGAATTCCTCGGGCGACTCCGAAGCCGGCGTCGGCCTGTACAAGTCCGTGGATGGCGGCCAGACCTGGAACGTCCTGCCGGCCTCGGTGCCGCTGGCCAACGGCCTGTCGATCGCCTCGATCAAGATCGACCCGCGCGACTCCTCGCACCTGTACTTCGGCACGATGACCGCGCTGCACGGCGCGGCCGCCTCGGCCAATCCGTCGCTGCCGCCCAATACCGCCAACCTGGGCCTGTACGAATCGCATGATGGCGGCCAGACCTTCGTCCAGGTGCTGAGCACCGCCCCCGGCGGCAACTTCAGCGGCGGCGTGATGCAGATCGAGCTCGACCCGATGGACCCCGATACGGTCTACCTGTCGATCTTCGGCTACGGCATCGTGCGCTCGTCGGTGAGCCTCGACGGCGACAACGCCTATCGCACGGTGTTCGCCACCGGCCAGCCCAATGACGGCTTCAACCGCCTGGTGATGGCGCTGACCACCAAGGCCGGCACGACCCGCGTCTACGTGGGCGACTCGCTTGACCAGGTGGGGACGTCGTACGTGTATCGCGTCGACAATGCGCGCGTCGCGGCCGCCACGCTGAGCGACGGCACGAACAACCCGGGCTGGATCGCCCTGTCGGATCCGACCCCCGGCAACCCGGGCTACGGCAGCTACGGCTTCTGCCAGGGCCAGTGCTTCTACGACATCTATATCGCCACGCCGCCCGGACAGCCCGACACCGTGTGGATCGGCGGCAGCATGAACTATCCGGAGATCTTCGGCCAGGTAGCGCCAGCCTCCAACGGCCGCGCGGTGATGCGCTCGACCAATGCCGGCGTGACCTTCACCGACATGACGCGCGACACGCAGTCGCCGCCGCAGGGCATGCACCCCGACCAGCACGCCATCGTGTTCAATCCGCAACGTCCGGACCAGGTGCTGGCCGGCTCCGACGGCGGCATCGTGCGCACCAGCGGCGGCTTTGCCGACGCCACCGGGCAGTGCGCCGCGCGCGGCCTGAGCGGCGCCGACTTGAGCGATTGCCAAACCTGGCTGGCGGCCATCCCGGTGCGCATCGACCCGGTGAACAACGGCCTGGTCACGCTGCAGTTCCAGTCGGTTGCCTTTGACCCGAAGAACGCCGATGCAGTCTGGATGGGCGGCACGCAGGACAACGGCACCTGGGCGGCCGGCGACCCGACCGCGCCGTTCTTCGAGACCATGGGCGGCGACGGCGGCAACTGCGGCATCGACGCGGCCAACTCGAGCGTGCGCTTTCACACCTATTACTACCCGCAGGTCGACGTCAACTTCCAGGGCGCCGCCACGCTGGGCTGGGACTGGATCTCCGATCCGCTGCTGGCCAGCGGCGAGAAAACCGAGTTCTACACGCCGATGATCGCCGACCCGCTCGTCGGCGGCACGATGTTCGCCGGCCTGCAGCACATCTGGCGCACGCAGGACAGCGGCGGCCCGCAGTCGTACCTGGACCTGCACTGCAACGAGTACTTCGGCGACTTCAAAGCCGTCTGCGGCGACTGGGTGCCGCTGGGCGCCGACCTGACGCTCGATCCGAGTTTCGGCACCGACCGCACCGGCGGCGAGGTGGCGCTGGTCGCGCGCTCGTCGGGCAATCACCACGCGCTGTGGGCCGGCACCAGCCGCGGCCGCGTGTTCGTCTCGCTCAATGCCGATGCCGCCGACGCCACGACCGTGAGCTTCCAGCGCCTGGATTCGGCCAGCACGCCGCGGCGCGTGGTCAGCGGCATTGCCGTCGACCCGCGCGACAGCCGCCACGCCTATGTGTCCTATACCGGGTATGGCTACTACACGCCCTACGCCCCCGGACACGTGTTCGACGTGAGCGTAGGCCGCAACGGCAGCGCGACCTTCCGCGACATCAGCTACAACCTGGGCGACCTGCCGATCACCGGCCTGGTGCGCGACGACCATCGCGGCGACCTGTATGCGGCGACGGACTTCGGCGTGCTGGTGCTCAAGGCCGAAGCCACCCAATGGGTGTCGGCCGGCACCGGACTGCCGCCGGTGGCCGTGTACCAGCTGGGCCTGACGCGCCAGGGTGACCTGTACGCCGCGACCCACGGGCGCGGCATGTGGCGCCTGGCAACGCATTGAACACCGGTTAGGGCCCGGGGCCTTCGCGGCCCCGGCTGCGCGCGAGCGATGCGGTACCCCGCATCGCTTTTTTTTTGCGATAGAGTTCGCCTCGGCCGCAACTTCCGCGAAAGGTCACCGTTGAAGCCAATGACCGCCCTGCCGGCGCTGGCCGTTCTTGTCTTCGTGGCCTGCATGGGCGCGGCCCGCGGTGCCGATCCACCGGCCGCACCGCCCGATCCGCAGGTGGAGATCGAGGCTGCCTTCGAGGCCGCCGGCAAGGCGCTGCGGCGCGGCCCCGTCGAGTTGCCGATGGCCGGCCAGGGCAAGCTGGCCCTGCCGGGCGGCTTTGCCTTCATCCCGCCTGCCGAGGGCGCGCGCCTGATGCGGGCGATGGGAAATTCGGTCGATGGCGACTTCCAGGGCATGGTGGTGCCCCACCTCGAGGACGGCTCGTTCTCGTTCTACGAGATCTCCTACGTGCCGTCCGGCTATATCAAGGACGACGATGCGAAGGACTGGAAGGCCGACGACCTGATGCAGCGGCTGCGCGAGGGCACGGCCGAGGGCAACAAACGGCGCGTGCAGATGGGCATCGGCGAGATGGAGGTCAGCGGGTGGATCGAGCCGCCGCGCTACGAGGCGCCGTCGCATCAGCTGGTGTGGTCGATCGGCGCGCGCACCAAGGGCGATGCGGGCGGCGTCCATGAAGGCATCAACTACCGCACGCTGGTGCTGGGACGCGAGGGCTACCTGGCGATGACCCTGGTGACCGACCAGGCACATATTGGCGTGCTGCGCCCGGCCACCGCCACGCTGCTCGACGATCTCACCTTCAACCCCGGCAAGCGGTATGCCGACTTCGATGTAAGCACCGACCACGTCGCCGAATTCGGCCTGGCCACGCTGGTGGCCGGCGTCGCCGCCAAGAAGCTGGGCCTGCTCGCGCTGGCAGCCGCCTTCGTCGTCAAGTTCGCCAAGGTCATCATCCTGGCGGTGGGCGGCTTCGTCTGGGCCATCCGCAGGAAGCTCTGGCGCGACCGGTCCGGCAGCGCGGCGGCAGCGCCGGCGACCATGGCACCGACCACCATGGCGCCGGGGGAACCCGCGGCGCACGACCTGCGCGACGGACCGCCCAGGGCCTGAGCCGTGATCAAGCTGCTGCTGACGCTGCTGACGGCCGGAAAGCTGGGCAAGGTGCTGCTCACGGGCGGCACCATGCTGCTGTCGGTCATCGCCTATTCGTGGGTGTTCGGCTGGTGGTACGCGGTGGGGTTCGTGCTGCTGATCTTCGTGCACGAGATGGGACACTTCATCGCCGCGCGCCAGCGCGGGCTGGACGTCGGCGCGCCGACCTTCATCCCGTTTGTCGGCGCGTGGATCAACCTCAAGCAACTGCCGCACAACGCCGAGGTGGAGGCCTACGTCGGCCTGGCCGGTCCGCTGGTGGGCACGCTGGGGGCACTGGCCTGCTATTTTGCCTGGCGACAGACGGGCATCACGCTGCTGCTGGCGCTGTCCTACGCCGGGTTCTTCCTCAATCTCTTCAATCTCATCCCGCTGTCGCCGTTCGACGGCGGGCGCGTGACTGCCGTGCTCAGTCCGCGGCTCTGGCTGCTGGGGGCGCCGATCCTGGCGGCGCTGTTCTTCCTGCATCCGAACCCGGTGCTGCTGATGATGGGCATCCTGGCGATCCCGCAGCTTATCAAGGCCTGGAAGTACGATCCGCGCGCGCCGGAGAACCAGGCCTACTACGGCGTCAGCGCCGAGCACCGCTTCACCTACGGCACGGCCTACATCGGCCTGCTGGTCTTCCTGGCGATCATGACCAACGACGTGCACACGCTGCTCGGGCCGCAGCGTACGGGCGGCTGACGCCCTGCGGCGACCGGAGCGTGCCGGCGAACCGCCGGGTGGCCCGGGACGCGCCGCTATTCGGCGAAGGGAAGCAGCAGTGCGTCCCCGTCCTGCCGTTCGAGATTGAACGGCGTCGCCGGTCCCAGGTGGCGGGAGCAGATCGCGCCGTAATGACCGGTGGCGGCGATGACCGCCGCCTGCCAGCCGGGCGCCAGTCCCAGTTCGGGCGCGGCCAGCGGCATCGCACTGGCTCCGCCGGCGAACCATTTGGTTTCGGGTCGCTCGGCATTGACAACGGTATTGACGGTCCAGGCCACGACCGCCGACCAGCGGCCATCGGCCACGCCGGTGGCCGCGACGACCGGGAAGCGCTCCAGCGCCTCGGGCAGCAGGCGGCCGGGTGCGCGCCCGCGTGCCTCGCGCCGGGCGGCGAGCCACGTCGCCTCGCCAGCCATCGCGTGGCAGCGCTGTGCGGCATAGGCATCCAGCATCTCGCCGTCCTCCGAATACGCGTGACGCAGCCACGGCAGCCCGCGGGTGTCGAAATAGTCTTCCAGGCTGCGTTCGGCCGCGTCGGCGATCAGGTAGCAGATGCCCTTGCCCGCCAGGTCCGCCAGATGGCGCTCCGGCGCATCGGCGGGCACCATGACCGCGTTGCGGGCCAGGAAGACCGTCGGGCCCGGATTCACGTCGCCGGCCAGTGCGTGCGCGTTGATCTCGCCGCCCGTGAGAAAGAAGACGTCGTCGCGGCCCTGGCGTATGCGCTCGAAGTCGGCATCGGCCGCATAGCCGCGGAACTCGATGCGCGGCGGTGCCCCCAGCGCGGCGGTGGCGATGGCGCCGCACAGGTCGACCAGAATGCCGGTCCACGGGCCGGACCCGTCGCGCTGGGCCAATCCGGGTCGGGCGACCGCGCCGCAGCGGACCATGCCGGCGGACCTGACGCGGGCCAGCGTCGTGGCAGCCGCAGGGGTGACGGAGGACTGTGCCGACACGGCGAATGGCGCACTGGCGACGACGACACCGAGCGCGCGCCGCACCCATGCGCCGGCGCGACGGACGCGCGTCGACGTCGTGGTGCCGTGCACGTGCATTATGGAGTCAGGGTTCGTGGATTGCCTCGGTGCCGGTCCGCCTGCCGGGCCGGGCTCCCGGGCCTGGGGGTTGCGGCCGTTGCGGGCGCCGGGGCAGGCGGCATTGCAGTGGCGAGGTCCATGGTGGCGCTCCTGATGCGAGCCGGGGCGTACGCTCCGACGTTGGGTGGCGGCGCACCGCCCGCTGACGGATAGCGTGACACGCAGGCGCCCTTGTAGCAAGCAAAGGACCGCCTTGTCTGTTCGCCAGCGAGCGCAGCGATGCCCGCCGGCGTCCGCGGGCAACGCGATCGCCAGCGGTTCATTTGCGGGAGGGGTCATGAAGGCAACGCGTACGGAGCGCGATTCGATGGGACCCATCGAGGTACCGGCCGACCGGCTGTGGGGGGCACAGACCCAGCGTGCGCTCGACCACTTTGCCATCTCCAGCGAGCGCATGCCCCGGGCGCTCGTGATCGCCCTGGCAACCGTCAAGGCCGCCTGTGCCCGCGTGAACGCCGACCTGGGCCTGCTGGCCGAGGATGTCGCCGACGCCGTCATCGCCGCGGCCCGCGAGGTGGCGCGGGGCGAACACGCCGACGAGTTCCCGCTTGGCGTCTGGCAGACCGGATCCGGAACCCAAAGCAATATGAACATGAACGAGGTGCTGGCCAATCGCGCCTCGGAACTGCTGGGCGGCGCGCGCGGCCCAGGTCGGCGCGTGCACCCCAACGACGCCGTCAATCTGGGGCAATCGTCGAACGACATTTTCCCGACAGCCATGAATCTTGCGGCGGTGCAAGGCCTGGCGCACCAGGTGCTGCCCGCCCTGACGGCGCTGCGTGCCTCCCTGCTGGCCAAATCCGCGGCCTTCGCGGGCATCGTCAAGATCGGGCGCACCCATTTGCAGGACGCCACCCCCTTGACGCTGGGGCAGGAGATCTCCGGCTATGTCGCGCAGCTGACGCTTGCCGAGTCCCTGGTACGCCAGGGCATGGCCCTGCTGTATCCGTTGGCAGTCGGGGGCACCGCGGTCGGCACGGGCCTGAACACGCACGCCGAATTCGGCGCGCGGGTCGCCGCCGCACTGGCGGCCGACAGCGGCCTGCCGTTCGTCTGCGCGGAAAACCGGTTTGCGGCGCTCAGCGCCCACGATGCGTTTGTCGCCGCCCACGGCGCCCTCAAGACGCTCGCCGGCGCCCTGCTGAAAATAGCCAACGACATCCGCTGGCTGGCATCCGGACCACGCTGCGGACTGGGCGAAATTTCCATTCCGGAGAACGAACCGGGCAGCTCGATCATGCCGGGGAAGGTCAATCCGACCCAATGCGAGGCGGTGACGATGCTGTGCGTGCAGGTTCTTGCCAACGATGTCGCCATCGGCATCGGCGGCGCCTCGGGCAATTTCGAGCTCAATGTCTACAAGCCGCTCATTGCGCACAACTTTCTGCAGAGCGTGCGCCTGCTGGGCGACGGCATGAAAAGCTTCGATGTCCACTGCGTGCGCGGCATCGACGCCAATCGCGAGCGCATAGCTGCCCTGGTGGAGCGTTCGCTGATGCTGGTGACCGCGCTGGCGCCGCATATCGGCTACGACCGCGCGGCGCAGGTCGCCGGCCACGCCCATCGCGCGGATGTGAGCCTGCGCGAGGCCGCGGTCAAGCTGGGGTACGTCAGCGAGCACGACTTCGACCGCTGGGTGATCGCCGCGGACATGGTCGGCGTACCAGCCGCCGGCAAAGCCCCGGGCGACGACCTGCCAGGAGTACCCTGAGGTCGCCGGCCGCTGCCGCACTGGCGACGGCGCGGGACCGCTGCATCGTTCACTACGGCTGGAGGCATTATGGCGCTGCAACACGCACAGCCGCTGGACATCGTCGACGTGCGCCCGCTGGGCCCGCGCCTGCGCAATGCGGTGACGACGAGCCTGCTGAAGACGCCGACGCTGCAACTCATGCGCGTGGTGTTGCCGGCGGGCCAGAGCATGCGCGAACACAGCGTGGCGGGCGCGATTACCGTGCACTGCCTGGAAGGCAGGGCCGTCGTGACGACACCGACGCGCCGCTGTCCGCTCGAAGCCGGGCAACTGGTGATGCTGTCGGGCGCGGAGCCCCATGCGGTCGAGGCTGAAACCGACGCGTCCTTGCTGGTGACGGTCCTGTTGCGCCCCGCGTGAGGAATTGGTGGGCGGTACAGGGTTCGAACCTGTGACCCCTGCCGTGTGAAGGCAGTGCT